>CAXUOA010000224.1:0-5066 GCA_964252625.1 uncultured Acetobacteraceae bacterium | reverse complement strand
CCCCCCCGGCCTGGACCCCCGCGCCGCCGCTGTCCTGCGCGAGATCGTCGAGCAGTATGTGGGCACCGGCGAGCCCGTAGGCAGCCGCACTCTGGCACGCCGCCTGCCCATCGCGCTCTCGCCTGCCACCATACGCAACGTGATGGCGGACCTGACCGATGCCGGCCTGCTTTTCGCGCCGCACACCAGCGCCGGGCGCCTGCCCACCGACCGCGGCCTGCGCCTTTTCGTCGACGGCCTGCTGCAGTTCGGTGACCTGCCGGACGACGAGCGCGAGGTGATCAGCCGCCAGCTGGAAGCCCACGGCCGCAGCCTGCAGGACACGCTTGCCGACGCGTCCGCCATGCTGTCCGGCCTCAGCCAGGCGGCCGGCATGGTACTCGCACCGAAATCGGACGGCGCCATCAAGCATATCGAGTTCGCATCCCTGGGCTCCGGCCGTGCACTGGTGATCCTGGTGGCCGCCGACGGCCAGGTGGAAAACCGCGTCATCCAGATACCCGCGGGCTTGCCACCCTCGGCGCTGACGGAAGCCGCCAACTACCTGAACGCACGCGCCGCCGGGCGCACGCTGACCGACCTGCGTCGCCGCGTGGCCGAGGAGATGGCGCTCGACCGCGGCCAGCTGGACATTCTCGCCGCGGGCGTCGTCGAGGCCGGCCTTGCCACCTGGACGGACGTGGCCTCGCGCGGCGGCAGCCTCATCGTACGCGGCCAAAGCCGGCTGCTGGCCGACGTGACGCAGATCGAGAACCTCGCCGCCATCCAGGTGCTGTTCGACCGGCTGGAGACGCAGGAGACGATGATGCGGCTGCTCGAACTGGCCGAGCAATCCGACGGAGTGCGCATCTTCATCGGCGCGGAGAGCGCCCTGTTCGGCTCCAGCGGCGTCTCGATGATCGTGGCGCCGGCCCGCAACCAGGCGGACCGCATTGTCGGCGCCATCGGCGTGATCGGCCCCACGCGGATCAATTACGGGCGCATCATCCCCGTGGTGGATTATACGGCGCGGGTGATCGGGCAGTTGCTCGGGTAACCGGGGGCACTCATCGTTCGGTCCTGGTTTTTACCGGTAAGCAAGGTTGGAGCGCTGCCCCAAACCCCGCTGGGCGAGGCCCCAGACCCCCATCCATAGAGAGGGTTTTACAAACGACCGTCCTGCGCCGATCGGGAGCGTCACGCGAGAGCATGCTGCGCACGACACCCCTGGCCTTGCCTGCTTTCGGCTTTTGTAAAGCCGGCCTCTGGGCTAGATGCCCTCCTGATCCGACAGCCAGAGGCTGCCCATGCTCCGCCATATCTGGCACGCAATCCGCTTCTTTGCCGCCGCCCGCGTCCGCACCCGTGACGAGCTGGATGCCGCGCTGACACGTTCGCCCCGCTTCATCGTCGTCGAGGGGTCCGAGGCGCTGCGCGCATACGCCGCAAGCCTGGCCTACCGAGGCGGCCAGGAAGCCGCCGCGCTGGAGCAGGCCGCGCCGGGGCAAGCCGTGCCGGCCTACATCGTGGCACCCACGGTCGGCCGCATAACGGATGGCTACCGCCAGCACCCCGGGCCGACCCGTGGCAGGCAGGACCGGCGCCGCAAGACCGACGGCCGCACGGACCGTATTCTGCTGCAGGCCGGCATGGGAACGGTGATCGCGGCCTGCACGGTGCTCGCGGCCCTGCTCGGCGCCGAGTGGCTGCTATGGCCAAGCAGCACGCCGGAACTGGTGCGTGGGCCGCACCACGTCGTGCCTCCACCCCGGCGCGGCGAAATCGTGCCTCTGCCCACGCACGCACCGGCGCTGCCACCCCCCACCTCTCACGAGCAGATCGTCCGGGTGCTGGTTCCCCTGCTGATCCTGGCCGCGGTCTGCGCCATGCTGTTTCTCGTCTGGCAGGCGATAGGGCCAGGACGGCCGGTGCGCCTGAGCTGGCGCGTTGCCTACCGGGTGCCGGGCCAGCTCGTTATCGCCCGGGTGCGCACGAAGACGGCCTAGCGGCGTGGCCGCCGTCCCATGACCGCCCTTGTTCCGTCAAGCCGGATCGCCTACCTCCGGCAGCATGAGTGATACGTTCGAACAGCCCGAGACTGCCGGCGACACTTCCGGCCCGGAAGCCCTGATGAGCGAGGCCGCACGGCGGATCGCCGAGCTGGAAGCCGAGCGCGACGAGATGCGCGACAAATGGATGCGCGCCGAAGCCGAGACGCAGAACATCAAGGCACGCGGCCGCCGCGAAGTGGATGAGACGCGGCAATACGCGGTTCAGAAATTCGCCAAGGATGTTGTGGAAGCCGCCGAAAACCTGCGCCGCGGCATCTCCAGCCTGCCCGCGATGGCGTCCGGTGAGCCGGAGATTGTGACTAAGCTGCGCGATGGGTTTGAAGGCGTCGAGCGGAGCTTCGTGGCGCTGCTGGAGCGGAACGGCATCCAGGGTGACGATCCGGTGGGCAAACCGTTCGATGCCAACCTGCATCAGGCCATGGCTGAGCAGCCCACCGGCGAACACCCACCCGGAACGGTCATGCAGTCCTGGAGCCGGGCCTGGACGCTGAACGGCCGGCTGCTGCGGCCGGCTATGGTCGTGGTCGCAAAGGCCGAGGGGTCTGGCGGGCTGGATACACAAGCTTGAGAAACAGATCTGGCGCGGTGTGCGTGATACAAGCCGGCATTGAAACTGAGGCACAGTAAGAAAGCAGTCCTTTTTTAAAAAAAGGACCAAAAGACTTCTACGTCCCCTCGCATTTGCAGCACCAACCTGTTTTTGAATCAATCGAGGCATGTGAGCCTGCGCAGGAAGCAAAAGTTTTTTGCTT
This sequence comes from uncultured Acetobacteraceae bacterium, assembly GCA_964252625.1. Taxonomy (GTDB): domain Bacteria; phylum Pseudomonadota; class Alphaproteobacteria; order Acetobacterales; family Acetobacteraceae; genus BOG-908. Next base: position 2,263 of record CAXUOA010000224.1, on the reverse strand, counting down.
CTTTTTTTCAAAAAAGAAGGCCTTTCTTCCTTGCCCGAGGGTCAATCCGACAGCGGATTGCTCGTGAAAGCACGGCCTGGACTCTGCCTTTGCGCCCCACCTGCTAGAGCGCGGTCTGGAACCGCCGCTTGCCCAGCTTAGGCAGCAACGGCAGCAACACCCCCAGATGCCGCTCCACAACGCAGCACAGGTACCTGCTGGCCGGCCCGGGCGCCGTGCCGTCCGGCAACGGCAGCCCGTCTGGGCCGAGCGGCAGCGCGGTCAGCCCCAGATCCGCATACACTTTCAGCAATCCCGCCCCGGCGCGCCAGACCGCCGCGTCGCAGCCCTCCTGCTGCGCCAGGTCGCGCAGCCGCCAGACGGCGGACACACGGTCGCTCTCGGCACCGACAGGATCACCCAGCCCCAGCAGAACGCGCCCGATACGGCGGAACGCGATGCCGGAGCGGCCGGCCTCGCCCATCACCAGCCCGTCCGCCTCGGCCGGCGGCAGGGCGCCAAGTGCGGCATAACGCAGGCGGCTCTCCGCGTTCCAGGCCATGCAGCGCACCCGCCCCGGCCGGATCACCCCCCATAGTGCCGCAAGCGCCAGGCACACCGCCAGCGCCACCGCCTCGCGTATCGGCAGCGGCGCGCGGCCGGACAGCACGATCGCCCACCAGCTCGTCTGGGCCAGGTTCCGCACCTTGGGCTCGAAGCTCGCCAGCCAGATCACGCTGAACAGCAGTGCCAGCACGGGCACGATGGTCCCCGGTCGCAACGGATGGCTGAACAGGCGCGCTGCCCGGTAATATGCGTCGCGAAACGGTGCTATCGAGAGTGCCGCCAGGGTCAGGATAGCCGGCACGAAGGCCGGCTCGCCCTGCAGCGCCGTCATTCCCGCACCGGCCAGGAGGAACGCAATCGTGGTTCCCCAGGCCAGCGTCACACGCTGCGAGAGCCCGATCGCCAGCACCATCAGCCCGGTGCCGATCAGCGACGGCACGTACTGGCCGGCGCTTGCGGCGAACGACGCGAAATCCGGGTCGACCCAGGAGTAGTCCGGATGCGTGTCCAGCACGCCGATGGACAGCAGCATCGCCCCGCAGATCGCGACACCGCCGGTGCTTGCCGCCACCGCCAGGTCCGGCTCGCTCCACCGTGCCTGCCCGGGCACCGGCACGCCGGCGATGCGGCGCCGGCTTGCCAGCACCTCGTTGCCCGCGAACAGGGCGCCCGCCAGGAACAGCGGCACCACGTAGTAGAACAGCCGGAACACCGCGATGGCGCCCAGCACAACGGGCGCGGCCAGATGGGTGGCCTTCAGCCCCACCAGCATCGCCGTATCGAACACGCCCAGTCCGCCGGGCACGTTGGACGCCAGCCCCGCCGCGTAGGACCCGAGATAGACCGCCAGGAAGCGCACCCAGCTGAGCGCCTGCACCGCCGGCAGCAGCACGTAGAAGATGGACGCGGTCAGCGAGACGTCCGCCGTGGCCAGCGCCACCTGGGCCAGCGCCATCTTCCAGCCGGGCAGCTCGATCTGCCGGCCGCGCACGTGCAGCACCGGAAACAGGCTGGCGAGCATCACATACGTGCCGACCACCGTCCACATCGCCGCCCCGGCAAGATAGAGCAGCCAGTGCGGCAGGTACGTGCCCAGCGCCGGCACCGCCCCGGGCTCGGTGAACAGGATGGCGCCGCCCAGCATCATGCCGCCCAGCCCGAACGTCAGGCTGCTGAAAGCGACGACCTTGCCGATCTGCACCGCCGACAGGCCCCAATGGGCATACAGCCGGTAGCGCACGGCAGCACCGGAGACCGCGGCGAACCCCAGATTATGCGCCAGCGCGTAGGCGCAGAACGAGGCCAGCGCGCAGCGCCAGTAGCTGACGTGGTGCCCGGCATAGATGGTGGCCAGCTTGTCGTAGAACGTCAGCAGCCCGTAGCTGAGCACCGTCAGCACGGCGGCTTCCCACAACGCGCGGTTGGGTATGGCGTGCAGGGCGTGCCCCACGTCGCGCACGTTCAGGTGCCGGAACTCGCGTTGCACGACGTAGACGGCGCCGATCAGCAGCATGACGCCCAGGGCTGCGGGCAGGTGCCGGACGATGCGTTTGAGCGTGAGGTTCATCGCAGGGAAGCAAGGCCTTCTTTTTTGAAAAAAAGACGCAAAAAACTTTCACTCCGCTGTCGCGGACTCCACGGAAAGACGCGCGAGGCTCCGCTGTCGCCGACAGGGAGCAAAAGTTTTTTGCTTCTTTTTTTCAAAAAAGAAGGCCTT
>CAXUOA010000223.1:0-5067 GCA_964252625.1 uncultured Acetobacteraceae bacterium | reverse complement strand
TCATCCGATCAACCAGGGTCACCTGTCGGATAAAGATGCTCGCAACATCAAATAGCTGGAGCATTCGCAGTGAGCCCTTGCGAACGGAAATGCTCTGGCGCGACGCGTATCGGGCGATCCGATTTGCGCGGTTCACAGGGCTGTTGCGCCCTGGCAGACAGAAGGAACGGACGCCATGACGCCAAACCCATGCCGAAGCACGATCTTGCCACGCCTCTGGCGGGCGTCGCTGGGCGGTTTGCTCGTAGTCAGTGCCGCGGCGGCACAACCCGCGCCCGCGACGAAGGACGGCGTAATTAAGCCGCCGTCCCGTGTTGATCCGGGCATGCAGGTGAAGCCGAAGGCTCAGCCGGCGCTGCCTATGCCGGTCGTGAAGCCGCCGGCGACGGTAGTGCCGAAATAGGCAACAAGGCTGTGTCTACCGTTCAGCGGCGCAGCGGAAGACACAGTCTCGCATGATCAGAGGGCGCAAGCCTCTGTCAGATCTTCCGGTTCGCCTTGGCCGGCGTGAGCCGACGCTCACCCTGGTCGGCCAGCCTGTCCGGAAACTCGCCCAGGTTATCCTGAATCGACGCCTCTTCGATAATTTGAATCCGGTCTGGGTCGGCGCCAGGCAGGCTTGCCGGGTTCGGCAGCTGGCCGGAATTGCCGCTCTCCTCCATGCCGACCAGCGCCTGCGCCTTCTCCCAATACTCGTCATGACGCCCGTGCGGACCGCCATCGGCCTCCCACAGATGGTACGCGCGCTGGCGTATGCGCTGTTGGCGGCCCTCGTCGCTATCGTCGAGCGGATTGTCCGACATCGCGGTCTCCCTTGTTAACTGCACCCCGGTAACGCCGCTTGACGGCGCTGGTCGCGCAGGGCTGCTGCACGCTAGACGATTTGACCGGGCGGCGCGAATATCGCGGTCACGGGCGTGATGCCCTGGAGACGAAACCGATGGACGCACAGGTCGCCACCAACAGCCTGGATGCCTTCTGGATGCCGTTCACCGCGAACCGGCAGTTCAAGGCGGCGCCGCGCCTGCTCGTGGGCGCGAAGGACATGCACTACACAACGCATGACGGCCGCCAGGTGCTGGACGGTGCCGCCGGCCTGTGGTGCGTCAACGCCGGGCATTGCCGGCCGCGCATCGTGGAGGCGATCCAGAAGCAGGCGGCGCAGATGGATTTCTCGCCGGCGTTCCAGATGGGCCACCCGCTGGCGTTCGAGGCGGCGCAGCGGCTCTCGGCGATGCTGCCCGAGGGGCTGGACCATGTGTTCTACGTCAATTCCGGGTCCGAGGCGGTGGACACCGCGCTGAAGGTCGCGCTGGCCTACCACCGCATGCGAGGCGAAGGCGCACGCACGCGGCTGATCGGCCGGGAGCGCGGCTACCACGGCGTGGGGTTCGGCGGCATTTCGGTGGGCGGCATCGGCCCGAACCGGCGGCATTTCGGCACCATGCTGGGCGGCGTAGACCACCTGCCGCACACGCATGACCTGGCACGCAACGCCTACAGCCGCGGTCAGCCGTTGCACGGTGCGGAACTCGCCGACCAGCTAGAGCGCATCGTGGCGCTGCACGACCCCAGCACCATCGCCGCGGTGATCGTGGAGCCGCTGGCCGGCTCCACAGGCGTGCTCGTGCCGCCGGTGGGCTATCTGGAGCGGCTGCGGGAGATCTGCACGCGGCACGGCATCCTGCTGATCTTCGACGAGGTGATAAGCGGGTTCGGGCGCCTCGGCTCGCCGTTCGCCATCGACCGCTTCGGCGTGGTGCCGGACATCGTCACCCTGGCAAAGGGCATCACCAACGCCACCGTGCCGATGGGCGCCGTGGTGACGAGCGCGGCCGTCCACGACACGTTCATGGCGGCGCCGGCGGGCATCGAGTTCTACCACGGCTACACCTACTCCTCGCACGTGCTGGCCTGCGCCGCCTCCATTGCCACCCTGGACACCTACAGGGACGAAGGCCTGTTCGAACGCGCCGCCGAGCTGTCGCCGTATTTCGAGGATGCGGCGCATAGTCTTGCGGACCTGGAACACGTCATCGACATCCGCAACCTCGGCATGGTGGCCGGCATCGAACTGGCACCCCGGCCCGGCGCGCCTGGCGCGCGGGGCTACGAGGTGTTCGTCGCATGTTACGAAGCGGGCGTGCTGGTGCGTGCGACGGGGGACATACTGGCGATCTCGCCGCCGCTGATCATCAGCCGCGCGCAGATCGACGAGGTGTTTGCGGCGTTGCGGGCGGCCGTGTTGAAAGTCCAGTAGGGCAGGGCAGAAAGCCTTCTTTGCGTCGCGCTGGTCAGAACGGGCGCAGCTGAGGAAGCAAGCAAGGCTTTCTTTTTTAAAAAAAAGAAGGCCTTGCTTGCTACTTCAACCGCCCCAGCATCGCCTGCGCTGCATCCGGCGCGCGTTCCTTGTCGCCGCTGATGAAGAACGCAAAACACGCGCGTGGCACAGCAGCTATCTTGTCCGGCAGGACGCATTCCAGGTCCTCGACCGGCAGTCCGGTGGACCAACGCCGGAGCCGCTCCGCCCAACCATCGAGCGCGCCCGTCGCGTAGCCTTCAGCTGCATCGCCTTCGTTGCGTTGCAGGCGCGCATAGACGAAATCAGCCGTCACGTCACCGCGCAGCGCCTGTTTGTCACTTTCGATGACAGCGACCGCCGCGTTGTAGCGGGCGGCAAGCGTGGGCCAGGCGGGGTCCAGAAAGCTGGCGTGGCGCGCCTCCACGGCGTGACGGAACGCCACGCCATCCAGGCTGACGGGCAGCATGGCGAGAAACAGCTCCATCACGACCGGATCGAATTTTTTCGTGGGTGCAAACTGCCACAGGATCGGCCCGAGCTTGGGGCCAAGCTCTGTCAGGCCGGAGCGCAGGAACCGCTCGATGGCGGGGCCGGCATCGGCCAGGTCGCGGCCTTGCGTTGTGGCACGGTGGGCCTTGACGGCGAAGACGAAGCCGTCCGGCACCGCATCGCGCCATGCGGCGAAACTGGCAGGCGCCTGGTGGCGGTAGAAGGTGCCGTTGATCTCGATGGCGGACAGGCGCGCGCCGGCATAGGCGAGCTCCTGGGCGTGCGGCAGGCCGTCCGGGTAGAAGCGGCCGCGCCAGGGGGGATACGTCCAGCCGCCGATGCCGACATGAATTGGCGCGACTTCGGCGGTCACGTCACAGATGGCCCTTGCCGGGGAGCTGCGTGAAGGCACCGAGTTCGCAGACGTTGTGCGTGGTGTTGGTGACTATGGTGACCAGGTTGGAGCAGATCTCGTCGGTGGCCGGGTTGGTCGGCTGGTAGGTGAAGCCGCGTGTGTCCAGGCGCAGGCCGGAGCAGGAAAACGGCAGAGTATTCTTGTACACGGTGCGGTCGAGCATGGTGAACAGGATGGTGCTGTCGTCGGGGATGTCCGTCCGGTCGATCTGGTAGCTGCGCAGGCAGATCGGCGGCGCCGCAGCGGTGCCCGACCGCGGACCGTGCTGGCACGCAGCCAGACCAAGCAAGGGAGCGATCAGCAACAGCTTCATGTCCGCAGCCTGCCACAGCCTGCCGACGCAGCAAACAAGCCTTTCCAGAGAGTCCGCGACAGCCGACCCAAAAGTTTTTTGCTTCTTTTTTGCAAAAAAGAAGGCCTCTCCTGCTTTCTTGTGTTCACGGTTGCTGAAAAGCCCCCACCGGCCTATGTAGCCGCGCCAAGGCAGCGAAAGCACGGCGCCCATGGCCCCTGACCACACCTTTCCCGAGATCACGCGCATTGCCGAGGCGCTGGCGTTCGACGACGTGCTGGTGGTGCCCGCCTACTCGCAGGTGTTGCCGGGCCTGACGGACACCAGGACCAGGCTGACCAGGACGATTTCGCTGAACATTCCGCTTCTGGCCGCCGCGATGGATACGGTGAGCGAAGGGCCCATGGCGATCGCCATGGCGCAGCAGGGCGGCATCGGGGTGATACACAAGAACCTGACGGTGGACGAGCAGGTGGCGCAGGTCCGCTCGGTGAAGAAGTTCGAGTCCGGAATGGTGGTGAACCCGGTGACGATCCGGCCCGGGCAGACGCTGGCGGAGGCCCGCGCGCTGATGGCGCAGTGGCGCATCAGCGGCATTCCGGTGGTGGAGGGCAACGGCCGGCTGGTGGGGATTCTGACCAACCGGGACGTGCGCTTCGCCACCAACCCGGCGATCCTGGTGCGTGAGCTGATGACGCATGAGAAGCTGGTGACCGTGACCGGCAACCCGGGGCCGGATGAGGCAAGGCGGCTGCTGCATCACCACAAGATCGAGAAGCTTCTTGTTGTGGACGAGGATTTCCGCTGCGTGGGCCTGGTGACCGTGAAGGACATGGACAAGGCGCAGGCCCATCCGCTCGCCAACAAGGATGAGCTCGGCCGGTTGCGCGTGGCGGCCGCTACCGGCGTGGGCGATGACGGGTGCGCGCGCGCGGAAGCGCTGATCGCCGCCGGCGTCGATGTCATCGTGGTCGACACCGCGCATGGGCATAGCCAGGGCGTGCTGGCGCAGGTGACGCGCGTAAAGCTGCTTTCCAACGCTGTGCAGGTTGTAGCGGGCAATGTGGCAACACCCGAAGGCGCCGTGGCGCTGATAGATGCAGGTGCCGATTGCGTGAAGATCGGCATCGGGCCTGGCAGCATCTGCACCACGCGGGTGGTGGCGGGCGTGGGCGTGCCGCAGTTCTCCGCAGTGATGGAAACGGCGGCGGCCTGCGCGGCGCGCGACATCCCGAGTATTGCCGATGGCGGCATACGCACCTCCGGCGACATCGTCAAAGCGCTTGGCGCCGGCGCGGAATGCGTGATGATCGGCAGCCTGCTAGCCGGCACGGACGAGGCGCCAGGCGAGGTGTTCCTCTACCAGGGGCGTTCGTACAAATCCTATCGCGGTATGGGCAGCATCTCCGCCATGGCACGCGGTTCCGCGGACCGCTATTTCCAGCAGGATATCACCGACAGCCTGAAACTGGTGCCGGAAGGGGTTGAGGGCCGCGTCGGCTACAAGGGCCCCATGAGCGGCGTGGTGCACCAGCTGGTGGGCGGGCTGAAGGCGGGGATGGGTTATAC
>CAXUOA010000222.1:0-5070 GCA_964252625.1 uncultured Acetobacteraceae bacterium | reverse complement strand
CTTCTTTTTTTCAAAAAAGAAGGCCTTTCTTGCTTGCACAAGCGTCAACCCAAAAGCGGGCTGGCATCAGGTCCGAAAAACAACGTCTTTCTCCGATTGTAGGGTGAGTAAACTTGGCCGGCCATAGTCACGCAAAGAACGTCATGCATCACAAGGGCGCGCAGGATGCCCGGCGCGCCAGGCAGTTTGCCAAGTTGATACGCGAGATCACGGTTTCGGCGAAGCAGGGACTGCCCGACCCGGCGGCGAATGCGCGGCTGCGGGCGGCGGTGGCGACCGCCTACAAGCAGAACATGAGCAAGGATGCGGTGGACCGGGCGATCAAGAAGGCCTCCGGTGCGGCGGCGGGTGATGACTACACCGACGTGCGTTACGAAGGGTACGGGCCGGCCGGCGTGGCGGTGATCGTGGAGACGCTGACGGATAACCGGAACCGCACGGCCTCCGACGTGCGCTCGGCTTTCAGCAAGCATGGCGGGGCGCTGGGAGAGACGAACTCGGTCAGTTTCATGTTCCAGCGCCTGGGTGTGGTGGCCTATCGTGCGGCCGTGGGCAGCGCGGACGACATGCTGGAAGCGGCGATCGATGCGGGCGCGGACGACGTGGTCAGCACCGCGGAGAGCCACGAGATCACGTGCGGGACCGAGAGCCTGTTTGCCGTGCGCGACGCGCTGGAGCGGCGGTTCGGGGCGCCCGACGAGGCGAAGTTCGACTGGCGGCCGGGCACCACGGTCGCCCTGGACGAAGAGCGGGCGGCGGCGGTGCTGAAGCTGATCGATGCGCTGGAAGAGAACGACGACGTGCAGAATGTCTATGCCAACTACGACATTGCGGAGGACGTTCTGGCGCGTCTGTCCGATTGAGCGTCGTACGGTTGCTGGGGCTCGATCCCGGCCTGCGCTACATGGGGTGGGGGATCATCGAGAGCGACGGCAACCGGCTGCGCCATATAGCCGACGGAGTGATTGCGACGGATTCCGATATGGCGGTGCCGGCGCGGTTGCGCGCGATCCACGAGGGTTTGCAGGCTTTGATTGCGGCGCACCGGCCGCAGGAGGCGGCGGTGGAAGAGACGTATGTGAACCAGAACGGGGCGGCCACACTGAAGCTGGGCTATGCGCGCGGGGTGGCGCTGCTGACGCCGGCGCTGGCCGGGCTGGTGGTGGCGGAATACGGCGCCAAGATGGTGAAACGCGCCGTCGTTGGCACGGGAAACGCGGACAAGACGCAGGTGGCCGACATGGTGCGCCGGTTGCTGCCCGGAGCCGTGCTGCGGCGAGCCGATGCGTCCGACGCGTTGGCGGTGGCGATCTGCCACGCGCATAATCGGTCCACGCGGCTGGTTTATGCGGCAGCCAGGTAAGGAAGGCCTGCTTTCTTGAAAGAAAGAAGCAAAAAACCTGTGCCCGTGCTGTCGCGGGCTGATGCGGACAGGTGGGTGTCTGTCAAAGGGCGCGTGGTTTTCGGTTCTTTCTGTCAAAAAAGAACCGCTTGCCTGCTTCCCGAGTGCCCTGCGTGATTGCGCTGCTGACCGGACGGGTCGACGCGCTGGATGCCTCGGGTTGCGTGATAGACGTGTCCGGCGTGGGCTACCTGGTGCAGGCGAGCACGCGGACGCTGGCGGCGCTGCCGCATCCGCCCGCGCTGGCGCGTGTGCTGGTGGAGACGGTGGTGCGCGAGGACGCGATCCTGCTCTACGGATTCGCAGACCCGGCCGAACGGGACTGGTTCCGTCTGCTGACGACGGTGCAGGGCGTCGGGGCGAAGGTTGCCCTGGCGATCCTGTCGGCGTTGTCGCCGCGTGATCTGGCCGGGGCTATCGCCGCCGGCGACAGGGGGGCGCTGACGCGAGTGGCGGGGGTGGGCCCCAAGCTGGTGGTGCGGTTGCTGACGGAGCTGCGCGACAAGGCAGGCGCCATGCCGGTGGGGGTCACACTGGCGCCGGCTTCGGTGGCTCAGGGCGGGTTGGCGGCCGATGCTTTGTCGGCGCTGGCCAATCTCGGCTACAGGCGGCAGGAGGCAGGACCGGTGGTGGAGCGGGTTGTGGCCGCACTGGGTGAGGGCGCTGCGCTGGATGCGGTGCTGCGGGAGGCGTTGCGGGGGCTCTCCCGGGGTTGAACTCGGAGGCCATCAGCCCGCCGGCAGCACGGGTTGCGCGGTGGCCGCCGTGCCGAGTGAGGCGCCCATGATGATGATCACGCCGAGCGCCTGCAGCGTCGTCAGGCTCTCGCCCAGGAACAGCAGGCCGAGCAGGGCGCCGATCGCCGGCTCGACGCTGGTGAGCGAGCCGTAGACGCGCGTGGACAGGCCGGTGAGTGCGATCATCTCCAGGGAGAACGGCAGCGCGCTGGAGAAGATGGCGACGGCGAACATGCTGGGCAGCAGCGCAAGTTTGAAGTTCGCGAGCTGGGTGTGTGCCAGGCCGAACGGCACGATGACGATGGCGGCGATCACGATCCCGAGCGCCGTGGTGGTGATGCCGTGCACGCCGCCCGCGCGTTGCCCGAACACGGTGTAGGCGGCCCAGCAGGCGCCGGCACCAAGGGCGGATAGTATGCCGGCACCGTTGAGCGCGTGGCGGGCCTCGCCCAGCGGCAGCAGGCAGAGCAGGCCGGCGACCGCGAGGACGGTCCAGGCAAGATCGGCCCAGCGGCGCGAGAGGGCGATGGCCAGCGTGAGCGGGCCGGTGAACTCGAGGGCCACCGCGATTCCGAGCGGAATGCGCTGGATGGCGGTGTAGAACAGCAGGTTCATCACGCCGAGCGTGCCGCCATAGGCGAGCAGCATGGGCAGGTGGGCTGCCGTGATGCGGGCGCGCCAGGGGCGCAGGATGGGAAGCAGGATGAGCGCGCCGAGGCCCAGGCGAATGGCCGTGGTGCCCGGGGCGCCAAAGACCGGAAAGAGGTGTTTTGCCGCGATCGCGCCGGACTGGATGGAGACCATGCCGGCGAGGAGGGCGAGGAAAGGCTTCAAGGAAGCAGTCCTTTTTTGAAAAAAAGAACCAAAAAACTTCTACGTCGCTGTCGCCGACTTTTCGGTGAGTCGCCGACAGGGAGCAAAAGTTTTTTGCTTCTTTTTTGCAAAAAAGAAGGCCTTGCTGCCTTACGCAATGATAGCCGACCGCTCGATGGAAGCCCGCACCCAAGCCTCAGCCGCATCGTCGTCGAACAACTCGGACAGCTTTTTCATCATGGTGCCGCCAAGCTCTTCCGCGTCCACGATGGTCACCGCGCGACGGTAATAGCGCGTGACGTCATGGCCGATGCCGATGGCGATCAGCTCGACCGTGTCGCGGCTTTCGATCTCGTGGATCACCTGGCGCAGATGGCGTTCCAGGAAATTGCCCGGGTTTATCGAGAGCGTGCTGTCGTCGACCGGCGCGCCGTCGCTGATCACCATCAGGATGCGGCGGTGTTCCGGCCGTGCCATCAGGCGCCGGTAGGCCCAGAGCAGGGCTTCGCCGTCGATGTTTTCCTTGAGCAGGCCTTCGCGCAGCATGAGGCCGAGATTCTTGCGGGCGCGGCGCCACGGACTGTCGGCGGATTTGTAGATGATGTGGCGCAAATCGTTCAGGCGGCCGGGGTTGCGCGGCTTGCCGGCATGCACCCAGGAATCGCGGCTCTGGCCGCCTTTCCAGGCGCGCGTGGTGAAGCCCAGCACTTCGGTCTTCACCGCGCAGCGCTCCAGCGTGCGGGCGAGTATGTCACCGCACATGGCGGCCACCGTGATCGGGCGGCCGCGCATGCTGCCGGAATTGTCGATCAGCAGCGTGACGACGGTGTCGCGGAATTCCGTGTCGCGCTCGTGCTTGTAGCTAAGCGACTGCATCGGGTTGACGATGACACGCGCGAGGCGGCCGGCGTCCAGCATGCCCTCTTCGAGGTCGAACTCCCAGGCGCGCGTCTGCTGCGCCATCAGGCGGCGCTGCAGGCGGTTGGCAAGTCGCGAGACCACGCCTTGCAGATGTTGCAGCTGCTGGTCGAGCTGCTGGCGCAGGCGGGTGAGCTCGTCGGCGTCGCACAGATCCTCGGCGGCGATCTCCTCGTCAAAGGCGCGGGTGTAGGCGCGGTATTGGCTCTCGGTGTCGTCGTCCGGGCGTTCGCGGCGCGGCTGGGGGCCGGCCGGGCGATCCTCGCCCTCGGCGCCGGCGGCGTCCTCGTCCTCGCTGTCGCCTGTCTGGTCGTCCGCCTGCTCGCCGCTCATCTCCTCGGGCGAGGCGGACAACATGCTTTCGGATTCGGATTGCTTCTGGCCCTCGCTTTCCGTGGTGTTGTCCTGGGCGCCGCTCTGCTCGCCGGATTCCTCCTTCTGGTCCTCGGACTCTTCCTGCTCCGCTTCCGATTCGGCTTCGGCCAGATCGAGTGCTGCCAGCAGGCGGCGGGCTGCGCGGGCGTAGGCATTCTGGTCGTGCTGCACGTCTGCCAGCTCGGCCAGGGCCGCGTCCGCCTGCTCGCCCAGGCCCTCACGCCAGAGGTTGAGCACGGCTGTGGCGGCCTGCGGCGAAGTCTGGCCGGACATGGCCTCGCGGGCCAGCAGAGCGAGGGCCGCGCTGGCGGGAAGCTGGTCGCGCCTGGTCATGCGGTCCAGGCCGTCGGCCTCCACGGTCTCGGTGAGGCGGGCGCGCAGGTTCGCCGCCACGCCCTCCATGAAGCGGCCGCCGACGATCTCCACGCGGGCCTGCTCCAGCGCGTCGTAGATGGAGCGCGCGTCGCGCTCGGCGGGGCTGCGGGCGGCGTGCACGGCGTCGTCATGATGGCGCAGGCGCAGGGCGGCGCTGTCGGCGGCGCCGCGCAGGCGGGTCATCTCGTTGGGCGGCAAAGCGCGTGTGGGGACGGGGAGGCGGGCGCGCTTGCCGGTGACGCCGGACGGGCCGGGCTGGAAGGCCACCTGCACGTCGGCCGACTGGGCCATGGCACGCAGCGCGCCAGCGGTGGCGCGCTTGAAGTCCTCGGACTTGGTGTCTTTGCTGGTGCCTGACATTCTGGGGGGAGTCCGTGGGGTAGAGCAGGCAAAATAAGGCCTTCTTTTTTGAAAAAAAGAAGCAAAAAACTTTTGACTCCGCTGTCGCGG
>CAXUOA010000221.1:3244-5196 GCA_964252625.1 uncultured Acetobacteraceae bacterium | reverse complement strand
TTTTTTGCTTCTTTTTTTCAAAAAAGAAGGCCTTTCTTGCTTGCCCAAGCGTCAGCGACAATCCGAATCCACTTCGATACGATGTTACATCAAGCGGGCGCTGTAAGGGCCAAGTGTCACAAGGCAAGGGTCACCCCACTCCCAAACCTTTTTTGAGACACTTACGCGGTGTTGTCAGCCGCAGAGGCTTTCCTTGCGGTTCGAAGCGCCCACTTGCTCGTTGAAGCAGGCCAGGGCCACACTGCCTGGTCAGAAGGATACCGCCGCGATGCGCCTCTCCCCCATGCTGGCCCTGGCCACCGCTCTCAGCCTGCCCGCCAGCGCCTACGCCCGCGGCGCGCCGGACAGCTTCGCGGACCTTGCCGAGCGCCTGTTGCCGGCCGTGGTCAACGTCAGTTCCACCCAGAACGTGCAGACCGCCGCCAGCGACAAGGGGCCGGAGATGCCCTCCTTCCCACCCGGCTCGCCGTTCGAGCAGTTCTTCAAGGACTTCATGAACCGCGCCCACCCGCATGGCGGCGACAGCGGCGGCGGGGACGACAACGGCGACCCGGGCGAGGACTCGCCCGACCAGGACGGCGGCCAGCCTTCTCCGCACGGCAAGCCGCACCGCCTGCAGTCGCTCGGCTCCGGCTTCATCATCGACGGTGCCGGCATCATCGTCACCAACAACCACGTGATAGAGGGGGCCGACGAGATCAGCGTCATCCTGCAGGACAACACCACGCTGAAGGCCACGCTCGTGGGCCATGACGACCGCTACGACCTGGCCGTGCTGCAGGTGCATCCCGATCACAAGCTGCCCACCGTGAAGTTCGGCGACAGCGACGCCAGCCGCGTGGGCGACTGGGTGCTGGCCATCGGCAATCCGTTCGGCCTGGGCGGCTCGGTGACCGCAGGCATCGTCAGCGCCCGCGGACGCGACATCCAGCAGGGCCCGTACGACGACTTCATCCAGACCGACGCCGCCATCAACAAGGGCAACTCCGGCGGCCCGCTGTTCAACATGGCCGGTGACGTCATCGGCATAAATACCGCCATCTACTCGGAGTCCGGCGGCTCGGTCGGCGTGGGCTTCTCCATCCCGTCCGACGAGGCGAAGAACGTCGTCGACCAGCTCCGCCAGTACGGCCACCCGCGCCGCGGCTGGCTGGGCGTGCGCATCCAGCAGGTCACCCCGGACATCGCCGAAAGCCTCGGCCTGCACCAGCCGGAAGGGGCCGCCGAAGGCGCGCTCGTCGCCGGCGTGAACCATGACGGCCCGGCCGACCGCGCGCACATCCAGAACGGCGACATCATCCTCGCCTTCAACGGCCAGAAGCTGAAGGAGATGAAAACCCTGCCGCGCGTGGTGGCCGAAACCCCGATCGACAAGCAGGTGCCGGTGGACGTCTTCCGCGCCGGCAAGCACCTGACCGTGCAGGTCGTGGTGGCCGAAATGCCCGAGGACGCCAAGCCGGCCGCCTCCGACGCCGAGGTGCCGCACAAGCCTGCACCCACCGGCGCCGTCGAGTTCTCCAGCTTCGGCATGAAGCTCTCGCCGCTGACCGATGCCACGCGCCAGAAATACAAGATCGACGCCCAGCAGAAAGGCATCGTCATCACCGAAATCGCGCCCGACGGCACCGCCGCCGGCTACGGCCTGAAAGCCGGCGACGTGGTGGTGGAAGTGGCACAGACGCCGGTGAACACGCCGGCGGAGATGAAGCGGAAGCTGGACGAGGCGCGCACGGGCAGCCGGAAATCCGTGCTGCTGCTGGTGCAGGGCGCCGATGGCATACGGTACGTGCCGTTGCCGGTGCCCAGGAAGGGGTAGGCAAGGCAAGGCCAGGGGCTCTGCCCCTAGACCCCGCTGGGGCCAGTCGGCCCCAGACCCCGGGCTTCGCCCCTCGCGGTGTGGAGAGGGGGGCCATCTGTAACTTGGCCACGTGGCGTGCGGCCCCCCACTCCAC
>CAXUOA010000221.1:0-3234 GCA_964252625.1 uncultured Acetobacteraceae bacterium | reverse complement strand
GGACGACTGTCCTTAGCGGGGTCCCGGGGCAGAGCCCCTGGCCTTGCCTCGCCTCACCCGCCCTACGGCGCTTGCAATCCCCCGCCCCCTTTGCGCATAGGAGCCAAGCGCAGGAGCAAACCACATGCCGGACACCAACGTAATCACCGAGGACTACAAGGTCCGCGATTTCTCCCTGGCCGAATGGGGCCGCAAGGAGATTTCGATGGCCGAGGACGAGATGCCCGGCCTGATGGCCTTGCGCTCCGAGTATGCCCGGTCCCAGCCGCTGGCCGGCGCGCGCATCGCCGGCTGCCTGCACATGACCATCCAGACCGCCGTGCTGATCGAGACGCTGACCGCGCTGGGCGCCACGGTGCGCTGGTCGTCCTGCAACATCTTCTCCACCCAGGACCACGCGGCGGCCGCGGTGGCGGCGGCCGGCGTGCCGGTGTTTGCGTGGAAAGGCCTGACCGAAAACGAGTTCAACTGGTGCATCGAGCAGACCGTGCGCGGGCCCTCTTCTCAAAACGGGGGCGGCTGGACGCCCAACATGATCCTCGATGACGGCGGCGACCTGACCCTGCTGATGCACAACAGCTACCCGGAGATGCTGGCGGACGTGCGCGGCATCTCCGAGGAGACCACCACCGGCGTGCATCGCCTGTGGGAGATGGTGAAGGCCGGCACGCTTCTGACGCCCGCCATCAACGTCAACGACAGCGTCACCAAATCCAAGTTCGACAATCTGTATGGCTGCCGCGAGAGCCTGGTGGACGGCATACGCCGCGGCACGGACGTGATGATGGCCGGCAAGATCGCCGTGGTGGCCGGCTTCGGTGACGTGGGCAAGGGCTCGGCCGCTTCGTTGCGCAACGCCGGCTGCCGCGTGGTGGTCACCGAGATCGATCCGATCTGCGCGCTCCAGGCGGCGATGGAAGGCTACGAGGTCGACACGATGGACGACGCGGCATCGCGCGGCGACATCTTCGTCACCGCCACCGGCAACATCGACGTCATCACCGCCGACCACATGCGCGCCATGAAGCATCGCGCCATCGTCTGCAACATCGGCCATTTCGACAGCGAAATACAGATCGAAAGCCTGCGCAACTACAAGTGGGAGAACGTGAAGCCGCAGGTGGACGAGGTGGTGTTCCCGGACGGCAAGCGCCTGATCGTGCTGTCCGAAGGCCGCCTGGTGAACCTGGGCAATGGCACGGGGCACCCGAGCTTCGTGATGTCCGCCAGCTTCACCAACCAGGTTCTGGCGCAGCTGGAACTGTGGCAGGCCAAGCCGGGGCAATACGAGAAGAACAAGGTGTACACGCTGCCGAAGCACCTGGACGAAAAGGTGGCGGCGCTGCATCTGGCCAAGGTGGGCGCCAAGCTCACCAAATTGTCCAACAAGCAGGCCGAGTATCTGGACCTGCCCGGCGTGAACGGCCCGTTCAAGCACGATCTCTACCGGTACTGAGACCGACGCGGATAAGAAAGGCAAGCAGTCCTTTTTTGAAAAAAAGGACTAAAAAACTTTTGCTCCCTGTCGGCGGTTGTTTCAGCATCCGCCGACAGGGACCAAAAGTTTTTTGCTTCTTTTTTTCAAAAAAGAAGGCCTTGCTTTCTTCCTGTCACCAGCAACGAGGACCCAACCCATGCGCACCCTGACCGCCGGCCTGATCACCGCCTGCCTTGCCGCCAGCCCAGCCCTCGCGTCCCTGCAGCCGGGACAGGCGGCGCCGGATTTTGCCACCATGGCCACGCTCGGCGGCCACGAGTTTTCCTTCCACCTCGCCGACGCGCTGAAGAACGGGCCGGTGGTGCTGTATTTCTATCCGGCCGCCTTCACCAAGGGCTGCACGGTCGAGGCGCATAACTTCGCCACCGCCACGCCCGAATTCGCTGCCCAGCACGCCACGGTCATCGGCGTGTCCATGGACAAGATCGGCACGCTGGACAAGTTCTCCGTCTCGGACTGCCGCAGCAAGTTCGCCGTGGCCTCGGACGCGTCCGGCAGCATAAGCAAGTCCTACGACGCGGTGCTGGTCGGCATGCTCGGCTATGCCAGCCGCACTAGTTACGTGATCGCACCTGACGGCAAGGTCATCTACGCCTACAACGCGATGAACCCGGACGCTCATGTCGCCAACACGATGAAGGCTGTGCAGGACTGGAATGCGGCGCATCCGGTGGCGAAGTAGAGGAAGCAAGAAAGGCCTTCTTTTTCGAGAAAAAGAAGCAAAAAGCTTTTGACTCCGCTGTCGCCGGCTCCTGAACTGGCCGGGTGCTTTAGAATCCGTCAGGCTGCGCAGGGTCGAAAGCTTTTGCCTGCCCAACCATCACCCTACCCCGACAGCGGCAGAGCGATCTCCTCCAAGCTCTTGCCCTCCGCATCGATCCCCAACCAAACCTCAACCACCGCCGCCACGATCATCAGCACGGCCGCCCCCTCGTAGCCCCAGGCTACCGTGTGGATGCCGGCATCGATCAGCATTCCGAACAGCCACGGTGCGCCCACGCCGCCCACCAGCGTGCCCAGCGCGTAGAACATTGCGATCGCCATAGCCCTCGTCTCCAGCGGGAATATCTCGCTGGCCGTCAGGTAGGCGGCACTGGCCGCCGCACTGGCCACGAAGAACACGCCCACCCAGCAGGCCGTCTGCGTCCACGCGTCCAGCAGGCCGGCATGGAAAGCCCAGCCCGTTGCCGCCATCAGCACGCCGGACACCCCGTACGTGCCGGCGATCATCCGTCGGCGCCCGACCGTGTCGAAGAAATGCCCCAGCAGCAGCGGCCCCATCAGGTTGCCCAGCGCCAGCGGCAGGATGTAGGTGCCCACGTTCTGCGCCGGCACGTTGTAGGCGCGCGTCAACACCAGGCCGTAGGTGAAGAACACCGCGTTGAACAGGAAGGCCTGTGCCGCCATCAGCGTGAACGCCAGCAGGCTGCGCCACTTATAGGCGCCGAACATCGCCTTGAAGATCAGCCCGAACCCGAACGATGTCTGCGGGTGTATGGTCAGCGTGCCGTGCGCCGGCCCGATCGCGCCGCCGCCGCTGTCGCGCACCCGCCGCTCCACTTCGGCCACGGTGCGCTCGGCCTCCTCGGCACGGCCATGCGTCACCAGCCAGCGCGGGCTTTCCGGCACGAAGCGCCGCAGGAACAGCACGCCGATGCCCAGTATGCCGCCGACCCCGAAGCCGATACGCCAGCCGAGCTGCGGCGCCACCACCCCGCCACCGAGCAGGATCAGCG
>CAXUOA010000220.1:0-5227 GCA_964252625.1 uncultured Acetobacteraceae bacterium | reverse complement strand
GATGTGGCCGCATTGCTGCCGGGTGCGCCGGCGCAGGCGCTGATCGTGCTGGGGATGGTGGCGTATTTCGCCGGCGTGGTGCAGGCGCCGATCACCGCGTTCGTCATCGTGACGGAGATGACGAACGACCACGCGCTGGTGGTGCCGCTGATGCTGGCGGCGCTGATCGGATACGGAGTTTCACGCCTGGTGTGCGAGGAAGGGGTGTACCACGCGCTCGCGCATGGGTTCGCGCAGGCGGCTGCGCGGGAGGTCAGGCGGACGGTCCTCTCCTGAGTGTCCGTCTCAAAACGCTGAAATCACCGCCAGCTGAGTTATACCAGTCCGCTTTGAGAGCGACGCTTGAGCAAGTAAGCAAGGCCTTCTTTTTTGAAAAAAAGAAGCAAAAAACTTTTGTTTCCTGCGCAGACTCAAATGCCGTTATTGATCCTGAGGTCGTTGGCTGCTGCAGATGCGAAGGGAAGTAAAAGTTTTTTGGTCCTTTTTTTCAAAAAAGGACTGCTTGCCTTTCCTGTGTCAGCCGCACAGCTGGCTGGTATTACCGGAGCGAGTTTTTAAACCGACATTGAGAGAGAAAAGCACATCCAGGCCGGCAACCTGCCCTGATGCCTGACCCGGTATGTCGCCGCCGAAGCGTGCCGCTCAGCGGGGGGCCGCCTCCTGGTCGCCGGCATCGGTTCGGCTGCCCTGGTAACCAGGGCTGTCATAGGCGTGCTGCCTGACCGCCTCCTGCCGCTCCCGCTCCTTTTCCACCTTGTGCAGGTGGTGGCCCACCGCACATCCGGCCGCCGCGCCCAGCAAGCCGTGATGGCCGGCATAGTGCCCTGCCACGCCGCCCGCGACAGCGCCCGAGATACATCCCACCGCGCCGGCGGCTCCCGGGGCGCCCACGGCTACGGCGACCAGGAAGGGCACCAGGGTGAGACGCATGTGTTGATCCTTATCCGAGAGCGACAACAACGTCTTGCCAGGTGGAGAAGTTTGGGCCGTGCGCTTCGTCACGACCGGCGCATCCAGCAATCGCCGGGCCGCATGGCAAGAAAACGCTCCTCCGGCATCCCTGCCACCTCGAGCGCACACCGCAGATGCTGCTCCGGACCGAATTGCGGCTCGTCTGTCAGCGCGAACGTTCCCCAGTGCACACCAAGCGCCTGCGCGGCGCCGCAGTCCTGCATGATCTGCACCGCCTCGGCCGGGTTGACGTGCTGGTCCTTCAGGAACCACCGCGGGGCGTATGCGCCGATGGGCAGGATGGCGAGGTCGGGCGGCCCATGCCGCTCGCGGACCGCGCGGAAGATGGCGCCGTCGCCATAGCCGGTATCGCCGGCCACGTAGATGGTGGCGGCCTGCGTCTTGACGACGAAGCCGCCCCACAACGCCATCCGGCGGTCGGACAGGCTGCGGCTCGACCAATGGTTCGCTGGATGCAGCCAGGCCTCCAGGCCCGGAAGGATTTCCGCATGCTGGCCCCAGTCCAGGGTGTGCACCCGGATGTCGGGGTCGGTACGCCCGATCACGCGATCATTGCCAAGCGGCGCCACGATCGGCGGCCGCCCGGCTTGCCACAGGCGCCGCAGGGTTCGGATATCGAGATGGTCGTAATGGTTGTGCGTCAGCAGCACCAGGTCGATCGGCGGCAGCGCCTCGAAGGCTACCCCGGGCTCGTTGTAGCGGCGCGGCCCTGCCCACCGTAGCGGGCTGGCCCGCGGCGACCAGACAGGGTCCAGCAGGATATTGCGGCTGTCCACCTGGAGCAGGAGGCTGGCATGCCCGATCATGGTCACGCTCAGATCCGCCACCCTGGCGGCTGGAACGACTTGCCTGATGGGGGTTTCCGCCCAGCGTGCGCGCCTTCCGCCCAGCCGCCAGCGGAGCAGCTCGGACAGGCTGCGGTCGATCCCAGGGTGGCCGGGATTGAAGAATCGCTCGCCGTCGTAGTGCTCGGACGGGGAACCCTGGTAGTAACGGTTGCGGCTCATGTCGCCTGTCTACACCCGGCAGCCGCCTGAGCGTGCTTGCGCGTGCGCTGCCCTCCCGGCCGGGTGTTCGGAACAACGGGAGCGGTCCGCTTGCCGCGTCACCGAAATCCTGCAGTTTTCCTACCATGGCCCGGCATCAACGGCTGGAATGCCGACGACGCAACCGCGCGCGCGATCTTCGATGCGTACCGGGCGGCAGGCGGCGATTTCATCGACACCGCGACATCTATTCGGGCGGCGGGAGCGAAATCCTGGTCGGCCAGGTCATCAAGAATACCGGGTCGCGGGACGAGGTGGTGCTGGCGACCAAGTTTGCCTTCAACGGCTCGGCCAGCCCGCTTGCCGCGACGCAAGGGGGCGGCGGCAACCCGAACGCGGGTGGCGCGGGTGCCAAGAACATCCACCGCGCGCTGGATGCCTCGCTGAGGCGGCTCGGCACCGACTACATCGACCTGTACTGGATGCCCATCTGGGACGGCGTGACGCCCGTCGAGGAGATCGTGCAGACGCCTCGCGGCCTCGTCCGGGCGGGAAAGATCCGCTACTACGCTCTGTCCGACATGCCGGCCTGGGTGGCGATGAAAGCCGCCACCATCGCGGCGGAGCGGCGCATTCCCGGCCCGGTCGCGATGCAGGTCGAGTACTCGCTCGTCGCCCGCGATGTCGAAGCGGAACACATCCCTGCAGCGCGCGAGGCGGGCATGGGCGTGGTGATGCCCTGGAGTCCGCTGGCGGGCGGGTTCCTGACAGGAAGATACCGGCGCGAGGACACCAGCAACTCCGGCCGGCTGAGCGGTCCAAACCCGTTCGGCAACAGCAAGTTTATCGATCGCAACTGGGGCGTGCTGGAGGTGCTGAAATCCGTTGCCGCCGAAATCGGGCGCACGCCGGCGGAGGTGGCGCTGGCCTGGGTCATGGCACGCCACGGCATCAGCTCGACCATCATCGGCGCGCGCAAACTGGCTCAGCTCGAAAGCAACATCGCTGCATCCGAGATCATGTTGACCGAGGATCAGATGAGGCGCCTCACCACCGTCAGCGCACCGGCGCCCGGGTTCAGCGCGGGGCTGACTTCGCCGATGATCCGCCGCATGGTCTTTGGCGGCAACGACGTGATTGGATGGGGCGAATAGGCTGCTGGCATCCAGGCATTTGGCGCTTCACCGCGCGCCACGATGATAGCCTGACCGTTACGGCGCCTCGCGGGGTGATGTCGGGGACGAAGACGCTGCTGCGCTGAAAGGCGAACCGTAGGGCGGCGATGGGACATACGCCGGCGGCGCCGACGAACCGTCGAGAGCGCGACAGTGTGGATCACCGGATCAGCCGCCGCTCTTGACGCGCGGCACCTCGACCACGTCGAGCGTGCCCGCAGCCGACGGCAGCAGCAGCGCGGGCGCCGGTGCCGAGCCGTCCAACCAACCAGCCCAGGCGCTGCGCTCCAGCACCACGGGCTGCCTGTCATGATACGGCATCACGTCGGGTCCGCCATCGACGGTGAGCAGCGCGTAGGCGTCCGCATCGCCAGGGCCGCGGCCGATCAGGCCGGCGAAGCAGAACCAGTCCTGGCCGGCGCGGGTGAAGCGCCAACGGGTCTTGGGGCTCCTGGTGCCGGTGAACTCGTAGTAGTGCGAGGCGGGCACCAGGCAGCGGCCGCGCGCCAGTGCCCGGCCTTCGGAGCGCAGGTTGATGACGGCACGGCCGCCTGGGCGGCCAGGCGCCAGCCCCCACGGCAGCTGCAGGAGTGCCGCGCCGTCCTCGGCGACACGGATCACCGGAGCAGTGTCGGTGGGCCAGATTTCGTCGCGCGGCTCCAGGTTGGGCGCCGCTTCCGGCGGCGGGAACACCAGGGGGATGCGCAGGTGGGCGAACTCCCTGACGTAGGATTGGTAGGCCACGCGGTTGCCGTAGTCGTTGCACATGCACTCTCATCCCCTGTCCTGGCGGCACCATTCACGGCGGCCATCATCCACGCTCGCGGCCTGCCCTATCGGGCGGCAGGAACGCCGTCAGTTGGGCAGTCTTGTCGTCGAACGCGCATCTCCTCCGAAAGCTGGACGGCATGAGCGGTGACCGACCCTGGGTGAGCACTCCGCATCAGGGAACCAGGACGCGCCTGCGGTCGACAATGCGTGAAGCGCCCGCTCCTGGCACCTTCGGCGACCGCGCCCACCTGCTGCACGGACAGGAGGTCGGCATGGGCGGAGTAGCGGTCATCACCGGAGGCAGCGCGGGCATCGGCCGGGCGGCGGCCCGCGCGTTCGCGCGCGAGGGCTACGCGGTCGGGCTGATCGCGCGCGGACTAGAACGCCTGGACGCGGCGCGCGCCGAGCTGGCGGCGTCGGGTGCCCGGGTGCACACGGTGGTGGCGGACGTGGCCGACGCCGAGGCGCTCGAGTCGGCAGCCGACGAGATCACGGCGGCGCTCGGCCCCATCACCGTCTGGGTCAACAATGCGATGGCGACGGTTTATTCGCCGATACGCGGCATGGAGCAGGCGGAGGTCCGCCGGGTGACGGAGGTGACCTACCTGGGCGCCGTCAACGGAACCATGACCGCGCTCCGGCGCATGCAGTCAGGCACGATCGTGCAGGTCAGTTCCGTGCTGGCCTGGCGCGCCATGCCCGTGCAGGGCGCCTATTGCGGGGCCAAGTTCGCCCTGCGCGGTTTTACCGAAGCGTTGCGCTCCGAGTTGATCCACGACCGCAGCGCCGTTCACCTGACCATGGTGCACCTGCCGGCGGTCAACACGCCGCAGTTCGACTGGGCGCGCAACAAGACCGGGCAGAAGGCGAAGGCGCCCTCGCCCTACCAGCCCGAAGTGGCCGCCGACGCCATCCTGTTCGCATCGACGCAGAGGCGCCGCGACGTCTTCGTCGGCAGCGCGACCCCGCCCACCATCCTGGCCGCCCGGCTGGCACCCGGCGTGCTGGACAGGGTGCTCGCCACGCGCGGCTACGACGCCCAGCTCGACGCGGCGGCGGCCCCTGCGAGCGATGGCAACCTGTTCGAGCCGGCGCCGGGTGCAACGCAGGCCGCGCGCGGCCGCTTCGACGCGGAGGCGCGCACGAGCCGGGATATCTACACAAGCCGGCAGGCCGACGCGGTGGCGGCGGGCGTGCTGTTCCTGGGCGCGCTCGGGATCCAGGCGGCGCTCGGGGCCGCGGTGGCGCTGCAGGCCCGCGTCGCGGCGCGGGCCTCGCCTCCGGCGGTTCTGGCGAAAGGCTTGCTGGGACTGGCTGGCCGTC
>CAXUOA010000219.1:0-5243 GCA_964252625.1 uncultured Acetobacteraceae bacterium | reverse complement strand
CCTTCCCTCCGTTCTCATTTTGGCGCCCGCAGCCCGGCTACGAGTTCTGCTATCGCCTTGCGCATGTGGGCTTCGTCCACCCCCATCAGTATCGCGTCCTCGAACGCGTCCTGCATCACGTGGCGCAGTTCGTCATGGTTCTCGTTGAGTATGTCCAGCTTGTCCCGGCAGGACACCGGCTCGCCGTCCGGTTGCGGCCATGTGCGTGACGGCATTGCGTTCACTTCGGGCCCGTATCGCCCTGGCCGGCGGCGGGCTTGCTCGTGCTGTCCTTCGTCGAACCGAAGATGTACTTGCCGAGCAGCGCCTCGAGGTTCACCGAGCCCTGGGTGATGGTGATGCTGGCTCCCGGCTTCAGCGTCGTCTCGTCGCCGCCCGTGGCCAGAGCCAGGTACTTGCCGCCCAGCAGGCCGTCCGTCGAGATGGTGGCCGAACTGTCGGTGGTGAGCGAGACGTCACGCTGCACGCTGAATGCGATGTCCGCCTGGTAGGTTTTCGTGTTCAGCCCGATCGCCTGCACGCTGCCGACCTTCACGCCGGCAATGCGGACTTCGGCGCCGGTGCCCAGGCCGTCCGCGTGGTCGAATGCGGCGTGCAGCGTGTAGCCTGCACCGACATGCTGGCCGGTGTTGGCGACGGCGAAGACCAGGAAACCGCCGGCGACCAGCAGGACAGCGGCGCCGGTGGCGATCTCTATGGCGCTGTGGCGGGCCAAGTCTCAGACGCCTTGCGGGGGCAGGGCGACCACGTCGCGTTCCGGCAGACGCTGCTCCGGACCGTCGGGCGACCAGGCCTCGTAGTCACCGGTCGCGGCGGCACGGTGGCCGCCCTTGTAGTCGTGTCCGGGCGGCCGGTAGGCCAGCGCAGTGCCGGTCCGGTTGGGCAGATGCGGCTTCTGCCAGGCGTGACGCGGCACCTCGGTCAGCGGCGCGTCGACCGTGTGGTGCAGCCAGGCGTGCCATTCGGAGGGCACGACGCTGGCCTCTTCAGGCCCGTTGAAGATGACCCAGCGGCGCTGCCGCAGGCCGAGGCCGCGCGGCTTGCGCTCCTGGTAATACTGGTTGCCGGCCGCATCCTTGCCCACCGGCTGACCGTGAAGGAAGGTGTACAGCCTGGTGCCGATGCTTGCCATGCACGGCGTTATAGGCAGGCGCCCGATGGCGGGCAAGGAAGCCGCGCGGATGCTTCAGGCCGACCTGTCTTGAGGCTGACGCAGTGAAGGCAAGCAGTCCTTTTTTGAAAAAAAGGACCAAAAAACTTTTGCTTCCTGTCGCATCTGCAGCAGCCTCGTGCCTCCTGGTAGATCGAGGCATCTGAGCCGGCGCAGGAGACAAAAGTTTTTTGCTTCTTTTTTTAAAAAAGAAGGCCTTCCTTGCCTGCCCAAGCGTCAATCCCAAGCGGATCAGTATCAGAGAATGATCGCCTCCCTCGCCTTGGCCTCCGCGACCGCGCCCTCCAGGCTTGCCGCGCGGTGATCGGCCGTATGGGACTCCAGGATGCGGCGGCGGGCGGCTCGCCCGAGCGCCCGCCTGCGCGGCGCCGGCCAGCCCAGGGCCTGCAGCACCTGCGCGGGCGTCTCCGCCACGACGATCTCCTGTCCGACCGCCAGGAACTCTCCCAGGCCCGGCCAGTCATCGCTGATGATGGGCGTGGCGCAGGCGGCCGCTTCGAACAGCCGCACGCTGGGGCTGTAGCCGGCGGCGATCATGTCGGCGCGGGTGACGTTCAGGGTCCAGGCAAGGCTGTTGTAGAAGGCGGCGTGCTCGCTCGGCGGCAGGTGCTCCAGCCGGTCCACGTTGTCCGGCCAGTCGATGTCGCCGGGGTATTGCGGGCCGGCGACGACGAAGCGCCAGGCCGGCGCGCGCCTGGCGGGCTCGATGAGCAGGCGCTCCAGGCTCGGCTGCCTGTCCGCGCTGTAGGTTCCGAGATAGCCGAGGTGCCAGCGCGGCTCGGCCGGCGCCGAAGCGGGCGCGTACAGCGCGGGGTCCACCGCGCAGAACAGCGCGTGCGCCGCCCGTGCGCCGTAGCGCCGTTCCAGCAGGCGCAAGGTAGGCCCGCCGGTGAAGGACAGGTATAGATCGTAGAGCGGGATGGTGGCGGGAGAGATGTAGGCGTGCTCGCCGCGCGCGAGTGCGGCCAGGGTGACCGGCGTATCGATGTCGTAGAAGGCGAGAAACCTGGCCCACGGCCGGATCAGTTCCGCGACCTGCACGCCATCCACCACGTAGCTGCCGACGATCACCAGGTCGGCGGAGGCGATTTCGTCATGCCATCCTGCGAGGTCGCCTGGCTGGTCATAGAAGGCAAGGCGGCAGAAGTCCGGGTCCGGCAGGTCCCGGTGCTCCGCGTACCAGGGGCGATCGCATTCGAGGAACAGTATCGCGTGGCCACGGGCGGCCAGCGCGCGCAGCAGGGCGCGGTAGGTGGTGGCGTGACCGTTGCCCCAGGATGAGGAGAGCGACAGGCCGACCACGACTATGCGCATCGGGCGCGCGTCTCTGGGCAAGGCCCGGGCGCCTGCTTCAGCGCCGGATGCGGGCACTTGCTCGTCGGTCTTCACGGAGGGCTGCCTGCTAGCGCTCATGCCGCCACGAACGACCCGGTCAGCAGCGCGTGCACAGTCGCCGCGCGCTGCGTGTAGGTATGCTCCGCCAGGCACCGTGCCATCGCCGCCTCGCCGATCGCGCGGGCGCGTGCGGGCGTCAGCGCGGCCAGGTGTCCGGCCACGTCCTGGCCGTCGCGCGCCACCAGTATCTCGGTGTCCGGCTGCAGGAAATGCGCGATGCCCTCCCAGGCATCGGTGATCAGGCACGCGCCGGCACCGGCCGCCTCGAACACCCGCGTGGCGGGCGAGAAGCCCACCGCGGCCATGCTGTCGCGGGCCACGTTGAGCACGGCCAGCGCCGAACAGTTCAACGCGTTGTGCGCTGCCGTGGGCACGTGGCCGATGCGGGTGACGTTGGCGGGCACCGGCTTGTCCGCCCAGCCGGACCCGCCGAGCAGGAAGCGCCTGTCCGGCAGGGCGGCGGCGGGGGCGAGGAAGAAGGCGTCCACACGGGCTTCCCGGTCCGGCAGGCGGTTGGCGAGGAAACCGAGGTCCGTGGCGTAGGCCGGATCGGGCGGGACAGGGTGGTGGGTCGCGGGGTCCAGGCCGTTGTAGATCGGCACGCAGCGCCTGGCGCCGAGCGCGTGGTAGGCCTGCACCACGGGCGGGCCACCGCCATAGGTGAGTATGAGGTCGTAGGCTGCGAGGTTGCGCCTGAGAACATGGCCGGGCTCGGCGCGCAGCGTGGCGAGCGTGGCCGGGGCGTCCACGTCCCAGAAGATGCGAAGCGCGTGCGGGCTGGCGTGGTGCAGAAGCCCGGCCACGAGTTCGTCGTCGAACACGCCGACGCCGCTGGCCTTGACAACCGCGTCCGCCTGGCCGGCCTGCACGAGCACCGTCTGCAGCCCGGCCGGGGTTGCGGGGTAGACCACCACCCGTGCCCAGTCCGGCGGATCGATGTCGCGGTGCAATTGCCGGTCGAACGCGTCCGGTTCGTAGAAGGTGATCTGGTGGCCGTGCGCGGCCAGCGCCTGCAGCAGGCCGCGGTAGTAGGTGGCGGCCCCGTTCCAGTAGGCGCTGAGCAGGCTGGATCCGTAGAAGGCGATGCGCATCAGGCGGCGGCCTTGGCGGGTGCCAGGCCGGCGGCGATGCGGAGAAGCGCCTCGGCGCGTATGTCGCAGCTGTGGTGGGCGCGTATGCGCGCGAGGCCGTGGGCGGCGAGGTCGGCCGCCAGTGCGCGGTCGTTTGTCAAAGCGCGCATGTGGGCCTCCATCTCCGCGCCGTTCCGGGCGGTCAGGTAGTCTTCCCCCGGCCGGAACAGGTGCTCGCTGTCCTCCCACGGGGCGCTGATCAGCGGTATGCCGCAGGCGAGCGCCTCGAAGACGCGTATGGTCGGAATGCCGGGCAGTGCCTGGGTGTAGAAGCGGCGGGGGACGTGGACGGTGAAGCGGTGGCAGGCAAAGGCGTCCGGCACGTCGGCGTTGGCCACCCAGCCGTGGAAGCGGGCGCCGTAGCGGGCCAGCAGGGCCAGCGCCTCCTCGGGGTAGCGCACGCCGTGTACGTCCAGCGGGATGCCGGCGCGCGATGCCGGGGCCAGCAGGAAGGCCTCCAGCTCGGCGGTGCGTTCGCCGTCGCCCCAGTTGCCGACCCAGACGGCGCCCTCGCGCGGCTGCGGGGTGGCGGGCGGATGGAACAGGGCGGTGTCGGCCGCCTCGTGCCACACATGCACCCGGCTGCCCCAGCCCCAGCTCTCGTAGACGCGGGCCAGCGTGGCGCCGAACGCCAGAACTCCATCATAGGCCGACAGGTCGAAGCGCCGGATGGCGTCCGGGTCGCTGACGGCACGGTGGTGGGTGTCATGGAACAGCAGGCGGAAGGGCGCGTGTCGGCGGTGGCGGCCGATGGCCGCGACCAAAGATGGCTCATTCCATTCGTGCACGATGACGAGGTCTGCGCCGTGGAGCGCCTCGTCCAGAGCCTGCTCGCCGGGGAGGATGCGCGCGTTCAGGGCGGGGAAGCGCGCGGCAAAGGCTTCGAACGGGTCGGCATCGCGGTCCGCCCGTAGGTTTTCCCGGCTCCAGCTTTGCGCGGGTTCGTAGGCGGCCACGTCATGGCCGCGTGCGGCCAGGGCGCGCAGCACGCCGCGCAGGAAATGCGCGTTGCCGTGGTTCCAGCAGGACACTAGGGAGTGGGTGAAATAGACGATGCGCATCGGGCTCAGGCGGCCTGGCGGGACCGGGCGGGTGCGTGCAGGGCGGCGGTGGCCTGCACCATGGCACGCTGGGTGTAGGAAGCCGCGCGGTCTCTCGCCGCAGCGCCGAGCGCGGCGCGGCGGACCGGGTCTGCCACCAGGCCTTGCAGCGCTCCGGCCCAGGCGGCGGGATCGCGCGGCGGCACGAACATTGCGGCGCCGGTCCAGAGCTCGCGGAACGTGGGAATGTCCGACAGCACGAGCGGCGCGCCGGTCTGCGCGGCTTCGAGGACGCACAGGCCGAATGGTTCGTACAGCGACGGCGCGGCGAAGATGGCGGCGCGTGCCATCGCCGCGTGCAGGCCTGCGGCGGGGAGGCTGCCGAGTGCGGTGATGCTGGCGGGCACGAAGCCGGCGCCGTCCGGGCCGGCCAGCGCAACGGCGGAGTGCACCGCCAGCCCGGCGAGTCCGGCCGCCTGCTCGAGGATGGCGATGTTCTTGCCGTCG
>CAXUOA010000218.1:3178-5243 GCA_964252625.1 uncultured Acetobacteraceae bacterium | reverse complement strand
CGCTGGGCTCAGCACGCCAGACCACCTGGCCAGCAACGCGGCCGCGTCGGCCCCGCTCAACCCCGCCGCCCAGGCGGCACGCGCCATCCGGCCCCCGGCTTTCGCGTCGCCTGCCTTGGCACCCTCAACCATCGCATCCGCGCATCGCAGCAGGGCAGGGGCCGCCACCGGCGCGTGCCGTGTGCACAACGTCGCCGCCACCCGTCCGTCTGTCTCCAGAACCAGCGCCTCGCCATAGCGCTTCTCCAGCGCCACCTGGTCCGGCCACCCCGGATTGGCCGCAAGGAAATCGGCCAGCTCGCGCGCACTCGCCTGCCCAGGATTGAGCAGCCTGATGAAATCCACGAGCTTGGGCGCCAGGGGGTCAGGATCGGCCGAGGCCAGGGAGGACGCCAGCGGCCAGTCATTCGCGCGCAACGCCAGCAATACCGGCGTCTGCGCCGCGGCCGGCGTGGCGAGCAGAAGCAACACAAAGAAGCGGAGCATTGTGCTATTGGGCGGCCCGCAAGGAGGAAAGCAAGCGGTCCCTTTCTGGACAGCGGACCACAATTTTTTCGCGCCTGCCAGGGGCTGGCCGGATAGACCACCCGCCTCGCGATGCTTACGTAGGCGCCTACCATCACGGAGCTCGTCATGTTCAAGGGGTCGATCGCCGCCCTCATCACCCCGATGCGCGCGGACGGCACCCTCGACGAGGCGGCCTACGGCGCTTTTGTCGAGTGGCAGATCGCCCAGGGCACCCAGGGCGTCGTTGCGGTCGGCACCACGGGTGAAAGCCCCACTCTCACCCATGCCGAACACCAGCGCGCCATCGAGATCGCCGTGCACGCCGCAACCGGCCGCATTCCCGTCATCGCCGGCGCCGGTTCGAACAGCACCGCCGAGGCAATCTCCCTCGCCCGGCACGCCAGAACCGCGGGCGCGGACGCCATCATGGTCGTCACCCCGTACTACAACAAGCCCAGCCAGGAAGGCCTCTTCCTGCACTACACCGCCGTCGCCGACGCCGCCGACCTGCCGCTGATAATCTACAACATCCCGGGGCGGAGCGTCATCGACATGACGGTCGAGACCATGGCCCGCCTGGCCAGGCATCCCAACATCGTAGGCGTCAAGGACGCCACCGCAAACCTCGCACGCCCGCTGCACACCCGCCGCGCCTGCGGCCCCGATTTCATCCAGCTCTCCGGCGAGGACCACACTGTGCTCCCGTTCCTGGCCGCCGGCGGTCATGGCTGCATTTCGGTCACCGCCAACATCGCCCCGCGCCATTGTGCCAACCTGCATCGCGCCTGGTCGGAAGGCCGCATTGCCGAGGCCGTGGCGCTGCAGGACACCCTCCTGCCCCTGCACGACTCCCTGTTCTGCGAGAGCAACCCAGGCCCGGTGAAATACGCGGCCTCCCTGCTCGGTCACACTCACGAACACACCCGTCTGCCGTTGGCCCCCATATCGGACGCGGCGCGCGCACGCGTGCGCGCCGCGATGATTGAGGCGCGGGTGCTGAACGGGTAGAAGAAAGCAGGCAGTCCTTATCTGAGGGCCAAACTCTCACGTCCTCCATTGGCGCCAGCCGACCGGCTGCTGCGGCGATGCAGAAGGCAGACCTTCTGCTTCTTTAGCAAAAGAAGGCCGTCCTATTTGGAAAGACGAAACCGTGGCCGACAAGAAAACCAAATCAGGCCTGATCACCCACGGCCTGGCCGCCCAGAACCGCAAGGCCCGCTTCGACTACACCATCAAGGAGACCGTAGAAGCCGGCATTGTCCTGCGCGGCCCCGAGGTGAAATCCCTGCGCCACGGCCGCGCCACCATCACCGAGGCCTGGGCCGGCGAACGTGACGGCGAGCTGTATCTTTTCGGCTGCTACATCCCGGAATACCAGGCCGGCGTACTCTCCCGTTTCGAGCCGCGCGCGCCCCGCAAGCTGCTTCTGCACAAGAAGCAGATCGGCAAACTCATCGCCGAGACCACACGAAACGGCTTCACCCTCGTCCCGCTGGACATCCATTTCAATGACAAAGGCATCGCCAAAGTCATCCTCGGCGTAGGTCAGGGCCGTAAC
>CAXUOA010000218.1:0-3168 GCA_964252625.1 uncultured Acetobacteraceae bacterium | reverse complement strand
GGCCGTAACAAGGCGGACAAACGCCACGCCATCGCCGACCGCGACTGGAAACGCGACAAGGCGCGGATCATGCGGGAGAAGGGCAAGGAGTGAGGGCAGATAACCCCGCATGGAAGCAAAGGCCGCGTCTTGCTTCCGCTCCGGCGTTGGACATGCTTTTCTGCTCGCATGCCTCCTGAAGAACTCGCTACCTTGCGCGCCAGCATCGACAACATAGACGCGGCGCTCATCCACCTGCTCGCCGAGCGTTTCAAATGCACACAGCAGGTCGGCCGCCTGAAAACCCGCCTTGGTCTACCCGCCTCCGATCCCGCGCGCGAGGCCCAGCAGGTTGCCCGCTTGCGTAGCCTCGCCGAGGCCGCCCGCCTCGATCCGGAATTTGCCGAGAAATTCCTCGCTTTCGTCGTGCGGGAAGTCATTCAGCATCACGAATTGCTGAACGCGCAATCCCGTCCCCTCGCAACAGGTTGATTGCAACCCCGAAACGCCTTTGTGGTTAGCAAAGGCTGAACATCCAGGGCCGGACCATGCCGCGTATCGTCGTTGCCATACCTGTCAAAGATGAGGCTGCCCTTATCGGCGATTGCCTGCGTGCTCTCGCCCTCCAGCAGTGCGAGGCGAAAGCCGACATCCTTCTTCTCGTCAACAACAGCACTGACGGCACTGCAGACATCGCCCGCGCCCTGCGCCCCACGCTGCCTTGCGGGCTGCACGTCCTCGAACACACCTTTGCTCCGGCCCAGGCAAACGCGGGGCATGCTCGCAGGCTCGCCATGTCGAAGGCGGCCATGCTGACCGATCCGGGCGGCATCGTCATGACCACGGATGCCGATGGCTGCGTTGCCCCCGATTGGCTCGACGCCAATCTTGCGGCCTTCCGCAACGGTGCGGATGTCGTTTGTGGCCGCGCTGTCATTGATCCCATCGATGCGCTGCATATACCCGTGCACCTTCATGCCGATGACGACATCGAGGTGCATTATACGACGCAACTCGACCGCATTGCTTGCCTGCTGGACCCGGACCCGTCCGACCCGTGGCCGCGCCACACCGGTGAATCGGGTGCCAGCATCGCCGTGCGGCGCGATTCTTTCTTTTCAGCCGGCGGTGTGCCGGCTGTGCGTTCCGGTGAAGATCGTGCTCTGGTCGACGCCCTCCGCCGCATCGACGCCCGCATTCGCCACGACCCGGAGGTGGTCGTTACCGTGTCGGGGAGAACCCACGGTCGCGCCGCCGGCGGCATGGCCGATACCATCCGCCGGCGCATACAATGCCAGGATGCCACGCTGGATAGCGCGCTGGAGCCGGCCAGCCACCGCATCCGTCGCCTTGTCGCCCGCCGCCTCATGCGTACGGCCTGGCATACCCCCGATGATCGACGCGAACATCTTCGCGACCTGAGCGAGCAGTTAACGTTACCTTACGAGCAACTTGAAGGCTGGCTGGCGCTGCCCTATTTCGGCACAGCCTGGTCGCTTGCCGAAGCGGCAAGCCCGAAGCTGAAGCATGATCTCGTTCCGCGTGCAGATGTGCGGTCGGAGTCAACCAGCGCCCGCGGTTTCCTGGCCAGTCTGACCGCTACAAACTTGCGAACGATGCAGCCGGACAGGTAGACGGCCGGCGCCTGCCGCGGCTCCGCGTCAAGCCTGCACTTCCCGCCAGATAGCTGATAACGCAGGAACATCGCTGTCCTCACGTGTAAAATTCCCGCGTCAGGTAAAGGTGAAAGCGGCCACGCCGGTGCAGCCGGACAGGTTGATAGTTGTGTCGTCCGGCAAGGCCGAGACGGCGTGCTGCTGCTGACCAAAGCCACGTCCGCCGTGCCGTCACCAGCGGCCCGTGCAGCTGCGGGGTTTTCTGGCCCTTCAAGATCAAGGATTGCTTGCCTGCCTACTTCGTTCCGGCGAACAGGGCTGCCGCCCGGGCTTGCACCATCGCCTGATACGCCCGGTTCAACGGCGGCGTGTGGGAATGGTAATCACCGATCGCCAGCATGATGTCGCCGTTACGCGCCCGGCGATATTCCCACAAAATGGCGCCGGCGATCCGAATCGAGAAACATCAGTCCTCGATCAGCCGCCTGCGCACCGCAGCAGGTTGCAGGCCCAACGCGCGCGCCACGACGGGCACCCAGAGCGTGTTCACCTGCATCAGGCCCAGATCCGCCGAGCCGTCCGCATTGCCGTGCACCGCACCCGGCCAGCCGCCCTCGACGGCCTGAATAGAGGGCAGCACACGCGGCGGAAAGGACGCGATCTGCGCCGCGGCGAGCATGCAGGCAAGGAAGGGCACGGCCATGCCCCGGCCATGCCATGCCGCCCGCCCGGTGGGAAGCGGATGGAGAGAGCTTCACGCGCGCGCGGCTTGCGGCTTTGCGAGTGGGGCCGCATTAGAGGCAAAAGTACCACGCAATGCGGGAGAGACGCCTGTGACGCAGCCGGACACCGACCATCGCGACGCCGGTTTCACCCTGCTGGAACTGCTCGTGGTGATCGCCATACTGGGCCTGCTCGTGGCCTTCGTGGCGCCCGCCGCTCTACGCCAGCTCGGCGGCGCCAAGGCTTCGGTGGCCAAGCAGCAGGTGGAACGGCTCGGCTCCGTCCTGGACCTCTACAAGCTGGACGTGGGCGCCTATCCGACCACGGAGCAGGGAATCGCCTCACTGGTCTCCAAGCCGTCCGACGTGGAGAACTGGAACGGGCCCTATCTGAAGGGCGACCAGCAACCCAAGGATCCCTGGAACCACCCGTGGCTCTACCGGGCGCCCTCCACACGCTCCGGGCATGATTACGATCTGTGTTCGGCCGGGCCGAGCGGGAAGGGGACGGAGCCGGGCGAAGGCGACGCGGTCTGCAACCCCTGAGGCCAAGGCGCCGCAGGGGTTCCATGGTCCGCACCCGTCAGGGGACGACCCACTCCGCCAGTTCGGTGCCACCCGCCCAGCTAAACCGGGCGCGCCGGTGTTCGCCATCCGCCAGATGCAGCCAGTCCACCGTTTGTAGCGTCAGGCGGATGACGCAGAACACGCGCTGCGCTTCCGCTTCGGTGGCGTCAGAGGTCCGGTTGTCCGGCCCGGAGAGCCTAGCAGGCTGCTGAAAAAGCGTCGTCTGGTTGGCGGGTTTGTTTGGCTGGGCAAGCAGATGGTCAGATATCGAGGTATTTCTTTAG
>CAXUOA010000217.1:0-5255 GCA_964252625.1 uncultured Acetobacteraceae bacterium | reverse complement strand
CCGTCACCCAACGCCAGACACGCCAAAACCACAGCAACCACCGCCCTTCATCACGTTTTTGCGAGGGAAAAGAGGCCCAATCCGCATGCAGTCAGCACCGTACCCAGGACAAAGCAAAACAGAACAAAACGCGGCAACCGACCCGGCTGATGCTGATCCGCCGCACCGGCTGCGGCAATTCCGCATCGGTCACAAAAGCACAGAATGATCATTACGAACTCGAATAGTCGAACAGGATTGCCCAATACCAAGCAAGCTTACCTTTATGCCTCATTTACATTCCCGCCAGACAGATTTCTGCCGCCGCCATCATTTTCTGCTTGCCAACCCCGCCATCTGTAGTTTCAATGCGTCAACCACATTACAGACCCGCGACCAAGGCACGCGCCTTGCAACCTGGCCTGGAGCACGGAGATCCCATGCGCGCATCCGGTCTGCGCCTGTCCACGGCACTGCTAGCCTGCGCTTTGCTGGCCGGCGCCGCGCGCGCAAACCAGCTGCCGTCCGTGCAGGACGAAGCCGCCTATACCGAAAGCGGCCAGGCCAGCTGGTACGGCGCCCGCCACGAAGGCCTGCGCACCACCAGCGGCGAGCGCTTCGACAGCACCAAAATGACCGCCGCCCACGCCAGCCTGCCACTCGGCAGCTACGTCCGCGTCACCGACACCAGCACCGGCCGCTCCATCGTGGTCCGTGTGAACGACCGCGAGCCGCCGCACGGCGTCCGCTGCATAGACCTCAGCCACGCCGCCGCCGCCCGGCTCGGCTTCGCCTCACGCGGCGTGGCGGACGTCACCCTCGCCCAGGTCAGCGCAGACGAAGCGGACGAGGAACTGGCCGAGGCGCCCGACGGAGCCACCGACGCCGAAACCCGCGCTACTGCGCCACATGGTCGGCGACATACGCACCGCGCGCGCCGATAGGCTTGGCCTCGCCCGACGTGCTGTCGTGCACGGTCTGCAACTCCAGTTCCGCATTCAGCTCGGCCCCCACCAGCACCGCCAGCGCGCTCACGTAGAACCACATCATCACGCCGACCACAGCACCCAGCGGACCGTAGGTGGAATCGTAGCTGGCCAGGTGCTCCACATAGAAGCTGAACAGCGCCGAGGCGATCAGCCATAGCAGTGTAGCCACCACCGACCCGGGCGTCACCCAGTGCCAGGACGCCGCCTTCCGCGACGGCCCGAAGCGGTACAGCAGGGACAGGGCCAGCAACACAAAGATCACCAGCGCCCCCAGGCTGGTCAGCCGCGCCACGGTGGCGCCATAGGTGGAGATGCCGAAGAACCCGATGAAAGCCGGCAGCAGCACCAGCGCCGCCAGCCCCATCACCGCCGCCAGGATGGCCCCCAGCGTCATGCCGAGCGCCGTCACCTGAAAGCGCACGAAACTGCGCTGCTCGCGCTCCTCATAGGCAAGGTTCAGCGCACCCAGGATGGATTTGGTGCCAGTGGAGGCCGACCACAGCGCGATCAGGATGCTGACGAGCAGGCTGAACGTCAGCGTGCCGGCTGGCTTGCTGACCAGCAGGTTCACCCGGTCCGCGATCAGATGGAACGCGCTGGCCGGCAGCAGGTCGCGCAACACCTGCAACTGCGGGCCCACCGTCGCCGGATCGAACGCCAGGCCGTAGATGGACACCAGCATGGAGATTGCCGGAAACAGCGCCAACGTGGCATAGAAGGCGCAGCCGGCTGCGCAAAGCGAGATCCGGTCGGTGATCACCTCGCGCGCGGTGCGCGCAATTACCCGTCGCCAGCCCGCCCAGGGTATGTCCAGCGGCCGTGTCGCCAGCCGGCCCAGCCGCGCCGCATCCGGCTTACGCGCAATTGCGTCGGCGCTGACCATGTCTCCCCTGGCACGCAGCACAGGGCCGGGCGGGGCCGCGTCGTCCGGCTCCATAACCGTTTCTCCAGATATGCCCGGTAACGTGGCTGCGATGGGCGCGGTTGCTTAAAGGAGCGCTAAGGCAGAAAGCAGGAAGCAAGCAGCCCTTTTTTAAAAAAAGGACCAAAAAACTTTTACTCCCAAAGCATCCGCACCAGCTAGGTGCTCCAGAATACACCGACGCACCGTAGCAGCGAAGGAAGCAAAAGTTTTTTGCTTCTTTTTCAAAAAAGAAGGCCTTTCTTACTACCCCCCGGAGCCGCAATGACCCCCAAGATCGACCGCTACCTTCAGGCCGAACGCCCCCCCACGCCCTGCCTGGTGCTCGACCTGGACCGCGTGGAGGAAAACTTCACCGCCATGCGCACCGCCTTCCCGGACGCGCACATCTACTATGCCGTGAAGGCCAACCCCGCCGCCCCGGTGCTGCGCCGCCTGGTGGCGCTCGGCAGCAATTTCGACGCCGCGAGCTGGGAAGAGATCACCCTCTGCCTGGCCGCCGGCGCCCCCCCGGAGCGCATCAGCTTCGGCAACACCATCAAGAAGGCCACGTCCATCAGGCGCGCCCACGAGGCCGGCATCGGCCTCTTCGTGTTCGACTGCGCGCCGGAGCTCGACAAGATCGCCGCAAACGCCCCCGGTGCACGGGTGTTCTGCCGGTTGCAGGTTGGCACCGCCGGCTCCGTCTTCCCCCTCTCGCGCAAGTTCGGCACCGGCATGGACATGGCGGCCGAGCTGATGGTCCACGCCCGTGACCTGGGCCTGGTGCCATACGGCCTCTCCTTCCACGTCGGCAGCCAGCAGGTGCAGGCCGAGGCGCACGAGGCGGCAATCGGTCAGGTGGCGATGCTGTTCGACGAGCTGGACCGCGCCGGCATCAAGCTGGGCATGATCAACCTCGGCGGCGGCTTCCCCACCCGCTACGGCGAGGAGATCCCGGCCGTCGGCGCGTTCGCCGGCGGCATAGACCGCGCGCTGCGCTTCCACTTCGGCAACGCGCAGCCGCAGGTGTTCCTGGAGCCAGGCCGCTACATGGTGGGCGACGCCGGCCTGGTCAGCACCGAAGTGGTCCTGGTCAGCCAGCGTGCGCGTAACGACGAGACTCGCTGGGTGTACCTGGACATCGGGCGCTTCGGCGGCCTGGCGGAGACGGAAGGCGAGGCCACCCGCTACGTGCTGCGCACGCCATACGACGGCACCGAGGAAGGCCCGGCGGTGGTGGCCGGCCCAACCTGCGACAGCATGGACATCCTGTACGAGAAACAGCCGTACTGGCTGCCGCTTGCGCTGAAGGCGGGCGACCGGGTAGAGATACTGGCCGCCGGCGCCTACGTGACGACGTATGCGTCGACGAGCTTCAACGGGTTCGCGCCTCTGGCGGAGCATTACATCTGAGGGGGCTGAAGCGAAGGAAGCAAGCAGTCCTTTTTTGAAAAAAAGGACCAAAAAACTTTTGCTTCCCTCGCGTTTTTCAGCGCACGTGTTCGTCCGGAAGCAGTTGGACGCTGCAAGTGCGGGGATCCCGGCTTCTTCACAGAATAACGGCTTGCTTCCTTGCCGCCATCCCGAACGCCGCCCCCAGCAGCCCTCCCGCCACACAATCCGACAGGAAGTGGAAGTCACACCCCAGCAGGCCCACCACCACCAGCGCCGGCAACGCCGCAAGCAACGGCCGCAACAGGCGCACGCTCCACAGCGCCGCACAGGGCGCGGTGATCACCGTGGTGTGGCCGGATGGGAACGAGGCCCACCCGGCGCCGCCGTGGAACGGAAACAGCCCGTACGTATGTGTGCCGATCCAGGACGGGTTGTTGGCCACCCAGGTCTCCGGCCACGGCCGGCCAAAGGCGAATTTCAGCACGTCCTTGGCAGCACTCGCCGCCAGCGTGGCGACACACGCCGCCAGCAGCACCCGGCCCCACAGGCCCGGCTTCCACCCGGCAAGCCAGGCGCCCCCGCCCGCCGCCAGGCCAAGCACCGAGGCCGGGCCAGGCACGTCGGCAATCCAGGTCAGCCACACGCACCAGTGCGGGCGATGCAGCACATGTGCCGCCGTGGCGATCGGCCGGTCGAGCAGGGCATATGCCAGCACCACGGCCAGCAGCCCGGCCCCCAGCGCGATGGCAACCTCGCGCCGTGTACCCGCCTGCGCATCGGTGGCCGCAAATGCCGTCGTCATCGGGGCCGCTCCTCGCCGTGGCGTCCGTCTGGTAGCGCAATCCGCTTGCTCCGGACAGGCCGCAACCGTTACGATACGACCCCAATCTAGGGGGAGGGTTCGATGCGCGGACGCTGGATCAATTCGGCATGTCTCGCCGCGATATTGGCGGCCAGCCTTACAAATCCCGCCGTGGCGAACGATACCGACAGCGGCGGTTCCACGCTTGGCTGGCGCACCTTGGATTCGGCGATGCGCGAAGCTTATCGCGGCCGCTACAGCGATGCGATTGCGACAGCAGGCAAAGCCATCGCCGTCGCTCCCGACTTTGCCGAGGCTTATGTCGTACGCGCCGCATTCTACAGGGATGCCGGGCGCTACGACGAAGCCCTGGCTGACCTCGGCCGTGCGGCGTCCATGCATCCGGAAGCCGTGGCGCTCGTCTTCATGCGGGCGGAGATCGCGGTGCGGCGGCGCGACGCGGGCGCCGCCCTCGCGGAATTGGCCCGCGCGTCCGCGATGCCGGACCGCACCGTCTGGAAACGGCATTACCTCAGCCTGAACACCTACACCGCCTCGCGCCTGTATGCGCTGCAAAGCATCGCTCTGGAACTGAAGCACGACGACGACGCCGCACTCGCCGGCTTCGACAACATGCTGAAGTTCGAAACCGTGCATCCGTGGTACATCCTGAACTTCCACTGCTACACGGCCGCCGTGGCCGGCCTGCCCGAGATGGCCGAGCTGAGCTGCAACGAGGCGATACGCCTGCAAGG
This sequence comes from uncultured Acetobacteraceae bacterium, assembly GCA_964252625.1. Classification (GTDB taxonomy): domain Bacteria; phylum Pseudomonadota; class Alphaproteobacteria; order Acetobacterales; family Acetobacteraceae; genus BOG-908. The sequence goes on along the minus strand of CAXUOA010000217.1, from coordinate 431 downwards.
GCATGACCGCGGCGCCTATGACAGCCGCGGGCTCGCGCATCTGAAGATGCAGGCCTGGGCCAAGGCGGTCGCCGACTACAACGAGGCTTTGATCGACCGCCCCGACCTGACGCTGGCGCTATACGGACGCGGCCTGGCCAAGATCGGGCTGGGGGACAAGGCTGGCGGCAGCATGGACATCCTCGCTGCCAAGCAAAGCGAGCCCGATATCGCCAACATCATGGCGCGGTTGGGAGTGAAGACGTAGCAAGCAAGAAAGCAGTCCTTTTTTGAAAAAAAGGACCAAAAAACTTTTGCTTCCCGCTTGCCCGGGTGTCGCGCAACGCAATGCCAACACGCGTATTTGCAGGATCAAACGAAGCCTTCATGCCAGCGTCAGGAGCAAAAGTTTTTTGCTTCTTTTTTTCAAAAAAGAAGGCCTTCCTTGCCCA
>CAXUOA010000216.1:0-5322 GCA_964252625.1 uncultured Acetobacteraceae bacterium | reverse complement strand
ACGGCAACGGGGCCCACCCGGCCCAGTGCACGTGGATGAAATCGACCACCATGCCGAAGCGGGCACGGTCCGCCACGTTGCCCAGCGCGCCGCCGGCGATGGCACCGATGGCGCAGGCGGTCAGCGCGCTTTCGGCCCGGCGCAGCCAGACGAACAGGCCAACGACGACGGCGACGGCCACGGCCGCCAGGATGAGCTGGCCGCGGCCCTGGCCGGCCTGCAGCAGGCCGAAGGTGACGCCGTGGTTCCACACCATGGCGAAATCCAGCGCGGGCGGGATCACCGGGACCACGCCGCGTTGCGGCAGGTCCAGCACGTGCAAGATGGCGTATTTGCTGGCCTGGTCGGCGGCGAAGATCAGCGCGGCCAGTGCGATGCCGGCGAGGATACGGGCGCGCTGCGTCATGCGTGTGCGGCCACTTGGTCCACGGCATCCGTGCAGCGCAGGCAGAGGCTGGGGTGGTCGGGGATTGTGCCGACTTCGCTCAGCACGCGCCAGCAGCGGACGCATTTGTCGCCTGGGGCGCGGGTAACGGCGACGGTGACGGGTGCTGCGTCCGTGTGGGCGAGGGTGAGCGAGGAGACGATGGCGATGTCCTGCCACTCGGCGGCGGGCAGCAGGCCGGCTTCGGCCGGGTGCAGGCCGAGTGCCACGCTGGCCTGCAGCGACGCGCCGATTTCGCCCGACGCGCGCAGGCCTTCGATGGCGGTGGTCACGTCACGGCGGATGTCGCGTATGCGGGCCCAGCGGGCGGCCAGCGCCGGATCGTGCCAGGTCGCGGGGATCTCCGGCAGGGTTTGCAGGTGCACGCTTTCGGCCTCGCCGAAGCGGACGGACCAGGCCTCCTCGGCGGTGAAGACGAGCACGGGGGCGAGCCAGGTGGTGAGGCAGCGGTGCAGCACGTCCAGCACCGTGCGCGCGGCGCGACGGCGCGTAGCCTCCGGGCGGTCGCAGTACAGCGTGTCCTTGCGTATGTCGAAATAGAACGCGCTGAGGTCGGCACTGCAAAAATTGTGGATGTCCGGGTACACGCCGGTCCAGTCATGCGTGTCGATGGCACGGCGCAGGCGGGTGTCCAGCTCGGCCACGCGGTGCAGGATGTAGCGCTCCAGTTCGGGCATGTCCGAGGTGGCGATGCGTTCGTCCTCGGAGAAACCGGCGAGCGAGCCCAGCAGCCAGCGCAGCGTGTTGCGCAGCCGGCGGTACAGCTCGGCCTGCTGCTTCAGGATCTCGCGGCCGATGCGCTGGTCTTCGGTGATGTCCGCGTTCATCACCCACAGGCGGAGTATGTCGGCGCCGTATTCGTCGGTGACTTTCTGCGGGGCGGTGACGTTGCCCAGCGACTTGCTCTGCTTGCGGCCCTGCTCGTCCAGCGTGAAACCGTGCGTGAGTATGGCGCGGAACGGCGCCTGCTGGCGCGCGCCGATGCCTTCCAGGAGGGAGGACTGGAACCAGCCGCGGTGCTGGTCCGAGCCTTCCAGATAAAGGTCGGCGGGCCAGCGCAGGCCGCGGTCGATGAGCGTGAAGACGTTGGTGCAGCCTGATTCGAACCACACATCGACGATGTCGCGCACCTGCTCGTAATCGTCGGCGTTGTAGTCGCGACCAAGGAAGCGGGCGGGCGGCGAGGCGTACCAGGCGTCCGCACCCTCTTCGCGGAAGGCGGAGATGGTGCGCGCCATCACCTCTGGATCGCGCAGGATTTCGCCGGTGCGTTTCTCCGTGAAGATGGCGATCGGCACGCCCCAGGCGCGCTGGCGGCTGATGCACCAGTCCGGCCGGTTGGCGACCATGCTGGCCAGGCGGTTGCGGCCGGTTTCGGGGACGAAAGGCGTGTCGGCGATGGCTTGGAGGGCGCGGTCGCGTATGTGCTCCTCGCCGTCCATGCGGATGAACCATTGCGGCGTGGCGCGGAAGATCAGCGGCGCCTTGCTGCGCCAGGAATGCGGGTAGGAGTGGACGATGCTACCCTGGCGCACCAGGCCGCCGGCGGCGGTCAGCGCCTCGCAGACGGGTTTGGCGGCGCGGAAGACGTGCACGCCGGCGAAGATCGGAACCCAGGGGAAGTAGGTGCCGTCATCGGCCACCGTTTCCGGCACGCCTATGCCGTGCGCGCGGCAGAGCGCGAAGTCGTCCTCGCCATGCGCCGGCGCCTGGTGGACGAAGCCGGTGCCCTGGTCGGTGGTGACGAAATCGCCTGCAAGCAAAGGCACGTCGAAATCGTAGCCCTGGCCGCGCAAAGGATGCGCGCACAGCACGCCTGCGAGTTCGGCGCCTTTGTGCACGTGCATTACGTGATGCAGGGTGATGCCGGCGTCTTCCAGGAATTTCGGCAGCAGCGCCAGTGCAACAAGAAGAGATTCACCAGGCCGGCACAAACTCTCTTCGCTGACGGCATCGACCTGTATGCGCGCGTATTCGATCTCCGCGCCATAGGCGAGCGCGCGGTTGCCCGGGATCGTCCAGGGCGTGGTGGTCCAGATGACGATTGCCGCGTCTTGCAACGTGCCTGGCGTAATGACGGGAAACCGCACCCAGATGGTGGTGCTGGTATGGTCGGCATATTCGACCTCGGCCTCGGCCAGAGCGGTCTTCTCCACAACGCTCCACAGCACCGGGCGCAGGCCGCGATACAGCGCGCCGTTGCTGGCGAAGCGGTGGATTTCCGACGCGATCGCCGCTTCGGCGGAAAAGTCCATCGTGGCGTAGCGGTTCGCCCAGTCGGCGGAGATACCAAGGCGCTTGAACTCGTCTGCCTGCACGTCCAGCCATTTCTGCGCGTGCTCGCGGCATTCGGCGCGGAACTGCAGGATCGGCACGTCATCCTTGTCGCGGCCGGATTTGCGATATTTCTCCTCGATCTGCCACTCGATCGGCAGGCCGTGGCAATCCCAGCCAGGCACGTAATAGGCGTCGTAGCCCGCCATCTGGCGCGCGCGGTTGATCACGTCCTTCAATATCTTGTTCAGCGCGTGGCCGATATGGATGTTACCGTTGGCGTAAGGCGGGCCGTCATGCAGGACGAACTTCTCGCGCGTCTCGCCCTGCGCGCGGAGCTTCTCGAACAGGCCGGTGTCCTTCCAGCGCTCCAGGATTTTCGGCTCGCGTTTCGGCAGGTCGCCGCGCATGGGGAACGGTGTCGCCGGCAGGAAGACGGTGTCGCGGTAGTCTCGTTCGGTCATGGCTAGGCGGGTCCGTACGGGAGAGGAAGAAAGGCCTTCTTTTTCGAGAAAAAGAAGCAAGCTTTTGCTCCGCTGTCGCGGGAGTGTTGAAGCGAGCGCTTCAGCGACGCGCACCGAACGGAGATAAAAGTTTTTTGGTTCTTTTTTTCAAAAAAGAACTGCTTCCTTGCCTTCATTCCCGGCGCGCTCCGGTATCAGGTGATCGGCAGCAAAGCGCGGTTCAGCACTGCACGCGCTTCATCCGCATCGGCCACGATCTGCGTGCGCAGCGCCTCGAAGTTTTCGAATTTCTGTTCGGCGCGCAGGAAGGCGTGCAGCGCCACGGAGATTTCCTGTCCGTACAGGTCGCCTGCGAAATCGAACAGATGCACTTCCAGCCGGCTCTGCATGCCGTCCGCCACCGTCGGACGCCGGCCTATGTTGGCCACACCGCGGCGCGTGGTGCCGTCCGCCAGCCGCACCATCACGGCGTACACGCCGCGGGCCGGCTCCAGGTGGCGGCCCAGCGCCACGTTGGCTGTGGGAAAGCCGATGGTGCGGCCGCGCTGGTCGCCATGCGCCACTTCGCCGCGTATTGCCCAGGGCCGGCCCAGCTCGGCGGTGGCGCGTTCGGGGTAGCCGTCCTGCAGCGCGCGGCGTATCCGGGTGGAGCTCAGCGGCCCCGCCAGATCGGTCAGCGGCGGCACGAGGGTGAGGCCCATGCCCAAATCCTCGGCGCGCGCGGCGAGCAGCGTCACGTCGCCGCCGCGGCGGTGGCCGAAGGCGAAGTCCGGCCCGCAGGCGAGGTGGGCCGCGCCGATGCCCCGGTGCAGCACGTCCTCGATGAACCGCTCGGCGGTCAAATGGGAGAAAGCGTCGGTGAACGGCAGTTCGTAGACCAGCTTCACCCCCTGTGCCGCCAGGGCCGCCTGGCGCTCGGCCGGCAGGGACAGGCGAAACGGCGGGTCTTCCGGGCGGAACAGCTCACGCGGATGCGGCTCGAAGGTGAGCACGGCGAGCGGCACGTCCGGTCGGGCGGCGTGGGCGGCGCGTATCAGGTGGGCGTGGCCGAGATGGACGCCATCGAAGTTGCCGAGCGCCACGGTGGCGCCGCGCGCTTCGGCGGGCGTGGCTGCCCAGTCGGTGAGAACCTGCATGGTCGGCGGGTTGTCGGGCATGAGGGGGGGAAAGGCAAGCAAGGCAAGGAAGGCCTTCTTTTTTGGAAAAAGAAGCAAAAAACTTTTGTTCCTCCGACGCTGCCGGCGCCCCGGTGTTTCCTGTAGTAGCCGGCTGGCGCAAATGCAGGGAGACAGAAGTTTTTTGCTTCTTTTTTTCAAAAAAGAAGGCCTTTCTTCCTTCAGGGACATCCAATGACAGACGAACACCTAGCCGCCCTGCTGCTAGCCGCCAGGCAAGGCGCACCCATCCCCGCGGGCGCAGCACCGGCCGACGAAGCGCAGGCCTACCGCGTGCAGGCCCGCGTGATGGCGGCGCTGGGTGAGATAGGCGGCTGGAAGGTGGGCTCGCCGGCGCCGGACGGGCCGATCACCTGTGCGCCGATGCCAAAGGCCGGCATCGTGCAGGCGCCGTGCCGGTTCGATCCCGCGGTGTTCGTGCAGCGCGAGGTGGAATCGGAGATATGCTTCGTGCTGGCCGCGGACCTGCCGCCGCGCGCGGCGCACTATGGCAGGGCCGAAATGCTTGCCGCGGTGGGCACCTGCCATCCCGGGATAGAGGTGCTGCAGTCGCGCTATGCCGATCCGGGGTCGGCGGGCACGTTGGCGCTCCTGGCCGATTTCATCCAGACCGGCGGCTATGCCGTTGGCGCGCCGATCCTGGGTTGGCGCGACGTGGATTTCGCCTCGTTGCCGGTGACGCAGACGATCGAGGGCGGGCCTGAGCGGCGCGCGGTGGGCAACCCGGCGGGCGACATGCTGCGGCTGCTGATCTGGCTGGCCAACGTGGGGGCGGTCTGGGCCGGCGGGCTGCGCGCCGGGCAGGTGGTGACGTGCGGATCGTGGACGGGCAAGACCGCGGCACCGGCGGGCAGCCGGGCGACGGCGTCGTTTGGTGGGGCTGAGCCGGTTGTGGTGGAGTTCCGGGTGGAGTGAAGGAGGACCAGGCCTTCCTACCTTACCCTAAGACCGTATCAACTTAATC
>CAXUOA010000215.1:0-5388 GCA_964252625.1 uncultured Acetobacteraceae bacterium | reverse complement strand
CTTAGCGGGGTCCAGGGGCAGAGCCCTTGGCCTTTCTTCACAGGTCAATCTCAAAAGCCATTGGTATGAGATGGCCCTTACGGGTCCAGATCGATCCAGCTCAGGTGGCCACCTTTGCCCGCCCCGGTATCCATGAACATCGCCGTGCCGCCATTATCGCCATGCGTGACCCAGGGCCGCCCGTCCCGGCTGCGCTGATCGTGGCCGCAATAGACGGTCATGCCGGCGGGGATGTGGTTTACCCAGCGCAGCAGCCGCTCCGGAAAGCCGTCGGGCTGGGTGCGGCCGGTCGTCTCGCCGAACAGCGCGCGCGAGAGCAGCGGGTTGACCGGGCCGAGCGGGTCCGGCGGCGGGTTGGCGAGCATGCCGGTATGGAAGGCGGCGTGGACGAAAAACCGGTGCCCGTTGACGATCCAGGCCGGCGCGCGCTCCAGCTCCGCCAGCGCGCGGGCGCGCAGCTCAGGGTCGAGTGCCGCCATCGTGGCCTCGAGTTGCGGGCCGCCGCGCACGCGTTCGCCGCGCAGCGCGCGGCCGAGCTTGCGGTCGTGGTTGCCTACCAGGAACAGGCCGCGGCCCTCGTCGATCAGGCGGAACATCAGCCGCAGGGCACCGGCACTGTCCGGCCCGGAGTCGATCAGGTCGCCGAGCTGGATGACGAAACGGTCGGTATCGGCGGCAAAGGCGAAGGCACGCTGGTCGCCGTGCACGTCGCCTACGATGCGCAAGGAGCGGTCAAGCGGTATTTGGGTGGGCAGTCCAAATTCGGTTACGGCGTTCACGTAGCCTGATCTTTGACGGTTCGGCGATAGGCGTCCAGCGCGCGGTTGCGGCCTGCGGTCAGATCGACGAGGGGCTCGGGATAGGTTTTGCCCAAGATAATGCCGGCGCGGCTGAGTTCCTGCTGCGGAGCGGTCCAGGGAGCGTGGAGATAGCGGTCTGGCAGCGCCGCGAGTTCGGGCACGAAGCGACGAACATAGGCGCCGTCGCTGTCGAACTTCTGACCTTGGGTGACCGGATTGAACACGCGGAAGAACGGCTGGCTGTCTATTCCGGTTCCCGCGATCCACTGCCAGCTCGCGGCATTGCTGGCGAGGTCGGCATCCACCAACGTGTCCCAGAACCAGGCCTCGCCCTCCTGCCACGAGATGAGCAGGTGTTTGACCAGGAAGCTGGCGGCGATCATGCGTACCCTGTTGTGCATCCAACCTGTCTGCCAGAGCTGGCGCATGCCGGCATCCACGATGGGAACGCCGGTCCGGCCGTGGTGCCAGGAATCCAGATCCGTGGGGTGTTTGCGGAAGGGCAGCTTGCCAAAGGCCGGCCGCAACGGAGTCTCGGGCAGGCTTGGGTGGTGCCAGAGAAGGTAGGCGGAAAAGTCCCGCCAGATCAGCTCGCGGCGATAGGTGTGGTGGTCCGGCGTGTCTGTCTCGGTGCGGCTGGCGTGCCAGACGGTGCGCGGCGAGAGCTCGCCCCAGTGCAGATGCGGCGACAGCATCGACGTGCCGTCCTCGCCAGGCAGGTTGCGTCCGGTGCTGTAGCGGGTGACGGCCTGCGTCACGAAAAGCTTCAGGCGCTTAAACGCCGCCTGTTCGCCAGGGGTCCACAGGTCGCGCAGACCGCCGGCCCAGTCCGGCTGGGTGGGTAGCAGGTGCCAGTCTTCCAGCCTGTCGGAGGCCGCTTTCGTGCTGGCGATCTTGACCGGCGCCGGCACAGGGTCGTCCGGCTCGCCGAGCGCCTCCACGGCGCGGGCGAAGGGCGTGTACATGCCGTAGACCGTGTTCGTCTGGCTGCGTATGCGGTCCGGATCGATCAGGGTGGCGGTGCGGTGCAAACGGAGGTTGGTGGCGGAGGGCAGGGCGGCGGCCACGGCCGCGTCGGCGCGGCGCCAGGCGGGTTCGTGCGCGATGCCGGCGTGTATGGCGGCGACACCCAGCTCGGCGGCGAGCACCGGTAGGATCTGGGCGGGGTCGCCGCGGCGCAGGACAAGGGGCGCTTGCAGTTTGGCAAGGCCGGCGGCGAGTGCCGCCAGGCTGTGGTGCACCCACCAGCGTCCCGCGCCTCCCACCGGCCAGGTCTGGCTGTCGTCCAGGATGTAGATCGGCAGAATGCGCGCCTTGTTGGCCAAAGCGGCGACCAGCGCGGGGTTGTCGGCGAGGCGGAGGTCCTGGCGGAACCAGACGATGTTTGTCTCGGGCATCAGGTGGATTTGTGTGGGCGGGGCGCGCTGGCAAGTTTTGGCGCCGGCACGGCGAAGGTGAACACACGGGTCTGGCCCAGCAGGAAGGCCTGGCCGCCGCGCGGAAAGTGCTGGGTGATGGCGGGGGTGAGGATGTCCAGCCCGCCCGTGTAGGCGCCGAAGGACGGCAGCATGATGCGGGACGGGTCTGCCATGAAGCACGGGCGCGCGATCGTCGTGGCGCGGGTCTGCACACGGGCTTTCGGGTGGAAGTGGCCGCTGATCTCGCCCAGCGTGCGGGAATCGGTCTGATGGCGGAAGGTGATCGGGCCCGCGGTGAAGCTCTGCGCGCTGTGGCCGAGCAGGCCTTCCGGCGGGTGCGGATCGTGGTTGCCGTGTATCCAGATGAAGCGGGCGCGGTCGGCGAGGCCGGTCAGGACGGCGTGGTCGGCGGCAGAGAGGCGCGTGGCGGCCTGCGCATCGTGGAAGCTGTCACCGACGGCGACGATGGTGGTGGGGCAGTACAGCGCTATGGCAGCGGCGAGTCGGGCGAGCGTGTATGCGGTGTCCCAGGGCGGGACAAGCTGGCCTTGCTGCGCGGCGGCGGTGCCCTTTTCCAGATGCAGGTCGGCCACGGCCAGAAGCGATTGAGCGGGCCAGATGAGTAGGCCGGCCGGGTCCAGCAGGAGATGTTCGCCTTGGAACTGGTGGGAGGTGGCGGGCATGGGTGCTCCGGAGGGAGCGATCGTATAGGGCGTTTCCGGCGATGGCCAAAGGCAAGCAGGTCTTTTTTGAAAAAAAGAACCAAAAAATTTTTACTCCCTGTCCGTGGCTGCCGACGGGCGTGACAGAGGGGCTGGTGTTTTTGCGTATTCTTATGAGAAGAAGGCCTTACCTCCTTTTCACGCACTCCCAATTGCGTGAGCCCAACAACCTTCGTAAATCTCAGAAATGTTCTCGGAACGTCGTGCCGGAGCGCTGCTAGCGATCCTGGCTGTTGCCGGCTGCGGTGTGGGGCCGCGGTATCGCCGGCCCGCGCTCGACGTGCCGGCCGCTTTCACCAGCCCGTTGCAGGTGCCTCCGAAGGCACAGGTCCCGTCCACCGGCTGGTGGCGCCGTTTTGGCGTTGCTGAGCTGGACACGCTGATTGAGCAGGCGGCGGTGTCCAGCCTGGACGTGCAGGCGGCCGCAGCCAGGATCGTGCAGGCGGACCAGGCGGCGCGCGTGGCGGGCAGTCCGCTGCTGCCGGGGATCACCGGAACCGTGACGCAGAACTATCAGCGGACCGGCAACCAGAGCATCGGCGGTTCGGCCGGATCGCTGAGCGCTTTGGGGTCATCGACCAGCACGGCCGGGTTGTCGTCCACGTCCGCCGCGGCACTAACCTCGCTGTTCGGCGGCGGGCATACCTACACGGACACCCGAATATACTCGGCGGAGCTGAACGCCTCATACGAGGTGGATTTCTGGGGCATGAACCTCGATGCCCTGCGCGCAGCCAAGGCGCAGGCGCTGTACAGCCGGTTCGACGCGCAGACGGTGTGGCTGACCACGTCCAGCTCGATCGCCAATACGTATTTCCAGGCGGCGGGTTACCGGGACCGGCTGTCTATCGCCGAGAACAACCTGAAGTCGGCAATCGACGTGCTTGCCTACTATCGCGGGCGGCTGGCGGTAGGAACGGCGAGCCTGCTGGACGTGAGCCAGCAGGAGGCGCTGGTGGCCGGCTACCGCGCCCAGATTCCGTCCTTGCAGAGCAGTTACGAACAGGAGCGCATCGCGCTCGGCATCCTGGTTGGGATACCGCCAGAGCGTATCACTATCGATCCCAAGCCGCTGGTGAGCCTGCATCTGCCTGAAGTGGCGCCAGGGCTGCCCTCGGACCTGCTACGCCGACGGCCGGATGTGGAGAGTGCCGAAGCCCAGCTCGTGGCGCAGAACCAGACCGTGAGGCAGGACGTGGCAAGCTTCTTCCCATCTTTGCAGCTGACCGCGTCTGGCGGGTTGTCGAGCCTTGCACTCTCCATGCTGACAGGGCCGGGCACGGTGGTGGCCAGCCTGATCAGCCAGCTGACCCAGACCATCTTCGACAACGGGGCGAAATCCGGCACGCTGGGCGAGGCGAAGGGGCGCTACAGGGAGCTGGCGGCCGACTACGCGAAAGCGGTGCTGCAGGCGTTGAACGACACGGAGACCGCGCTGACCCAGGTGAGCTACGCCGCCGAACAGGAGGCGCTCGAGGCCGAAGCGGTGCGCACCGCCCAGCGCTCGCTGGACATCGCGCGTGCCCAGCTCGGCGCCGGCACTATCGACATCGTGACCGTATTGAACACGCAGACCACGCTGTTTGGCGACCAGGACACGTTGGCGCAGGTGCGCATCGCGCGTTTCGAGGCCGTGGTGTCCCTCTACAAAGCGTTGGGCGGCGGCTGGTCGGGCCCCGTCCTCTCGGCTCCTCCTCATACGGTGTATCCTCCCTCATGAAGCGGTTCTCGCGTGGCCTGATCGTGACGGCCGTGATCGCGGGCGTGGTGCTGGCGATCGTCGGGCTGGTGAAACTGCGCAACGTACACCAGCCGGCCGGTGCGGCTGCGGCGGACACGTCCATTCCGGTCAGCACGGCGCAGGCGCGGGTTCTGGACGTGCCGCTGACGGTGGACGGTATCGGCACCGTGCAGGCGCTGAACACCGTCAACATCCGGCCGATGGTGGACGGGCCGCTGACGGAGATCCGTTTTCGCGAGGGACAGGACGTGCGTGCCGGCGACGTGCTGGCGCGCATCGATCAGCGCACCTATCAGGCGGCGTACGATCAGGCGGTGGCCAAGAAGGCGCAGGACGAGGCCACGCTGTCCAACGTGGAGCGCGACCTGGCGCGTTACGACAAGCTGGCCAAAACCCAGTACACCACGGCGCAGCAGGCCGACACGCAACGCTCCCTGGTGGCGCAGGACGAGGCGATCGTGCGGCAGGACCAGGCGCAGATCGACAGCGCGCAGACCAACCTCAGCTACGCGACCGTGCGGGCACCGGTCGACGGGCGCACCGGCATACGCCAGGTCGATGTCGGCAATCTGGTGCACAGCACGGATGTCTCGCCGTTGACGGTCGTCACCACGCTGCGGCCGATCAGCGTGGTGTTCACGCTGCCGCAGCAGACACTGCCGCAGGTGATGGCGGCGATCGACGCCGCGCGCGCGCAGGGCGACCAC
>CAXUOA010000214.1:0-5403 GCA_964252625.1 uncultured Acetobacteraceae bacterium | reverse complement strand
CATCCAGCTTGAAGCGCTGATCGCTGGCAGACGCTTCGCCGAAGCCGAGACCCTCTTCGCCGCACTCCCGCCGGATCCCGATCAGGAGTGGTACGTCCGCGCCGCCCTGGCTCTCGCCCGCCAGCGCGAAGACCACACCGAAGCCCTGGCTTACGCCACCCGGCTGCAAGCCTTCGTGCCGTCCCTGCCTGTGGCCTACGTTGCTGCCAGCTTTGCGTTGCGCGCCCTCAACCGCCCCAAGGAAGCCGTGGGCATCGCCGAGGCCGGCCTCAAGCACTCCCCCAAGGCCCCGGCCTCCTTCAGGAAGCCGCGCTGGCGGCCGAAGCCGCAGACGATACCGAGGCCGCTTACGCGAACTGGGCGGCCCTGCGTGTCGCCCAGCCGAAATCCTCCGAGGGGTACTCCTCTGCCGTCCGCTTCAGCATTGCCAAGCGGCAGCCCGAAATCACCCGCACGCTGCTGGATGCGGGCCTCGCCGCCTTCCCGAACGACCGCAAGCTTCGCCTCGCCGCCGCCCGCTACGCCACACGCTGCCAGCTATGGGCAGATGCCGCCGCGCATTGGGATGTGCTGACGACCCTCTTCCCCGAGGACGCGCCCCTGGCAGTAAAGGGCACCATGGCTTTCATCGGTCCACGTGCCGGCCGTGGCAAACGCATGCCCAAAGTCTTCGCCCAACTCGCGGCACTCCAGCAACGTTTTCCTGACTCTGCTTCCGCCTTCGCTGCCTGGGTCAGGGCAATGCGCGAGGTAGGCCGCCTGGACGAGGCTGAAACCTGCGGCCGATCCTGGCGCGAACAGTTTCCCGAAAGCGAAGAACTCGCTCTCGCCTGCAGCCGTGTTGCCGAAGACCAGGGGCGCTACGCAGACGCGCTCGTGATTTTAGAGAGTGCACGCAGCCGAGTCGAGCCGACGCTGGCCTTCGAGCTCACTTTCCTTCGCTGCCTGAGCCTGACTGGCCAGGATGCAGCCGCCGACCGCGCCACCGATGCCGCTTTGGTTCGCTTTCCGGAAAACATAAGCGTAATCGAGCAGTATGTGGCGTTAGCCACGCGTCGCGGAGATTTCGCGGAAGCCGCAATGCGGGCTGATCGCATGGCTCAAAAATATGCTGACAACGTCAGTATCGCCCGCCTGAGTGAAAAGCTTAAGTCGTTACAGCAGGAGGGCGACCACCACACAGCGGAAGCAGTCAAACCGGACGGGCTGCCCGCTTTTTTCATGCGTTTCGAAAGTCTGGGCAGCACCTCTTCAGGTTGCGAGTTTGGCATGGTTCAACGCCGGTTCGGTGCCGAACCGCTCGGCTTGCTACGTTGGGCGAATATGAGCATCGCCGGCCTGGCAGACGGCTTGCGAAATCGGTTTCAAGGCCTGGGCGAGCCGGAGAACACCCGGATCGTTGTCCAACGTGCTTCGGCAAATCACAAGGAGTACTACCTTTGTGACGACCGGTACGGCTATTGGACGCACACCTTCATAAAAGCTGAGGATGCTCCGGCCGACCGGGTCCTGAAGCAAAGTCTCCGGCGGCTCACCTTCTTGCGCGGCAAATTTCTCGAGGATCTGGTTCAAGCCGAAAAGATTTTTATCCTTAAGGTTCCTGGTCACGAAAGCCGGGAGACCTTGCTCGACATTCATGACGCTCTGTTTGTCTATGGTGGCGTCACCTTGCTGATCGTGACCTTAGAAGATGAGAGTCATGGTCGCGGTACTATCGAAATGCTTCGCCACGGCTTGTTTCTTGGGCGGACGGCCATGTTCATGGATGCCAGCGTCAACGAAGCACGCGGCATAGATGCCGACACCTGGCGGCGGCTTTGCGAGCAAGTTGTCTTCTGGCACGACAAGCAGAGAGAGCTTGTTATTCCAACCAGTCTTGCGGCTGATACATAGAAATTTGCAGCAGCCCGGTGCCTCCGCATTTGTCGAGACATTCGAGCCTGCGCAGGAAGCAAAAGTTTTTTGCTTCTTTTTTTCAAAAAAGAAGGCCTTGCTTGTCCAAGCGTCAATCGCAAAGCGGGTTGACGTTACTTCGCCTCACGCCTGACTGCCTCGGCGCGGCCGGTTGAACTCAGCGACCTACAGACGGGTCACGACGTCAAGCAGGTACCAACAATCTGCCGGCACCTATCGTGCGCATTGGAGACCGTCAAAGCCGAGCCACTATTCCGCCTCGGCATCCATGAAGCTGTCCGCTGCAAACCCGTGCCGTTCGGCGCGACTGCGGCGGTCCGTCGTGAGTTCGTCCGCCGCCGGCTCCTCCGGCCGCGGCACCGGCCGGGCGTTGCGGTCGTGGTTCAGCCTTGCTTTCTCGGCGCGGAACGTGAGCTGGCGCAGGATGTCGATGAGCGCGTCATGCGCCTCCACCGTCATGCGATCGAGACTCTGGCCGGCATTCGGCACGTTCACCACGAGCTCGGCCACCGGCAGCATGGAGTTCGTCACGGCGAAGGTGAACTGCGCGCCACCATGCGTGGGGAGGTCCATCCGCGCCAGCAGGATGTTGTAGTTGTTCAACCCATCGCGCGGAAGCAGGCGATCCTCGATCTCGGCCATAGCCCTCGCACCCCGGCAGTATCATTCTGCTTCTGTTATGCTTCGCCAAGCTGGCCTTTGCCAGCCTGGCGCCGGACCAGTGTGCGATTTTCTCAGCCGAGCGGCGGGTATGTCACGCCCGTCAGCTCTTCGGAGACGGTCCAGAGCCGCTCCCAGCTGGCCCGGTCCAGCGCGTGCGGCGAGATCTGTGCCAGCGCCGGCGCCCCGCGCACCTCCAGCAGCCCGTCCGGTCCCCAGTACTGGCCGCCTACCACATCCGGCATGGTGGCCGCGTATAACCCGGGCAGCGCACCGCGCGCGGCACTTTGGCCCAGCACGCCTATGCCGAGGTTGATCAAGCGTGCAGCCGCCTTCGGCATGCCGGTGGACGCGATGAAATTGGTGGTGGACACGCCGGGATGAGCCGCCACGCTGACCAGGCGCGAGCCGGCCAGACGGGCGCGGCGGTCGAGCTCCAGCGCGAAGATGAGGTCGGCGAGCTTGGACTGGCCGTATGCCACGCGGCCGTCATACGGCCGTTCCGTCTGCAGGTCGTCGAAGTTCATGCGGCCACGCCGGTGGGCGATGCTGGCGATGGCCACCACGCGAGGGCTGGGCGCGCGCAGCAGGGCAGGGACCAGCCGTCCGGTCAGCGCGAACGGCCCGAGGTGGTTGGTGGCAAACTGCCGTTCGAACCCGTCCACCGTCACCGCGCGCTGCGATTGCAGGCCCAGGCCCGCGTTGTTGATCAGGATGTCCAGCCGCGGCAGCGTGTCGGACGCACGCTCGGCGAATTCGCGTATCGAGGCCAGGCTCGCCACGTCGAGCGCCATGACAGTCAGGCGTGCTTCCGGGTGGACACCGCGTATGCGCGCGGCGCAGGCTTGGCCACGCGCCGTGTCGCGCACCGCCATCACCACCTCGGCGCCGTGCGCCGCCAGTTGCAGCGCGGCCTCGTAGCCGATGCCGCTGGTAGCGCCTGTCACGGCGGCGACCCGGCCGGCCAAGGCGGGGATACGGTCGGCGGTCCAGGTGGTCATGGCGGTGGGCTCCTCGCGGTGAGCGACGCTGTAGCACAATGCGGCAGAGCGCGTGCCTGCCCAAAAACGGTCGGGCGCTTCCGCTACCTGAAGGTCGCCAGGCGGCCGACGGGCCGGCCGGCCACTTCGTCGTCCTGCATGACGACGTGGCCTCGCACGATCGTCGCCATCGGCCAGCCTTGCACCTGCTTGCCGTGAAAGGGGGTCCAGCCGGCTGGCGTGGCGATCCAGTCGTTCTCGATCCGGCGTGTGCGGGCCATGTCCACCAGCGTGAAATCCGCGTCGTAACCGGCGGCGATGCGGCCCTTGGTGACCGCGCCGTACACGCGCGCCGGCCCGGCCGCCATCAGGTCCACCAGGCGCGCGAGGCTCAGCCGGCCCGCGTTGACGTGATCGAGCATGATCGGCACGGCAGTCTGCACGCCCGTCAGGCCCGCCGCGGTGTCCGGCCACGGCCGCGCCTTGGCGGCATGGGAATGCGGCGCGTGATCGGAGCCGATCGTATCGACGCGTCCGTCCTGCACGGCAGCCCAGGCGGCGTCGAAATGCCGGCGGGTCCGTATCGGCGGGTTCATCACCGCGTAGGCGCCGAGCTGCTCGTAGCATTCCGGGCCGGTCTGGGTGAGGTGGTTCACCAGGACCTCCGCCGTGGCGATGTCGCGGTGGTCGCGCAGGAAGTCGAACTCCTCGGCGGTGGAGACGTGGACGATGTGCGCCGGGCGGCCGGTCTTGCGGGCGAGTGCGACGATGCGGCGGGTGCCCAGGGCCGCGCATTCCTCGTCGCGCCATTCCATGTGCCTGGCGTACGGCTCGCCGGCGTGGAAAAGCGCCCGGCGCGCCTGCAGGCGGTACTCGTCCTCGGAATGGAAGGCGATGCGGCGGTGGCCGGCGCGCATGACGGCCTCGATCCCCGGATCGTCCTCGATCATCAGGTCGCCCGTCGAGCTGCCGGCGAAAAGCTTGATCGCGCAGACGCCCGGTGCCCGTTCGAGCGTGCCCAGCGCCGGCGTGTTGGCCCGTGTGGCGCCTATGTAGATGCCGAAATCGCAGTAGCTGTGGTTGGGAACATAGGCCTGCTTCCAGGCGAGCGAATCGGCGCCGGTTATGGCGGGCGCGGTGTTCGGCATGTCGAAGACGGTGGCGATGCCGCCCAGCACCGCCGCGCGCGTGCCGGTGGGAATGCTCTCGACGGTGGCGTCGCCCGGGTCGCGCAGATGCACGTGCGGATCGATGAGGCCGGGGAGCACGTGCAGATGGCGGGCGTCGAGCGTGATCTCGGCGGTGTCGGACGCGGCCGCGGCCAGGGCGATGATGCGGCCGTCCCGGGCGCCGATGTCGGTCCGCGTTTCGCCCCAGGGGGTCACGGCCGTGCCGCCTCTAATGAGGAGGTCGTAATGAGCGGGCATGCGCAGCTCCTGAAGAAGGAAGCGGTTCTTTTTTGAAAAAAAGAACCAAAAAACTTTGACTCCGCTGTCGCGCGCTGTCCCGTTGCACCCGGCAGGGGGCAAATTGGCCTCGCCTTCGCTAAAGTGTTCCGCGGTTCTTCCCACAGGAGCCAAGCCGCAACCAGGCATTTTGGGCGGCATGGTGTGCCAGGACGCTTCGGCGTGGTATGGAGCCGCGCCAGACAGAATGGGACCGGCCGACGACGATGGGTGTCTTCAAGGACAATATGTTTAACGAGCGGCAGAACGCCTCGGCGAAAGCCAAGCAGGTGCTGCTGGAGAAGTTCAAGGCCAAGCCGGCGCCGGACGATCCGGCGGTGCTCGCCAGGGCGGCCGAGCGCCGCGCGATTGGCGAAGCGCGCGAGATACGCGGCGCCGAACGC
>CAXUOA010000213.1:4797-5408 GCA_964252625.1 uncultured Acetobacteraceae bacterium | reverse complement strand
GTCCGGAGCAGGCGCGGGCCAGGCGCGTCGCCGCCCGGCCACCGCGCCGCGCCCAGATCGCGCTGGATCTCGGCGGCATGCAGGTCTGGTCGGCTCGCGAGTTGGCGCTCGGCCTGGGCCTGCAACCCGAGCGCGGCTACGCCCTGCTCAAAAGCGGCGAGGTGGAGCGCTGGATACGCCGCAACCTGGGAGATCCGCAGCTCGGCATGCGCGTGGAGGAAGTCACCCGCCGCGGCGACGCCGCCACCTCGGACGAGCCGCGCCAGCAAAGCCTGACCGTGATGCGCAGCGCCGCCGTCATCGATCCCCTGGCGCCGCTGGTCTGGCGCGGCATCGCCGTGCAGCCGGACGGCATCGGCCCGGCGCTGGCCACCGGCACGCCGGAGGCGTCGTCCGCCCTGACCGAAATCGTCGCCGCCGAAGCCGTCACCCAGTTCTGCAATGCCAGCTATCGCCGGCAGGACAACCCCGGCCTGCGCGATGAGCAGCGCGAGTGGCGCGCCTGGTTGTCCGCCCGCGGCCCGGCGGGCGGCGTCCGGCGCCTCACCTACGGCATGAACCCCATGCTCGCCTGCGCATCCCCGCTGCTTACTGGCCACGTGGTCATACGC
>CAXUOA010000213.1:0-4787 GCA_964252625.1 uncultured Acetobacteraceae bacterium | reverse complement strand
CTGGATGCCGCCGCCGCCGCCGCCGACCGGACCCGCCCGCCGATCGACTCCCACATCGCCGCCTTCCTTGTCTCCCGAACGGACACGACCCTGACCGGCGACCTGCCCCATCTCGCCAGCTTCGCCGGGGACGCCGAACGCCTCTCCATCCTGCGCCTGTTCGCCCGCCTGCAGAACCGCCTGAGCCCGGGCCGCCTGCCCGGCCTGGCGGGCTGGCTCATCGCCTCCGGCCTGGCGGGCGTCGCGGATTGGCGTAGCCAGCGCACCCGCGCAACCCTGCAGGATAGCCTGCTGCAAGCCGCCTCCGAAGGCCAGATCGGCCGCATGGCCGAACTGCTGGATGACGATCCCGCCCGCGCGGCAGACCGGAAAGGCGCCGAACAGGCCGCCGCGCGCATCGCGTCGCTGGAGGCCGCCCTGGCCCGCATCACCGAGACGACCCCCCCTCGGCACCGATCCGCCCAGCTTCTGAGCCATGAGCTCGTGACCGGCGCCGGCCTGCTCGCCAGCCTCGGCGCGGCAGTGGCGCTGGCTGTCGGCTGATGCCGGTCGCCACCCCAACCCAGCCCGGCGGGCTCGCCAAGGGCCCCGTCCTGTGGATGCAGGGCCTGGCCTGCGGCGCCCTGCTCACCTTTGCGGCGCCCACCGCGCTCGTGCTCGCAACCCTGCTCGCCCCCGCCATCGCCTGTGCGCTGGGCGAGAAAGGCGCCGCCGGCAGCGCTACCCGCGCCGTAGCCCTGTGCTGCGCGGCAGCGTCGCTCTCCCCCCTGTGGCACCTCTGGATGCAGGGGGACAGCATGGACGCGGCCTTGAACGCGCTCTCCAACCCGCTCGTTCTGGTGACCGCCTGGGGCGCCGGCGCCTGCGCCTGGGCACTCTGCCAGGTAGTTCCCGTGATCCTGCGTACCGCCTGGGACGCAAGCGAGGCGGCCCGCGCACGAACCATACAGGGCGAACTGGCCCGCATCCGGGAAGAATGGGACCTGCCGGCCTGAACCGGAATACCAGGGCGGGAACCAGAGTGACGGCACCGTCGACTGCGTCGAAACCAGGCCCGTCGAACCTGGAGCCTTCCCATGACCTTCCGCATCACCGGCCTCGATCCGGCGCCCTTCCGCCCGCTCTACGGCCTTTCGGACGCAGCGCTGCAGGCCAAAGGTGTTCTACGCTGTCAGGCTGACGCCTGCCCCGGCTATCCCGACCGCGTGGAAATGCGAGACGCCGCTATCGGCGAGCCCATGCTCCTGCTCAACCACACGCACCAGCCGGCCGACACGCCCTTCCGCGCCAGCCACGCCATCTACGTCCGCGAAGGCGCCGACCGCGCCTACGATGCCCGCGACGAGGTCCCGGCAGTTCTGCGCGTCCGCCTGATCTCGTTACGCGGGTTCGACTCCGCGCACATGATGGTACAAGCCGGTGCCGTCGACGGTGCCGCACTCACGGAACTGGTCGAGCAAATGTTTGCCTACCCTACGGTCGCTTACCTGCACGCACATTATGCAAAGCCCGGATGCTTCGCGGCATTGATCAGCAGGTAGTAGGCAAGGCCTTCTTTTTTGAAAAAAAGAAGCAAAAACTCTCAGTTTCTGTCGGCGGCTGTCTGACCAGCCGCCGGCTTTACTGGCCCTATGCTGCCTGTGCCATCCGGCGTTCGGCGACCTGCATGCGCATCGCCTTCTGCAGCTTTTCGAACGCCCGCACCTCGATCTGCCGAACACGCTCCCGACTAATGTTA
This sequence comes from uncultured Acetobacteraceae bacterium, assembly GCA_964252625.1. Classification (GTDB taxonomy): domain Bacteria; phylum Pseudomonadota; class Alphaproteobacteria; order Acetobacterales; family Acetobacteraceae; genus BOG-908. Next base: position 3,049 of record CAXUOA010000213.1, on the reverse strand, counting down.
TACTGCTGGGATAGCTCCTCCAGCGTCGTCGGGTTGTCCTTCAGCCGGCGCTCGATCAGGATATGACGCTCCCGGTCGTTCAACGACGTCAGCGCGCCGCCGAGCAGCGCCTTGCGGCCGGAAAGCTCCTCGCGCTCGGCCAGCTCGCTCTCCTGGCTCTCGCCCTCATCGACCAGCCAGTCCTGCCACTCGCCCTCACTGTCCGCACGCACCGGCGCGTTCAGGCTATGGTCGGGTGCCGCCAGGCGGCGGTTCATGCTCACCACATCCTGCTCCGGCACGCCAAGCGTCGTCGCGATCTTCGCCACGTGCTCCGGACGCAGATCACCGTCTTCGATCGCCTGCATCTGGCCCTTCAGCCGGCGCAGGTTGAAAAACAGCTTCTTCTGCGCAGCCGTGGTGCCCATCTTCACCAGCGACCAGCTGTGCAGGATGTATTCCTGGATTGCCGCGCGTATCCACCACATCGCGTATGTGGCCAGGCGGAAGCCACGGTCGGGATCGAAGCGCTTGACGGCCTGCATCATGCCGACATTGCCCTCGCTGATCAGCTCGCCCACCGGCAGGCCGTAGCCGCGATAACCCATGGCGATTTTCGCCACCAGACGAAGATGCGAGGTCACCAGCTTGTGGGCCGCCTTCATGTCCTCGTGGTCGCGCCACGCGTGGGAGAGCGACAGCTCCTCCTCGGGCGTGAGCATCGGAAACTTGCGTATCTCCTGCAGATAGCGGGAGAGATTGCCCTCTGGGGCGACGTTGACAAAAGCTGCAGCCATGGACGGCTCCTTCTCACCCGGCGACCACAACCGGCTATTGCCGTTTACGGCGCAATGCGGCTTATGGTTGCGGGCTGATACCATGGAGCGCGAGGACGTTATCACGCGGGCCAGCAAAATCCCTGAAAAGGCGATCCGGCACCGCGGTCGAAGGTGCAACACGCCCGCTGCACCAACGCCAGGATGGATACAGGACCTGCACGGTCCTGTCAAACACTAGCATGGCTTATGAAACGTTTGTAACGCATGTGTGAACGCGGTTAACTTTCAGACAGCGCGTTCAGCAACCCGGTGAAATCCTCCGGCAGAGGTGTCTCGAACCGCATCTCGTGCCCGGTCGCCGGATGGCGGAACCCTAGCACCGCCGCGTGCAGCGCCTGCCGCGGAAAATCCAGCAACCGCCCGCGCGCCGGCTCCGGCACCGCACGGCTGATCGCCGGTATGCGTCGCAGATACACCGGGTCTCCCACGACCGGGTGTCCGGCCGAGGCCAGATGCACCCTGATCTGATGCGTCCGCCCGGTGGCCAGGTGGCACTCCAGCAAGCTCGCCGCCGCGTGGTACACCGAAATCGTGCGATACCGGGTCAGTGCCGCCTTTCCGCCGCGTGTCACCAGCGCCATCCGCTTGCGGTCCCGCGGGTCCCGCCCGATCGCCCCCTCAATCTCGCCGGAGCCGGCAGCCGGCAGCCCCCACACCAGCGCCACATACGCCCGCTCGATGTCGCGCGCGGCGAACTTCGCCGACAGCGCCGCCAGCGCCTGCTCCGTCTTGGCCACCACCATCACGCCGGAGGTGTCGCGGTCCAGCCGGTGCACGATCCCCGGCCGCCGCTCGCCGCCGATCCCCGGCAGGCTGTCCCCGCAATGCGCCAGCAGCGCGTTCACCAGCGTGCCGTCCTCGTGCCCGGGCGCCGGATGCACGACCAGCCCCGCCGGCTTGTCCAGCACGATCAGGTGGCGGTCCTCGTGCAGTATGGTGAACGCAATCGCCTGCGCCTGCGGCACGGCGGAGACCACATCCGGCGGCGTCAACTCATACGCGCCGCCCGGCCGCACGGGATCGGCCGGCGCGGTGAACACCGTGCCGTCCCGAGTTGCCCGGCCTGCCTCGATCAGCGTCTTCACCCTGGACCGCGACAAAGTGCCGATAGCCTCGGCAAGATAGCGGTCCGCCCGCTGTCCGGCGGCTTCGGGCGGGGCGATGAGACGAAAAATTTCGGGCATGGTGCGCGGACACATAGGAGGTTCGGGAGAACAATGCGCGCTATGCTGGCTCTGGTCATAGGAATGGGTGTGCTGATCGTCGCCGGCGTGGCCGTCGTGGCGGTCACCATCGTGGGCCGCATGGCGCCGCACACGCCCAAGGTCACCGTCATGCTGGACGAGCCGGCCGGCACCCGCATCGCCGGTGTGGCGGCTTTCGGCGATCACATGGCGGTGGTCCTGCAAGGCGGCGGCCCGGACCGGATCGTGGTAGTGCAGGCGGGGGCGGTTCGCTTGAAGCAATAGGCAAGGCGGCAGCCTCGCCGAACACACCAGGCTTGACCGCCATCGCTCAAACGTTATATCGTAAGACATGTCTACAGACTGGATACACCTCACGCGCTTTCATCACGCTTTGCACGCCATCGGCCGCCGCCACGGTCGCCACGGCCATGCCCCAAGCGGCTTCGGCGGCGGCTTCGGCGGTGGCTTCATGGGAGACGGCGGCATGCCCGGCGCCCGCAAGCTTACCGCCGCAGATCTCCAACTCCTCCTCCTCGCCCTTCTCGCCGAACGCCCAGCCCATGGCTACGAACTGATCCGCCTGCTCGAAGAACGCTCGGCCGGCTTCTATGCACCCAGCCCGGGCATGATCTACCCGGCACTCACCTACCTGGAGGAGATCGGCCACGCCGAAGTCACCCAGGATGGCAACCGCAAGCTCTACACCCTCACCGATGCCGGCCGCGCCCAGCTCGCGGCCAACCGCGACCAGGCCACCCAGATACTCGACACCCTGAAACGCATAGGCGAGCGCATGGCCGGCGTGCGCGAAGCGTTCGCCGGGCTCGACGCGGCCGACCCGCGCGCCGCGGACGACCTGCACCGCGCCAAGCACGCCCTGAAACACGCCATCCTGCGCAAGCACGGCTGCAGCCCGGAAGAAGCCCGCCGCGTCACCCAGATCCTCGACTGCGCCGCCGCCGAAATCCTTGGCAGCCAGGCCTAGAGCATCATCCGATCAACCAGGGTCACCTGTCGGATAAAGATGCTCGCAACATCAAATAG
>CAXUOA010000212.1:0-5409 GCA_964252625.1 uncultured Acetobacteraceae bacterium | reverse complement strand
CTTCTTTTTTTCAAAAAAGAAGGCCTTGCCTTCCTTTCGCCTTCTACCCGCCTTCCCCTTGACTTCCGCAGCGCCGCCTCCGTAAGCGCAACCCAAGGTCGTATTTCCCCAGGACACCCATGACAGACGTCGTCGTCGTAGAATCGCCTGCCAAGGCGAAGACCATCAACAAATACCTGGGTGACCGCTTCACCGTGCTGGCCAGCTTCGGCCACGTGCGGGACCTGCCGCCGAAAGACGGCTCGGTACGGCCGGACGAGAACTTCGCCATGGACTGGGAGAGCGACGAGCGCGGCCAGAAGCAGGTCGCCGCCATCGTACGCGCGCTGAAGGGCGCCAAGACGTTGTACCTGGCCACCGACCCGGACCGCGAGGGCGAGGCGATAAGCTGGCACGTGCGCGCCATGCTGGAGGAGAAGCGCGCCCTGAAAGGCGTGGAGGTGCAGCGCATCACCTTCAACGAAATCACCAAGACGGCCGTGCAGCGGGCGATGGGCCAGCCCCGCCAGCTCGATATGCCGCTGATCGAGGCCTACATGGCCCGCCGCGCGCTCGACTACCTGGTGGGTTTCACCCTCTCGCCCGTGCTGTGGCGCAAGCTGCCGGGCAGCCGCAGCGCCGGGCGCGTGCAGTCCGTCTCGCTGCGCCTGATCTGCAACCGGGAAGCCGAGATCGAGGCGTTCAAGCCGCGCGAGTACTGGACGATCGAAGGCCACTTCCAGACGCCGGCCGGCGCGCCGTTCACCGCCCGCCTGTCGCACCTGGACGGCCGCCGGCTGGACCAGTTCGACCTCAACAACGCCGAAAAGGCTGCCCGCGCCAAGGCTGCAGTGGAAGCGGGCGTGTTCACCGTCGCCTCCGTGGAGCGGCGCCGCGTCAAGCGCAACCCGCCGGCGCCGTTCACCACTTCTACCCTGCAGCAGGAGGCCAGCCGCAAGCTGGGCATGGGCGCGCAGGCGGCGATGCGGACCGCACAGCAGCTCTACGAGGGTGTCGATGTCGGCGGCGAGACGGTTGGCCTGATTACCTACATGCGCACCGACGGCGTGCAGATGGCGCGCGAGGCGATCGAGGCCATACGCGGCTTCGTGGGCCAGGAGTTCGGCGTCGCCTACGTGCCGGCCGCCGCCCGCGAATACACCAGCCGCGCGAAGAACGCGCAGGAGGCCCACGAGGCCTGCCGCCCCACCGACGTGGCGCGCACGCCGGAGCAGGTGGCCCGCTACCTCAACGACGAACAGCGTCGCCTCTACGAGCTGGTCTGGAAACGCGCTGTCGCCAGCCAGATGCAATCCGCCGAGCTGGACCAGGTGGCCGTGGACGTGGCGCATAGTGGCACGAAGCTGCGCGCGAACGGCTCCATAATCGCCTTCGACGGCTTCTTGAAGCTGTATAAGGAAGGCTCGGACGAGGACGACGAGGACGAGGCAAGCCGCATGCTGCCGCCGATGGCGGAGCGGGATCCCCTCAAGCGCGGCGAAGTCTCGGCCGACCAGCACTTCACCCAGCCGCCGCCGCGCTATTCGGAGGCTAGCCTGGTCAAGAAGATGGAGGAGCTGGGCATCGGCCGCCCGTCCACCTACGCCTCCATCCTGTCGGTTCTGCGCGACCGCAACTACGTGCGCATGGAGAACAAGCGCTTCGTGCCGGAGGACCGTGGCCGGCTTGTCACCGCCTTCCTGACCAGCTTCTTCGAGCGTTACGTGGACACCGGCTTCACCTCCGGCCTGGAAGCCCAGCTCGACGACGTCAGCGACGGCCGGATGGACTGGCACGCCCTGATGCGGGCGTTCTGGGACGATTTCTCCAAGGCCATCGAGCAGACGCGCGAGCTGAAGATCTCCGACGTGATCGACGCGCTGGACCATGACCTGGGCCCGCATTTCTTCCCGCCGCGCGAGGACGGCACCGACCCACGCCTCTGCCCCGCCTGCCACAAAGGGCGGCTCGGCCTGAAACTCGGCCGGCACGGCAGCTTCATCGGCTGCTCGAACTACCCCTCCTGCCAGTTCACCCGCCGGCTGGCCATCGAGGGCGGCGAAGGCGAGGCCGAGGTGCTGAAGGAGGGCATGCGCACCCTCGGCCGGCATCCGGAGACGGGCGAGGACGTCACGGTCCGCCGCGGCCCTTACGGCCTGTATGCCCAGCAGGGCGAGGCGGACCCCGCCGACAAGAAGTCCAGGCCGCGCCGCACCTCCCTGCCGAAGGGCATGGACGGCGAGGCGATCACGCTCGAGCAGGCGCTGGGCCTGCTGTCTTTGCCACGCCTGGTGGGCAAGCACCCGGAGACCGGACAGGACATGGAAGCGGGCCTCGGCCGCTTCGGCCCCTACATCAAGATGGGCAGCATCTTCGCCTCGCTGGACAAGGATGACGACATCCTCTCCATCGGCGTGAACCGGGCGGTGGACGTGATCGGCCGCAAGCTGGCCAGCGTGCGCATTGTGGGCCAGCATCCGAAGGACCGCCAGGACATCCAGATACGCAAGGGCCGCTTCGGCCCGTACGCGCAGCACGGCCAGACGGTGGCCAACCTGCCGCGCGACGTGATGATGGACGACATCACGCTGGACCAGGCGCTGGCCCTGCTGGCCGAGCGGGGCAAGGCGCTTAAACCGCGCGGCAAGAACGGCAAGGCGGCCGTGGCGAAGAAGGCGACGCCCGCGAAGAAGGCGGCGCCGGCAAAGGAAGCGGCGCTCATTGCCAGCGCTGCGGGCAAGCCGGCGGCGAAGGCCGTGCCGAAACCGAAGGCCAAGGCGAAATCCGGAGCCAAGCCGAAGGTTGCCAAGGCCATTTCCGCAAAGTCCGGAAAGGCGGCCTGACGGCCGGCTTGGCTTGGGTGGATGGGCTGGTTTTATCCGGTGTCGAAGCCAACGCGGTGAAAGCAAGCAGTCGTCCTTTGAAAAAGGACCAAAAAACTTTACTTCCCGCGCATTTGCACCAGCCAGTTACTTTTGGTTCGGTCGGGGCAGCTGAGCCTGGGTTGCGGACCCCACACGGCGCAAGCATGTGCACTACCGTGATATCCTGGCCCTCATCGAGTTGCTGAAAGCGGCGATTCTGGGCCAGCAGCAGGAAGGCGACGTTATCGAAGTGTTGAATTGTTTGAACGGTGTGGAGGATCGGCCTTTGCAGCGCCTGACTGCGCCGGCAGAGCCTCTGCTCGCGAAATGCCGCGCATGAAAGGCCTGAAAGGCGGCCGCAAGCCGACCCATCGTGGCATCCCCAACGCCGATCCCGCGGCGCCTGCCGCAGGCCTGCCCTCACGCGAGGCGCTGCGACAGTTCATACCCGATTCCGGCGGGCGCGTCGGCAAGCGCGAGATCGCCCGCGAATTCAAGCTGGGCGCCCACCAGCGCGGCGCGTTGCGCGACCTGCTGCGTGACCTGGCAGGCAAAGGCGACATCGCGCCCGCCGGCCACAAACGCTTCTCCCAGCCGGGCCGGCTGCCCGACGTGACTGTGGTGCAGGTGACCGGCACCGATCCGGATGGTGACCCTGTCGCACGCCCTGTCGGCTGGCAGGGCGAGGGCCCGCCGCCGCTGGTGCTGATGGTGCGCGAGGCGCGCGGCCAGCCAGCCCTCGCCCCGGGTCAGCGCGTGCTCGCGCGGCTGAAACCGATCGACGGCCGCAAATACGAGGGCCGCACCATCAAGCGCCTGGCGGAGACGCCCGCGCGCATACTCGGTGTGTTCCGTGCGCCCAACCGCCTGATCCCCACGGACCGGCGCAGCAAGGCCGAGTGGCGCATTCCCGAAGGCGAGACCAACGGCGCCGAGGACGGCGAGATCGTGCTGGCCGAGCCGCTGCCAGGCGGCGCCTACGGCCTGAAGCCGGCGCAGGTCACCGAGCGGCTCGGCAACATCGGCGACGCGCGCTCCGTCAGCCTGATCTGCATACACACCCACGACATCCCGACCGTGTTCTCCCCGGAAGCGCTGGCCGATGCCAAACGCGCCCGCGGCACCCCGCTCGGCAAACGCACCAACCTGCGCGAGACGCCGCTGATCACGATAGACGGCGAGGACGCGCGCGACTTCGACGACGCGGTGTACGCCGAGCCGGATGGTGACGGCCACCGCATCGTGGTCGCCATCGCCGACGTGGCGCATTACGTCCGCCCCGACGCGGCGCTCGACCGCGACGCCCGCCTGCGCGGCAACAGCTGCTACTTCCCCGACCGCGTGGTCCCCATGCTGCCCGAACAGCTCTCCAACGGCTGGTGCAGCCTGCGTCCGGGCGAGGACCGCGGCTGCCTGTTCGTCGAAATGTTCGTGGACGTGGAAGGCCGCAAGACGCGCCACCGTTTCGGCCGCGGCCTGATGCGCTCCGCCGCGCGCCTCACCTATACGCAGGTGCAGGACGCGTTCGACGCCGGCGACCCGCTGGGGCTGGACCCTGGCTTCCTGCCCGCGCTCTACGCCGCCTTCCGCGCCCTGCTCGCAGCACGGCAAGCACGCGGCACGCTCGATCTGGACCTGCCGGAACGCCGCGTGATCCTCGACGAGGCCGGCCACGTCGCCAGCATCGCGCCGCGCCCTCGCCTGGACAGCCACAAGCTGATCGAGGAGTTCATGGTGCTGGCCAACGTGGCCGCCGCCGAGGAGCTCGAGCATCTGCACCGCTCCTGCATGTACCGCGTGCACGCGCCGCCGTCGGAAGAAAAACTGGCGAACCTGCGCCAGTTCCTCGGCACGCTGGAGATCAGCCTGGCGCCGGGTGCGAAAGTCTCGCCGCGCGACCTGGACCACGTGCTGAAAAAGGTGGCCGGCACCGAGCACGCGGCGATGGTCAACGAGGTGATGCTGCGCAGCCAGAGCCAGGCGGCCTACAGCCCGGAGAACATCGGCCATTTCGGTTTGTCGCTGCCGCGCTATGCGCATTTCACCAGCCCGATACGCCGCTATGCGGATCTGCTGGTGCACCGCGCGCTGATCGCCGGCCTCAAGCTGGGCCTGGGCGCGCTGTCCGACGCCGAGGTGGCGGGCTTCGAGGACACCGCGGAACACATCTCGGGCACGGAACGGCGCGCCGCCTTGGCCGAGCGCGAAGCAATAGACCGTTACCTTGCTGCCTACATGGCAGACAAAGTAGGTGCCACGTTCGAAGCACGCATATCCGGGGTGACCCGTTTCGGGTTATTTATCACCGTGCAGGGAAACGGAGCCACGGGCCTGCTCCCGATCTCGACCCTGCCCGACGATTACTGGATTCACGACGAGGCGACGCAATCCCTGACCGGCCGCAAAACGCGCAAGACGTTCCGCCTGACGCAGGATTTGACCGTTCGGCTGGCAGAGGCAAGCCCGGTGACCGGGGGGCTGATCTTTGCCCTCGCACGAGGGAAGTAAGGCAAGCAAGCAGTCCTTTTTTGAAAAAAAGGACCAAAAAACTTTTACTTCCCCCGCA
>CAXUOA010000211.1:0-5466 GCA_964252625.1 uncultured Acetobacteraceae bacterium | reverse complement strand
GTCGAGGGCCGCGTCGTCTTCGACCTGCCGGCCCAGGACCGCGCCGCCCGCGTGGCCAGCCTACTCGGCCAGGACGCCGCCGCCTGCCTGCTCCCGGTGGCCGCCGCCCGCGACGGCCTCATCCTGGCCGGTTTCGCCTGCACTCCGCTGGTCAGCCGCGCCACGCCGTCCGGCCAGTCGCTGGTGGTGAACGGCCGTCCGGTCACCGACCCGGTGCTGCGCGTGGCCGTCCGCGTCGCCTACCGGGACGTGCTGGCCGCCGGCCGGCACGGCGTGGTGGCGCTGTGGCTGGACGTGCCGCCCGACGAGCTGGACGTGAACGTGCACCCGGCGAAAGCCGAACTGCGCTTCCGCCAGGCCGACCAGGTGCGCGGCCTGGTGATCGCCACCCTGCAGCGCACGCTTGCCGGCGGCGCGGGTCAGCAAGCTCCACATCCTGCCCTGCGCCTGGTGGCACCCAGCCAGTCCTTTGCCAACCAGGACGGCGTGCGCCAGATGGGTTTCGCCGAGGCGCAGTCGCCCTGGGCCCTGCCCAGCACGCGGGCTCTGCCGCCCCCGCCTCTGCCGGACGCCGTCACCCATCCGCTTGGCGCACCCGTGGCCCAGCTGCTCGACACCTATATCGTTGCCGCCACCGCGGACCATGCGGTGGTGCTCATCGACCAGCACGCCGCCCACGAACGGCTGACCCACGAGGCGCTGCGCACGCAGATGCTGGCAGGCGGGGTGCGCAGCCAGCCGTTGCTGCTTCCCGCCGTGGTCGATTGCGGCGCTACCCAGGCGGCCCGCCTGGCGGATGCGGCGGCGTCGCTGGCCGGGCTCGGCCTGGAGCTGGAGGCGTTCGGCCCGGGTGCGGTGCTGGTGCGCGCGTTGCCGGCAGTGCTGGGGACGGCGGACCCGCAGCGCCTGGTGGCCGACATCGCCGACGAGCTGGTCCACCAGGGCGAGAGCACGGCCCTGGCGCAGATGCTGGACGCGGTGATCGCCCGCATGGCGTGCCACGGCAGCATACGCGCTGGCCGCCGGCTGGGACTGGCGGAGATGGACGCCCTGCTGCGCCAGATGGAGGCAACTCCGCGCGCGGCCACCTGCAGCCATGGCCGGCCGACCTACCTGAAGCTGACCAGGATCGAGCTGGAACGCCTGTTCGGCCGCTAGGCACCGGGCCGGAACCGCGGGCGGTGTCAGTTCGGTGAAAGACCGGTCGGCTTTGGCTGGAAGCAGCGCGGCCATGCTGTATTCTTTAGCAAAATCAATCCGCTAGCTTGCACGCCCCACATCGGAGCGTGTGGACCGAAACGAGGCCAGCCTATTCGTTACGAAAACACTATTATTTTGCTTGCGCCAAATCTCCCATCACAATAACGTGATCACACATCACATTCATATGAGCGGAGTTTACATGATCAAGCACGCTGCCCTCGCTGCCACGATGCTGTTCGCAACCGCTTCCGCGGCCGATGCAGCCGACGCGACCCAGACCTTCCTCATCGGACAGAATTTTCCGCAGACCGCGCCGCTGCCGGTCAGATCCAGTGCCGCGCCGGGCAACGGGCTGGCGCTGACGGCCGGGTCCAGCAACGCCTTCTCGCTGCTCATGGGCACCGAGACGCCAGGCGCCAACCTCACGACCGGCCAGTCGATACGCGACACGTTCTTCATGAACTATCTGGCCGGTAACCTGTACAGCGCGATCGGCGCGCCGATGGACACCGGGCAGAGCGGGCAGGCGCCGTTCTACGCGGTGGCGCGGCACTACAATGTGGGCGATCCGAACGACCTTCATATAATGAATCACTACAGCATGGAGCTGCGGGCGATCTGCTCGAACAACCACACCAATTGCAGCCAGGGCAACGTCTATGGCGCCATGGTGCGGGTGCCGTACGAAATACGCCCCGGCATGACGATCAAGGTGCGCTACAAGAGCCCGACCGGGTCGTATTCCTGGTGCCCGATATGGCTGTTCTCGGGCTCGCAAATATCCCCCGGCCCCGGCGGTAATCCCTGGAACGGTTTCGGGGGAGACTACTCCCTGGTGCAGGAGCCGGTGGGCAGCCACTCCTTCGAGATCGACGCCAACGACAACTATCCGCGCTGGAACGACAACCCGTCCGTGCCCGTAGGCCAGCAGCTCGATTTCCTTACGCCCAACATCTACGGCGTGCAGTGGAACACGCCGCCGTACCAGATCTACGGTGCAAACCAGGCGGGCTTCGCCTTCTATCCGAACGCCGGCCCCGCGTTGAACGTCACGCCGCAGAACCTGACCACCGGCTTCCACAACCTGGTGCTGTCCTGGGACGGCAATGCCAACATCCTCTACGAGTTCATCGACGGCAAGCTGGTCGCGTCCGGCTACATGGAATACGCCCAGGCGCCCACCTATTACGACGGGTTCTCCAGCACCACGAAAGTGCAGGCGATGCACCTGATCATCGGCAACCAGGCGGTCCCGCAATGGCTGCCGGGTGCGTCGAACACTGTCGAGAACGACGGCAAGCCCGAAGGCTGGTCCATCTACGTGCAGGAGATCTCTGCGTGGAACGGCCTGATCGCCAACCCGAACGCCTACAAGCCGTAAGGATCTGTGAGGGCAGGCCAGGGCGTCTTGCGCGGCACGCTTCGCGTGACGTCCCTGGTGTCGCCAACGACAGTTGTCCTGCTATACCAACCAGTCTTGCATCGGGCGCCGTGAAAGCAAACAGCCCTTGATGAAAAGGGCCAAACTCTCGCTTCCCGTCGCATTTGCAGCAGCCAACTGCCTTTGAATTGACCGAGCCGTCCGAGCCTGCGCAGGAAGCAAAAGCTTTTTGCTTCCTTTTTCAAAAAAAGAAGGCCTTCCTGGCTGCCCAAGTATCAACCGCAGAGCGGCTGATACTGCCGATGGCCCTACGTTCTGAAGGTCAAAACCCGCGGGGGGTAATGCCACCGGCCTGTGCAGGGCGCAGGCCACGCTCCCTAGCCCGGCAGGCGAACCTGGCCATCCGCCAGTTCCTGTTCCAGCTCCCCGATGACCGTGCGCGCGCGCATCAGCGCTTCGGTCCTGCGTGTCAGGCTCTGACGGCTGACCGCAAGTTCCACGCGCAGCCCGTTGATGTCGCCCTCGAGTTCCTCGCAGGTTGCGAGAAGCGATTCGGAAGAGAAAAAACCGTCCAGCACGTCCCGGATGGCGTCGGTCGACCGCGCCGCCGGCAGCAGAATTCCCAAACCGTTGAAGAACGGCAGCCGCCTGAACGTGGCGTCCACACCGGAGGCCGCGAGGAAATCCTCCGCGGCCGTCAGCACCCCATTGCGCGGGCCGCCCTCCTGCAGCGCGTTGGCGAAATTGCCGTTTAGCCCCTCCTCCACCAGATCCGAACGGCCCTGCAGGAACCCACGGCGGGCGTAAGGCTGCCGCTTCTCGCTGGGTATCGCATCGGCGTCGTAGTACATGTCGCGCCGCGCATACGGCCAGGCCACGTCATGGAACAGGATGATGGGCGGCGCCGCACCCTGCTGGCGCGCGCGCAGGAATATCAGGCTGAGTTCGCTGTAGACGGTGAACCAGTTGTGGTCGCCGTCCAGCAGGATGAAATCGGCCGCCTGCAGCAACGGCAGGGCATCGAGGCTCTTGCTCGGATGAAACGCATAGCCGCCATCGAATTCGGCCAGCATCTCGTGAAACACCGGATGCGGCGCCGGATCGATGATGTCGAGAAAGAAGCCCCGCTCCCGGCCGGTCGCCAGCAGCCGGCGCGTGTTCCAGCCGAACTCTGCCCCGATCTCCAGAACGCGGCCGGGAGCGGCCGCAAGCAGCAACGGCAGGATGAAGCGCAGCCAGAAACGATGCATGTCCTACCGACCAATCCCAAAAGTCACACAGTGAAGCAACAAATCCGTTCCTGAAAAGGACAGGAAGTTTCGCGCCCGTACCACCCAGATGCTCCGGGATCGGTCAATCAGCCGAACCCGCGCGGGCGCGAAAGTTTTCTGCTTTTTTCGAGAAAAAAGGCCTTCCTTGCTGTCGCAAACAGCAACGCGGACCAGGATCGCATTTGATCACGACACGCCAACCAGGTTCAGTTCTGCCAGGCTGTCAGCCGACAGCACCGGCCCGATCCGTTGCAGGAACCCGTTCGGACACGAGGTGATGAAATGCGCCGTCCGGTTCACGTCGGCCACGAACGGCGCCTGCTGGGTGAACAGCGAGATGGCGTTCATGGTCCAGGTCTTGGAGTAGCCGAGCCATGGCTGCCCGAGGGCAGTTCCCACGCAGACGAGATAGGATCGCAGCGAGACGAACGCCGCGTAGGTCTGCAGCACGGGCAAGGCCGAACCGTCCTGCGGCCGCGGCCGGTACAGCACCATCGTGTCGGTGGCCGCACCGACCGCCCGGCGAACCCTGGCCACGAGCGCAGGGTCGCACAGATCCGGGGCGGGCAGGCCACCCTCGCCCACCACGACGAAGCGGGTGTGCCCGCTGCTCCGGCCGGCGGCATCCATCAGGAAACCGAGCAGGCCGGTCTCCAGGTTGATCGCCACCACCCGGTCCGGCCGGATCTCGTGCAGTATGGCGGCCATGGCGAACGCATCGGGCGGCGCCACGCCCAGGACGTCTCCCCCCCAGGTGGACTGCTCGTGCAGCCCGGCTTCCGCGTAGGCGGAGATCAGGTAGCTCGCCGCCATGTCGTCGAAATGGATGGGCAGGACGGCCGGCCTGATCGCGTCGGTGACGCCGACCTGCGCCGGGCACATCGGCCTCTGCCGGCTCACCAGCGCCGCCATGCCATGGATACGCCCGCGCAGCCTGATGGCGGACGGCGGCACGGACACCCACGGCCGTTCCCGCAGGTGGATGTATTTGTGTTCGTAGCCGCGGACCCGGCGTTCCTTCTCCTCGTCGTCCACGTTCGTCGTCGTGCCGTCGTGGAACTGGTGGAACGACGCCTCCCCGACCAGGGCGATCAGCTCCCCGGCCGACGCATCCACGGCGCGCCGGAACAGATCGAGGTTGGCGTAGCCGGCACCACCCTCGTCGAACGCCTCGTCGAACCCGCCGATGCCGGCGAACACATCCGCGGGCACGAACAGGCAATTGCTCTCGCTCATGCCGTCGAACCAATGGTTGGGGCTCTCCCACACCGGCACGGAGATAGCGAACACGCTGTAGCCGTCGCGCGGCCAGCCGGCCCGCGCGAACAGCATGTCTTCCTGGGCACGGGTCCACCCGCTGCGCGCCAGGAAACGCTGGTCTCCCGCCACGAACCACTGCCGCAGCCCGATCACCGCGCCCGGCGACTGGGTGATGGCGTCGGCCGCCTCCCGCAGCACGCCGGGCGAGAGCAAGTGCGCGCCGTCGATCATCAGCGCCAGATGGTGGCCGCGCGCCTGGCGGGCCGCCGCGTTCATCGCGGCCACCGGCGAGGGCAGGATGTGCTCCGGCCGGAACAGCCGGAACTCCGGTCCGAACGAGCCCACCCATTC
>CAXUOA010000210.1:0-5476 GCA_964252625.1 uncultured Acetobacteraceae bacterium | reverse complement strand
GTCGCACAATCCCCACGTCGATTCTGCCAGAGCGATCGTTGTAGAGTGTGGCATAGTCTCGGGTCAGGCGGAAGGAAGCAAAAGTTTTTTGATCCTTTTTTCAAAAAAGGACTGCTTGCCTACCTCATGTCAGATGCGCCAGAGCCAGATATTCCTGGCTCTGCATCTCCTCCAGCCGCGAAGCCGTGCGCTCGAACGCCTGCGCGCCCTCCCCGCGCCTGTATAGCTGGTCGGGCGAAGCGTCCGCCGAGGCCACCAGCTTCACCCGGTGGTCGTACAGCGCGTCCACCAGCACGATGAAGCGCCGCGCCTCGTCGAAATTGTCCGGCGAGAGGCGCGGCACGGCGTCCAGCACGAGGGCGTGGAAATGTGTGGCCAACGCCAGGTAGTCGCCGGCGCCGAGTGCCGTGTTGCAGAGGGCGGAAAAATCGAACCGGGCGACTCCGGCCGCGGCCAGCGGGACGTCCAGGCGACGGCCCATGACCAGCAGCCGGTCCGGGCCGGCTGGGGTGCCGCCGGTGAGCTGGCGGAACGCCTCGTCCAGGGCGGCGTCCGCACGGGCGCCGGTGGGCACGTGCCACACCGCCATGCCGCGCAGCCGGGCACGACGGAAGTCGCGCTCGCCCTGCAGCACGAGGACGTCCAGCCGCTGTTCGAGCAGGGCGATGAAGGGCAGGAAGGCGTCGCGGCCGGGCCGGCCGCGGAACAGGTCTGCGGGCAGCGTGTTCGACGTGGCGACCACCACCACGCCGCGGTCGAACAGGGCAGCGAACAGGCGGCCGAGTATCATCGCGTCGACGATATCGTTCACCTGGAACTCGTCGAAGCACAGCAGGGCGGCCTCGGCGGCGATGGCGTCCGCCAACGGGGGTATCGGGTCCGCGCCGTCCGGGTTGGCCCGTTTCCAGGCGTGCAGGCGGGCGTGCTGTTCCTGCATGAAGCGGTGGAAATGGATGCGCCGCTTGCGGGGCACTTCAGCGCAATCGAAGAACAGGTCCATCAGCATGGATTTGCCGCGGCCGACCTCGCCCACGAGGTAGAGGCCGTTTGGCCGCCCATCGGGCGCGCCTTCCGCCGGGCGCCGGCGCAGCAGGCGGCTCAGCAGGCCGGCGGGCTGGCCCGGTTCCGGATTGTAGCCGCGCAGCTTGGTCCAGAGGTCCTGCAGGCGTTCGGCGGCCAGGCGCTGGGAGGCGTCCGGCGCCAACACACCGGATTGCACCAGTGTGCGCCACACGGACAACGGTCCGGCCGGCGGGGCTTGTCCCACGAGAGACGCGCTGTCCTGCATGGCGCAGGGCCTTACCCTGCGGCGGCTGGCACGGCAAACCGTGCCCGTCGCATCAATCAAGCGTGAGCGCTTAATCCAAACGAAGGGTGGTTACGTTAGCAAATCTTGTGAGCACTTGACCGTGCTTGTGAGGATGAAATGGCCCGCTTCACACCCCTGGCTTGTGGTTTTCTTTTGGCTGCGACATTCGTGGCCGGTCAAGCTCTTGCTGCGCAACCCCTGGTTTCCGCACAGGTGCCGGCACACAAGGCCTTCGCCCATTCGCCTGCGCCCGGCACGGCGTGCATGAACGACAGCCGGCTGGTATCCCACGTGGCGTACCTGCCGGTCGATCCGGCGCAGACCCTGCCCTGCGGCCACCTGCTTTCTACGGACACGGTGCTGACGGTGCATCACTGGGACAAGACGTAGGCGCCCGCGGCGCGTGACTTGCCGTCGGTAGGGTGGGCGATCATCTTGCCGGCATGAGCGACCTAGCCCCCGAACGCGGCCGAAGCACCATGCAGGTGCTGGACTATGCGGCTTTTGCTGCGATACCCGTCTCCGTTTCACCCTTCCCTCACGTCGTCTTGCCGCGGTTCGTGCCGCGCCAGGCCCTGTCGCTGATATACGCGCAGCTTCCCAGGCTGGACCGCGGCGGGTTGTTCCCGCCGGAAGCGCTTGCGCTGGGACCGGATGCGCGGGCGTTGATGACGGAGCTGGCGGGGCCGACGCTGCAATCGGCGGTCGCCGCAAAGTTCGGGCTGGACCTGGACGACGCGCCGACGATGTTGACGATGCGCCTGGCGACGCGGGAGAAGGATGGCCAGATCCACACCGACTCGCACGCGAAGCGGGTGACGTTGCTGCTATACCTCAACCCGCCGAGCGACGCGTTCGCGCAGCAGGCCGGCTGCCTGCGGCTGCTTCGCTCGGCCGGCGACCTGGACGATTACGCGGTCGAGGTGCCGCCTACCGACGGCACCTTGCTGGTGTTCCCCAACGGGCCGAACACCTATCACGGCCACCGGACGTATGTGGGTGCCCGCCATTCCGTACAGCTGAACTACATGACCAACGACGCACGCGCGCGGACGGAACTGCGGCGCCACCGATTAAGTGCGCTGGTGAAACGGGTATTCTGACTGGGTGAGGCGGCAGACCAGGCGGCGTCTCCCACCCGGTCGCTGTTGCAGTCCAGGCCCGCGCTACAACCGCGCCTGTCACCATCGCACGTCAGCCGTGCAAAATGATGTGGACATTCTCTTAATTTAGACTTGAAACAATCGGAAAACGTCTGTAAGTCATGCCGTGAGACGAACAGAGGAACTTGCCGTGGAAATCAGCTTACAGCCCCGCTCCAGCCAGCTTTGCCGCCCATGGGCCGCGGCGCTGGGCGTCGCCACAACCGCACTGATCGGGTGCGTGGCGGTGCCGGCCCGCGCCAACCTGATCCAGAACGGCGATTTCAGCCAGACCACGGCGACCACGACCTATAACGGTGCCACGGTCGGCACCGAGACGACCAACTCGAACCTGACCGGCTGGCAGTTCACCGGCTGCAGCACCAGCAATTGCGGCTTCTCTTTCCTTGCCACCGGCAATTTCGCCACGAACGGCTGGTATGACGGGCAGGATGCGCATGAGAGCTACGCCGGCGCGTCGCCGGGTGCGATCCCGGGCAGCGGCAACGCTTTCCTCTCGGACGCGAATTACGAGACGCAGGCCATCTACCAGGCCGTCAGTGGTCTGAACGTCGGCGACACCTATACGTTGACGTTCTCTCAGGCAGCCTTCGAGCAGCAGGGTTACACCGGCGGCTTCACCGGCAACTGGAACGTCGGTTTCGGCAGCGGAACCTACAGCACGGCGAATTACGGCACGCAGCAATCGAGCACGATGGCTGTGCCCTCCGGCGGCGCTGCGAGCTGGGCGCAGCAGACGCTGACCTTCGTCGCCAACGCCACCAGCCAGACGCTGTTCTTCTTCGCCACGTCCAGTTCCGGCGCCAACCCGCCGTTCCTGCTGCTCGATGGCGTGTCCTTGAACGACACGTCTACGGCCGCCACCGCCGCTGTGCCGGAGCCCGCGACCCTGGCGCTGATGGCCATCGGCCTTCTCGGCACGGTGGTCGTTGCCCGCCGCCGCCGCGCCTGATACGATCCGACACTGAAACGACGCCGGCGCGGCGCAGGCCGCGCCGGCGTCGTCGGATCACACGCGCAACAGGAGCAGACATGCACCTTCCGGCACTGGCGCTCGACCTGGCCAAGCTGGCCGCGAACCTGGTGCTGGTCATCGCGATCTTCGTGCCGCTGGAACGCTTCTTCGCCGCGCGCCGGCAGAAGATCATGCGCCCGGCGTTCTGGACGGACCTCGGCTATTACGTGGTCGGCGGACTGCTCCCCAAGCTGCTGCTGATCCTGCCGCTTTCGTTGCTGGCCTGGGCCGCGCACCGCGCCGTTCCGGGCGGCTACTTCGCCGCCGTGGCCAGGCTTCCCCTGGGCGTGCGGCTGGCCGGCGCGATGGTGGCAGGCGAGATCGGCTACTACTGGGGCCATCGCTGGATGCATACGGTGCCGGCGCTCTGGCGCTTCCACGCCATCCACCACGCGGCCGAGCACATGGACTGGCTGGTCAACACCCGCTCCCACCCGGTCGACGTCGTGTTCGGCCGCTTCTGTGGCCTGGTGCCGCTCTATCTGACAGGGCTGGCGCAGCCGATGGGCAACCGCATCGATACCGTGCCGCTGCTGTTCGCCCTGACCGGCAGCCTGTGGGGCTTCTTCGTGCACGCCAACCTGCGCTGGCGCTTCGGCTGGCTGGAATGGGCCGTGGCCACGCCGGCGTTCCACCACTGGCACCACACCAATGACGGGCCGGCGTTCATCGGCAAGAACTACGCGGCCATGCTGCCCTGGGTGGACCGGCTGTTCGGCTCCTATCATCTGCCGCGGGAATTGCCCGGCCGCTACGGCATCGATACGCGACTGCCGGCGGGGCTGGGCGGGCAGCTGCTGTATCCCGTGCGTGGCGACGCGACGCGGGTGGCGGTGGGTGCCACTGAGTGATGCCAGCCGCTTTGAGATTGACGCTTGGGCAAGCAAGGCCTTCTTTTTTGCAAAAAAGCAGCAAAAAACTTTTGCTTCCTGCGCAGGCTAGAAAGCCTTGACCAATTCAAGGGCAGCTGGGTGCTACAAATGCGAAGGAAAGCAAAAATCTTTTGCTTTCTTTTTTCAAAAAAGGACTGCTTGTTTCCATTGCGTCCGTCTCAAGACTGGCTGGTGTAATAACAACCAGTCTTGTGGCTTAGGCAGTGAACAAACAATCTTTTCGGAAAAAGCATGGGAATAGTTGCTTCCCTTTGCATTTGCAGCAGCCACCTGCCTGAGGATTGATCAAGCCATTCAAGCCCGCGCAGGAAGCAAAAGTTTTTTGCTTCTTTTTTTCAAAAAAGAAGGCCTTTCTTCCTTGCGCAAGCATCAACTGCAGAGCGGATCAGCATCATACATGGCGTCTGACCGCCGCCGGCATCAAACCCCGCGCGGATGCGTCTTTCGCCACACCGCCATTAGCTGGGCCTGATCCACCGCCGTGTAGCGTTGCGTGGTGGACAGGCTGGCATGGCCGAGCAGGTCCTGGATCGCGCGCAGATCCGCGCCGCCCGCCAGCAGGTGCGTGGCGAAGGAGTGCCGCAGGGCGTGCGGCGTCGCGTGTTCCGGCAACCCCGCCTGGCGCCTGAACTGCCGCAATGTGCGCTGCGCCACGCCGGGGTTCAGCCGCTCGCCGCGCACGCCCACGAATAACGGCGCGGCCGGGTCGCCGCGGTCCGGATGCACCGCCAGCCACGCGGCACTGGCCTGCGCCACCGCCGGCAGGACCGGCACCAGCCGCTGCTTGCCGCCTTTGCCGGTCACCAGCAGCGGGCGGCCGGCCACCGGCGCCGCGGAAACGCTCAGCGCGAGAGCCTCGGCGATGCGCAGGCCGCAGCCATACAGCAGCGTGAACAATGCCACCTCGCGGGCCTGGACGAGCGCCTGCTCGCCCGCCCGGCTCCGCTCCAGCGCCACTTCGCCGATGTCCTCCGCCACGGCGCGGGCCTGCGCCGCCGGCAAAGCGCGGGGAAGCGGCCCCGCGGCCTTCGGCGTGGCGGTCAGGCCGGGCGCCCCGTTGCTGACGCCCTGCCGGCGCGCCAGGGACCGGTAGAAG
>CAXUOA010000209.1:2706-5492 GCA_964252625.1 uncultured Acetobacteraceae bacterium | reverse complement strand
CTGGCAGCCGCACCACGCGTTCGCGTTCCAGGCGGCCGGGCAGACCGCAACTTCCGGCGACCCTGCCGCTTGAACGCCGAGTCTTCTTGATTACTTAAGCGCGTCACGCCACAACAACGCCAGATTGCACCTCAACAGGAGAGTACGATAGCCCGAGGCCCAATGCCCGCCGCCCCATCCCGCGATGGCCCGCGTGTGAACGAAGACATACGTGTCCCCCAGGTGCGCCTGATTGACCAGGAGGGTGAGATGCAGGGCGTGATGTCCGCCCGTGACGCACTGCTGCGCGCCTATGCGGTGGGGCTGGACCTGCTGGAGATCAGCCCGAACGCCGATCCGCCGGTCTGCAAGATACTCGATTTCGGCAAGTACAAATACGAGCTGCAGAAAAAGAAGAATGAGGCGAAAAAGAAGCAGCGCGTCATCGAGATCAAGGAAGTCAAGGTCCGTCCGAACATCGACGAGAACGACTACCAGGTGAAGCTGCGCTCGATGAAGAGCTTCATCGACGAGGGCGACAAGGTGAAGGTGACGTTGCGCTTCCGTGGCCGCGAGATGGCCCACCAGGACATCGGCGTGAAGGTGCTGGAGCGGATACGCGCCGACCTGGAGCTGGCGACGAAGGTGGAGCAGATGCCGCGCATGGAGATGCGGCAGATGGTCATGGTGCTTTCGCCTAAGTAAGAAAGCCACGCCTTTTTTTGAAAAAAGAAGCAAAAAACTTTTGCTCCTGCGGTTGCGGACTGGTTAGATATTGCATTCTCCAACAGGATCCGCGACGGCGGGCTTGACGGCGCTTCTGCTTGTCTTCCTGCTCCTGCCAGGATGTGAGCGGCTCGTCGATGTGCATTTCCACACGAAAAGCGATGACGGCGCGGTTGCGTTGCCGCCGAAGCTCGATCCGGTATCCTTGAAGATCGGCAGCGCCGGCCATGCCCTGGATTCGAACTACGTGGAGGCAGCCGCCTCCACACAGCCGCTAATTCTGATCTTTCATGGAAACGGCGAAAACGTTGCGGACTGGGGCCACGCGCAACTGCTTCTGCGCAACCACGGTTTCAGCTCCCTCGTGTTCGACTACAGCGGCTTCGGATGTAGTGCAGGCCGGCCCAGCATCGGCCAGTTCCACGCCGATGCGCTGGCCGCCTACGCACGCGCCGTCACGCTCGCCCTGCCGGCGCGCGGCGTCGTGGTCGTTGCCCACTCGCTTGGCACCTACGTCGCACTCGATTCAGCGGCGGAGATGCAGCCGCCGCCTTTGGGTGTGGTGTTGTGGGGCGTGTTCGCCGGGTTGCGGCGGGACGTCGCCTGGAACGGCGGCTTTGGCGTGATCGAGGCATGGCTGATCCCGGATGACTGGGACAACGAGCTGGCCTTGCCGAGACTGAAGATGCCCGTATTAATCCTGCACGGCGAGCAGGATAGCGTGGTGCCCGAGGCTGAGACAGCAGCGCTTGTGCGCAAAGGCGGCGCGCATGTCAGCTACCGCAGCATGCCTGGCGCCGCCCACAACGCTCTATACAAGCCAGCCAATGCAGCGGACTGGCAGCCCATCCTGGCTTTTGCGGCAGAGCAAGCCGGACGGGGCTTATGACCGAGGCGTGGCCTACCTACGCCGTCAACCACCCCGAATTTTCCATGGCATCCGGCAAGTTGCAAATGCGAGGGAGTAAAAGTTTTTTGGTTCTTTTTTTCAAAAAAGAACTGCTTGCTTTCTCGCTTACGGCAGCAATGGATTCCGCCGCTGCAACCAGTCCTTGTCCGGCAGGTCGCCAGTCCGCCAGCCCCCGCCCAGCGCCTGTATCAACGCCACCGCGTCCGCGAGCCGCGTCTGCTGGATGGAGATCAGGTTCTGCTGTGCCGTCAGCAGCGTGTCCTGCGCGGTGATCACCGCCGTATAGGCCTGCGTGCCGGCGCGATACTCGTTCAGCGCGATCTGCGCCGCGCGGCCGGCGTCGGTCACCGTCTGGCGTTGCACCGCCTCCTGCCGGGCCAGGATGCGCAGGCCGGACAGCGCGTCCTCTACCTGCTGGAAAGCGGTCAGGACGGTCTGCCTGTAGGCCGCAACGCTCTCGTCATAGGTGGCGCGGGCGGCGCGAACCGCCGCGGTGCGCGCGCCGCCTTCGAACAGTGCGTCACTGGCCGAGGCGCCGAGTGACCAGACACGGTTGGCGCTCGAGATCAACGAACTGAGCGGATTGCCCTCGTAGCCGAACAGGGCGGACAGGGTGATGTCCGGGTAGTAGGCGCCGACGGCCACGCCGACCAGCGCGTTGTTGGCCTTCATCTCGCGCTCGGCGTTGGCGATGTCCGGCCGGCGTTCCAGCAGGGCGGAGGGCACCAGGCCCGGCGTGTCCGGCACTGCGGGCACGCTGGCCACCGGCGGTATGGTGAGGGAGGCCGGCGCCTCGCCGATCAGCACGGCGATCGCGTGCTCGTACTGCGCGCGCGCCACGCCCACGTTGATGGCCGCCGATTGCGCGGCTTCCAGCTGCGTCTGCGCCGTCAGCACGTCGGACCGGGCGGCGAAGCCGGCGTTGTACTGGTTCTGGGCGATGCGCAGCGCCTCGGTGTCCAGGCGCGCCGTCTCGTCGAGCACGCGCTGCAGGGCGTCGCTGACGCGCAGGTCCAGGTAGTCCGTGGCGAGCGACCCCTGCGCGGACAGGCGGGCGTTGGCCAGCAGGGCGGCGCTGGCCTGAGCGTTGGCGACGTTGCTTTCCACCTGGCGCCTGAGCTTGCCCCATACATCGAGGTTCCAGTCCGCACTGCCCTCCAGCGTGTAGGTG
>CAXUOA010000209.1:0-2696 GCA_964252625.1 uncultured Acetobacteraceae bacterium | reverse complement strand
CGCGCGGTGCGTTCCCCCACGCCCGGCCCGCGGGTGGGTGGGGGGGGTGGACCGGCCGCCGGAACCGGTGCCGCCGGTGGAGGCGACGCTGGTGGTGCTGCCGGTGTTGCCGCTGCCGCTGGTGACGCCGGAGCCCGTGCTGGTGGTGGTGCCGGTAGTGCCCGTCGAGGTGCCGGTGGTCGTGCCCGTCGTGGTACCCAGCGTGGAGCTGCCGGTGCCTGTGCTGGTCAGCACGCCGCCGCTGCCGCTGGAGCGGGTGACGCCGACATTGCCCGACAATGTGGGGAACAGGTTGGCGCGCGCCTCGTCGACCAGCGCCTGGGCATTGACGTAGGCGGCCACCTGTTCGCGCACGGTCTGGTTGCCGGTGTCTATCTGCGCTTCCAGCCGGTTCAGCAGGGGATCGTGGAACGCGTCCCACCAGGCGCCTTTGGGGGCTTCGTCTGCGGGGGTGGCCAGCTTCCAGCCCGGCAGCTCCTTGAAGACGGAGGTGAGCGGGGTGGAGGGACGTTTGTAGTTCGGGCCTACCATGCAGGCGGCGAGCGCTAGGCAAGGAAGCAAGCAGTTCTTTTTTGAAAAAAAGAACCAAAAAACTTTTGCTCCTGCGCCTGCACCAGAGCGCGCGCTGCTTCTGCAGATGCGCGTATCTGCATGGCTTGCACGCGCCGCCGTGCAGGCGGGAGACAAAAGTTTTTTGCTTCTTTTTTTCAAAAAAGAAGGCCTTGCCTTACTCTTCACTCAGCCGGCGCCTTTGAAACATGCGTGCCAGGAAACGTCTGCCGCCAGCGCCGCTGCGACCACAGGCGGAACCGGTCCAGGTATAGATAGACGACGGGCGTCGTATAAAGCGTCAGCACCTGGCTGACGATGAGTCCGCCCACGATGGAGATGCCCAGCGGACGTCGCAGCTCCGCGCCCTCGCCGCTGTCGAACGCCAGCGGCAGCGCGCCGAGCAGGGCGGCGAACGTCGTCATCATGATCGGACGGAAGCGCAGCAGGCAGGCCTGGTAGATCGAATCGCGCGTGGACAGGCCCTGCTCGCGCTCCGCATGCAGCGCGAAATCGATCATCAGGATGGCATTCTTCTTGACGATGCCGATCAGCAGGATGACGCCGATCAGCGCGATTATGCTGAATTCCGAGCCGAAGGCGATGAGCGCCAGCACCGCACCCACGCCGGCCGAGGGCAGGGTGGAGAGGATGGTGATCGGGTGCACCGCGCTCTCGTAGAGAATGCCCAGCACGATGTAGACGGCAACAAGGGCAGCCAGGATGAGCGCCGGCTCGCTGGAGGTGGATTGCTGGAACGTGGCCGCCGTGCCGGCGAAGCTGCCTGTTATGGACGCCGGCATGTGTATCGCGGCGGTGGCGCGCGCGATCGCCGCGGTGGCGTCACCAAGCGACTTGCCGGGCGGCAGGTTGAACGAGATGGTGGCCGCCACGAACGCGCCCTGGTGGTTCACGCCCAGCGGCGTGTGGCCCGGCTGGAAGTGGCTAAAGGCGGCCAGCGGTATCATCGTCTCCTGCGACGTGCTGACCGACGCGCCGCTGCTGGCAGCACCCTTGCCGGATTGCGCCAGCGCGTTCGAAGCCGCGTTGCGCGCCGAGTCGAGGGCCACGCTGGAAGCGGTCACCGTGCCCGTCGTCTTGCTGGACGTGACGTCTCCGGCCGGAAAGCCCGTGCTGCTGGTGCCGGGCGCATTGGCGCCTGACGTGCTGACCCAAACTTCGCGCAGCGTCTGCGGGCTTTGCCAGTATCGCGGGGCCAACTCCATCACCACGTGATACTGGTTGAGCGGATTGTATATTGTACTAACCTGGCGCTGACCAAACGCGTCGTAAAGCGTGTTATCGATTGTCGCGGGCGTGAGGTTCAGGCGCGCGGCGGTATCACGGTCAATGACCAGGTCGGTCTCCAGCCCGCTCTGCTGCTGGTCGGAGTTCACGTCGGCCAGTGCAGGGTCTTTCTGCAGCGCATCGGTCAGCTTCGGCGCCCATTTATACAGCGTCGGCGCATCGTCCGCCTGCAGCGTGTACTGGTATTGCGCGTTGGACTGGCGGCCGCCGACACGCAAATCCTGCACCGCTTGCAGGAATAGCCGCGCGCCCGCCACATGGGCCAGCTTTGGGCGCAGCCGGTTGATCACCTGGTCCGCCGAGACGTCACGTTTGGTCAGCGGTTTCAGCGCCACGTAGAGGTTGGCGGTGTTGGTCTGCCGGCCGCCGGTGAAACCCACCACGCTGGCCACCGCCGGATCACGGCCCACGATGTTCTGTATCGCGGTGAGCTTCGTGCGCATGGACTGGAAGCTGGTCGACTGGTCCGCCTGCACCATGCCCATCAGCGCGCCGGTGTCCTGCTGCGGGAAGAAGCCCTTGGGCACGATGATGAACAGGTAGACGTTGAGCGCCACCGTGGCGGCCAGCACGACCATCACCATCAGCGCGCGGTCCAGCGACCAGGCCAGCGTGCGTTCGTAGAAGCCCTGCATCCGCGCGAACGCCGCTTCCCAGTGGCGGAAGAACCAGCCGCGTTCGCGCTTCGGGGGGGCGGTGCGCAGGAACAGCGCGCACATCATCGGCGTGGTGGTCAGCGAGATCACCAGGCTGACGATGATCGCCAGCGACAGGGTCAGCGCGAACTCGCGGAACAGCCGGCCGACGATGCCGCCCATCAGCAGGATCGGCAGGAACAC
>CAXUOA010000208.1:0-5497 GCA_964252625.1 uncultured Acetobacteraceae bacterium | reverse complement strand
GGCCGCCCTGGCCGCGCAGGCGGCGGAGCTGGACGCGCTTCGCGCGGCGGCGCTGCGCCACGCGGAGGCGCTGTCGCTCGCCGCCACCGATTCAGCGCGGCTTTCAGAGGCGGTGCGGCAGGCAGAAGCAGGCCGGCAGGAGATGGAGGCGCGCAACACCGGCTGGGACAGCCTGCGAAGCTGGGTGAGGCTCGATGCCACCGCGGCGAGCCGCAACGCCCTGGCCACCCTGGCGCGCGACTTGCCGGCATTGAACAATCTTCGCGCGCCGGACCTGCCGGCGGTGGCGCTGCCCGCGTTGCCGCGCCGCAAGCTGCTTGCGCGGCTGTCCCGCCGGCGCAAGGTGCAAACGAGCCCGCTCCTGCTGGAAGACGCAGCCCTGGTCCGCGCCAGCCCGCTGTTCGACGCGGCGTGGTACATCGCCTCCGATCCGGCGCTGTCCGACGGCGCGGCCCTGGATCCCGTGTTCCACTATCTGCTCGTGGGCGGCCCGCGTGGCGCCGATCCAGGACCGTGGTTCGATACCGCCGCCTACCTGCAGAGCCATCCGGACTGCACGGACGTGCCGCTGGTGGAGGCTGTCCGCCGAGGCGAGGTGGATGGTGCCGTCCAGACCTAGGCTTGGGCGTCTTCCGGCCGTGGCGCTGGCGGGCTGGCTTGCCGCCTGCGTACCTACTGCGCGAAACCTGCCGCCCGCACCGCTCGCGCTCTCATCCGCGCCCTATCTGGTGCAGGTCGGAGACGTGCTGGGCGTGCGGCTCTACACCGCGCCGGAGCTGGACGAGGACGTGACCGTGCGGCCGGACGGCAGGCTGAGCACCACGCTGGCGCAGTCCGTCCCGGCCGCTGGACGAGCTCCCGATGAGATCGCTGCCGACCTGCGCGGCGTGTATGCCGGCGAGCTAAAGGATCCGCAGCTGACCGTGGAGGTGAAGACCGCCTCGCCGGCGCGGATCTACGTGGCCGGCGACGTGGTCTCGCCGGGCGAGTTCACCACGCAGGGCGCCACGCTGACGCTGTTGCAGGCAGTGGCGCGCGCAGGCGGGCTGCGCACCACGGGCGACCAGAACCACGTGTTCATCGTCCGCCACGAGGCCGGCAACCGCCCGCTGGTGCTGGCCGCCGACTATCGCGCCGCGATGACGGGTATCGATCCTGCCGCAGACGTGGCGCTGGCGCCGTTCGACGTGGTGTATGTGCCGCGCAGCGGGATCGCCCAGATATACGTGTGGTTCAACCAGCATTTCCAGCAGTTCGTGCCGGTCAACTGGGGTTTCAGTTACAACCTGAACCCGCTCGTCAGTAATCAGCGGTAGTAGGGACAGCCCCGCTCCCTGGCTGCATCCGCGGCGAAGCTTACGCCGACTTGGCCTGGGCACGCTGGGCCGGCGGCGCCGGCTTGAGCGATGGCGCCAGGACGAAGCCGACCTCGCCGCTGATACGCTCTGCCGCCTGGCTGATATAGCCGCGGAAATGGCTCCATTCCGGGCTGTCGAAGCTGCGTATGTCGTAGCTGCGCTGGGCCTGGGCGGTGACGCGGAATTCGGCGAACTCCTCGCCCGGCACCGGTGCCGGGGGGCTGTTCAGCGCCGCCAGCCTATCGTCCTTGCTGACCCACATCTCGCGCACCGCCTGCGCGATGCGTTGCACGCGTTCCATGCCGTCCTCGAACGTCGGCACCCGTTCGTAGGTGTTCTCGAGCGGGTTCCAGACGTCGAAGACGTAGTCGGCAGGCGCGGTCTGAGCCTCGAAATGGGTGATCCGCAAGGAAGGCTGGGACACGGTGGCTGCTCCTGAGGCGAACCGGCGCCGTGCTGAGCGGTTCAGCGTTCGGTTCTCGAAACACCAGCGCTCCTGCCTGAAACGATCTGGCGGCGGGAGGCGGGCTTATGGCAGGCACCTGCCCAAGCTGGCAAGATGAATTACCGCCCGAACCTGCGTTTCCGCGGCAGGCACCCGGGCGTGCTAGGCTGTAGCGCAGAATGCGAGGCATCATGGAGATCGGAGTTGGTCATGGCAAGCACTGAGCGGATCGTCTTCGTGCCCTACACAAGGGGTAAGCGCGGCGCTGTCACGCCTGGCGTGCCGGTGCCGTGCCGCACCGCCGCGGAGGCAGAGCGGCGCGCGGAAAAAGCCATGGCCGCCGGGTCTGCGATTGGCGGGCACGTGGTACGGGTGGTGGCGGACGAGGAAGCGGGCGACTACGGCGAGCCTGTCTATCTCGCCGTCTTCGGGATCGTGCCGGAGCCGGCCTGACACCTGAAAGCAAGCAGTCCTTTTGAAAAAGGGACCAAAAAACTTTCATCTCTCTCAGGTGCGCTGCGGTGAAACATGCGCGTCAACGTTCCCGCGACAGCGGAGCAAAAGCTTTTTGCTTCTTTTTCTCGAAAAAGAAGGCCTTCCTTCCTGTTACAGCATTCAACCGCCAGGCAGATTGGTATTCACGAAAGAAGGCGCTACGTATTCCTTACATTAAGACGCCCCCCGCAAGCCCGGGCCGGCGCGAACGCGGCGCACGGAGGCGATCCCCTTGGACAGCATGATGCCGGCGGCCCCTGCCCCGTTCACGCTAGGCAACGACCAGCACGCGATCATCGGCATGGCGCGGGCCTTCGCCGACACGCACCTGGCGCCGCACGCGCTGCGCTGGGACGCAGAGAAGCACTTCCCGGTCGACGTGATCCGGCAGACGGCGGCGCTGGGCATGGCCGGCATCTACGTAGGCGAGCAGCACGGCGGCAGCGGGCTGGGCCGGCTGGATGCCGTGCTGATCTTCGAGGCGCTGAGCACCGGCTGCCCGGCGGTGGCCGCCTATATCAGCATACACAACATGGTCACCTGGATGGTCGACCGCTTCGCCAGCGAGGCGCAGCGGGCGGAATGGGTGCCTGGCCTGTGCCGGATGGAACGGCTGGGCGCGTATTGCCTGACCGAGCCCGGCTCCGGCTCGGACGCCGCGGCGATGGCCACGCGCGCGCGGCCGGATGGCGGCGACTACGTGCTGGACGGCGTGAAGCAGTTCATCTCCGGCGCGGGAGCGGCCGATGTGTACCTCGTCCTGGCGCGCACCGGCGGCCCGGGGGCTGCCGGGGTAAGCGCATTCCTGGTGGAGCTCGGCGACAAGGGGCTGAGCTTCGGCGCCAACGAACGCAAGATGGGCTGGAACGCCCAGCCGACGCGGCAGGTGATACTGGAAGGCGTGCGCGTGCCGGCGTCCCGCCGCCTGGGCGCCGAAGGCGACGGCTTCAAGATGGCGATGGCGGGGCTGGACGGCGGGCGGCTGAACATCGCCGCCTGTTCGTTGGGCGGCGCCCAGGCGGCGCTGGAAAAGACGCTCGCCTACATGGCCGAGCGGCGCGCGTTCGGACAGAAGCTTGCCGACTTCCAGGCCCTGCAGTTCCGGCTTGCCGACATGAGCACGGAGCTGGAGGCGGCACGCAGCATCCTATGGCGCGCGGCAGGCGCGCTGGACGCCAAGGCGCCAGGCGCAGGCGCGCTCTGCGCCAGTGCCAAACGGTTCGTCACCGATGCGGGCTTCAACGTTGCCAACCAGGCGCTGCAGCTGCATGGCGGGTACGGCTATCTGGCGGAATACGGCGTGGAAAAGATCGTGCGTGACTTGCGCGTGCATCAGATACTGGAAGGCACGAACGAGATAATGCGGGTGATCGTCTCGCGCGCGCTGATGAAGTCGGCGGGCATCGCGTGAGCATGGAAGACGTGGTGTTGCGTGTCGAAGGACGTGCCGGCCGGATCACGCTGAACCGGCCAAAGGCGCTGAACGCGCTGACCCAGCCCATGTGTGAGGCGATCGACGCGTCGCTGATACGCTGGGCCGGCGATCCTGCGGTGGCGCTCGTGCTGGTCGATGGCGCGGGGGGCCGTGCGCTGTGTGCGGGCGGCGACATACGCATGCTCTACGAGGCGGCACGCGCCGGAGACTTGGCGGTGCCTGCCGCCTTCTTCGGCACGGAATACCGGATGAACGCGCGCATCGCGGGCTTTGCCAAGCCCTACGTGGCGTTCATGGACGGCGTGGTGATGGGCGGCGGCGTGGGCGTGTCCGCCCATGGCAGCTACCGCGTGGTGACGGAGCGCACCGTGCTTGCGATGCCGGAGACCGGCATCGGCCTGTTTCCCGACGTGGGTGCCACCTGGCTGCTGAGCCGCAAGCTGCCTTTGGGGTTGCATCTGGCGCTGACAGGGGCGCGCATCGGCGCCGGTGACGCCATCCTGGCCGGTCTGGCCGACTACTACGTCCCGTCCGATGCCCTGCCCGGCCTGGCAGCCCGGCTCGCCACCTGCGAGACCAGGGCCGCCGTCGCCGCCTGCCTGGACGAGGCAGCGGAACCGCCGCCCGCCGCCGTGGCAGGCGCCGACCGCGCCTGGATGGACGATTGCTACCGCCATTCCACGGTCGAGCTGATCCTGGAGGCGTTGCAGCACAGCGATCACCCGGCCGCGCACGACGCCGCCTCCGAGATCGCCGGCAAGTCGCCTTCCTCGTTGAAGGTGACGCTGCGCGCGTTGCGCGCGGCCGAGGCGATGGCCGACCTGGACCAGGCGCTGGCGCAGGAGCTGGTGCTCGCCGTGTCCTGCATGCGCAGCCACGACTTCGTCGAAGGCGTGCGGGCGACGGTGATCGACAAGGACCGCGCCCCGAAATGGCAGCCGGCGACGCTGGGGGACGTGAGCGAGGCAATGGTGGAGGCCTACTTCGCCGGTTGAGCAAGCCTTCTTGAGCCGGACGGGTTCGGCGGCGGCGGCGGCGCAGGGCACATCCGGCGTGACCGCGCTCGCTTTCCTGGGGGCCTCCACATGATACGCACGCATACCGACGCACGCGGCGTGACCACGCTGACGCTCGACAATCCCGTCAGGCACAACGCCTTCGACGACACGCTGATCGCCACCCTGACGACGACGCTCGCGCGGATAGGCAGCGACGCCAGCACCCGCGTGCTCGTCCTGGCCAGCACGGGCCGCAGCTTCTCCGCCGGTGCGGATCTGGGCTGGATGCAGCGCATGGCCGCCTACACGGAAGCCGAGAACATCGCCGACGCGACCCACCTCGCCGGCCTGATGCGCACGCTGGACCGCCTGCCGAAACCCACCGTCGCCGTCGTCCAGGGCAACGCCTATGGCGGCGGCGTCGGCCTGGTCGCGTGCTGCGACGTCGTGCTGGCCGCCGACACCGCGAAGTTCTGCCTCAGCGAGGTCAGGCTCGGCCTGATCCCCGCGGCCATCAGCCCGTACGTCATCAATTCCATCGGCGCACGCCAGGCCAGGCGCTACTTCACCACGGCGGAGGTGTTCACCGCCCAGCGCGCCCAACAGCTCGGCCTCGTGCACGAGGTGGCGGTAGCGGCAGAACTCGACGCAGCGCGCGACGCCCTGGTCGCCGCCCTGCTCGCCGGCTCCCCGCAGGCGCAGGCGGCGGCGAAGTCCCTGGTGTTCCTCTGCGAGGGCCGCCCGGTGGACGATGCGCTGGCCGCCG
>CAXUOA010000207.1:0-5507 GCA_964252625.1 uncultured Acetobacteraceae bacterium | reverse complement strand
CAAAAGTTTTTTGCTTCTTTTTTTCAAAAAAGAAGGCCTTGCTTGCCTGCCCAAGTGTCTTTCCCAAAGAAAGGCTTGAAGTTCGCGCTTATGGGCCGTGCCCCAACTCCCCTCTGATCAGGAGCGGGAGCACTCGGGTGCTTCGGTGAAGCCCGAGCAACGAAGCGTCGCGGGGCAAACGTTTTCTCCGTCTTTTTCTGCCAAAAACACGGCGGTGCCTTACGTTTTCCTGTTCACCCGCCAACCCCGCCCATTTCCGCAAACGTCTGGCTTCCTTTCTCCACCGATGCCCGCACAACGGCGGACGCATCGCCGCGCAGCACCTCGAAGACCGTATCCTCGCCGTTGCGTGTGAAGCGTATGTCGAAACTCTGCTGGCCCAGGCGCAGACCGTGCAAAGTGATGTCGGGCAGCCAGCGCGGCAGGTTCGGGTCCAGACCCAGTTTGCCGTTCGGTGCGTCTGGCCGCAGGCCGAGCATCGCGCGCAGCGTCATGAACACCGAGCCCGCGGCCCAGGCCTGCGGCACGTTGGCGCCGACATACTGCACCGGGAAGCCGGTCGGCTCGCGCGTCAGCCCGGCGTAGAGTTCCGGCATCTGGTTGAGCAGGAAGTGGCTTGCCGCCTCGTTGAGATCGCGCGCGACCTGGCCGGCTTCGGCGGCAAAACCGTAGCGGCGGAAGCCGGCGGCGATGATGGCGTTGTCGTGCGGCCAGACCGCGCCGTTCTGGTAGGAATACGGATTGTAGCACGGGTGATCGGCGGACAGCGTGCGTATGCCCCAGCCGGACCACATGTCCGGCGCCATCAGGCGCCTCACCACGCGCGCCGCGCGGTCCGGCGGCACGATGCCGGACCACAGGCAATGCCCCATGTTGGAGGCCACGGTGAACACCTTCTTCTTCTCGCCGTCCAGGCAATAGGCGTAGATGCCGGCGTTTTCGTCCCAGAACACGTCATTGAAACGGTCGTACAGGGTTTTCGCCTTGGCGCGCAGGGTGGCGGCGCGGTCGGGCTTTTCCAGCGCGTCATACACCGCGGCCATGCGCTGCCAGGCATCGTAGACGTAGCCTTGCAACTCGCAAAGCGCCTTGGGGCCGCGCACCAGCGTGCCGTCGAGGTAGGAGACGGAATCGCCGGAATCCTTCCAGCCCTGGTTCTCGTAGCCCTGCGAGGAGCGCGTCTGGTATTCCTGGAAGCCGTCGCCGTCACGGTCGCCCCAATCGTCTATCCAGGCGAGGCAACGCTCGGCCACCGGAAGCTGGCGTTCCAGCAGGCCGCGGTCCCCGGTCCACAACCACGCCTCGTGCAGCGTGATCAGGTATAGCGGTGTGGCATCCGCGGTGCCGTAATACGGCGTGTGCGGGATCAGCTTGAAATGCGCCAGCTCACCGAAACGCATCTCGTGCAGTATCTTGCCCGGTTCGGCGTCGCGGTAATCGTCGCGTTCGGTGGCCTGCTGCCGGCCCAGCACGTCCAGCGTCGTCGTCGCGAACTCCGGATAGATCAGCATCGTCTGCAGGGAGGCGATCAGGCTGTCGCGCCCGAACAGCGCGGTGAACCAGGGCAGGCCGGCGGCGGGCACGAAGCTCAGCGAATCGCCTTCCTGCTGCGGCAGGCGGAGGGCCGCCATGTCGTCCACCGCCTGGTGGAAGGTGCGGTACATCTCCTCGTTGGAGGTGGTGATGCCCATCACGCCGTCTTTCCACGTCTCCGCGGTTTTGGCGGCCTTGGCGGTCGGGTTGCTGTCATGCGCACAATGCACCGGAGCGGACAGCATGCGCTGGCCATCGCAAAGATCGTAGAACAGGCAGCAATGCCAGTTCTGCCCCGGCGCCAGCGAGACCGCGAACGTCAGGCGTCCGTTGGCGTACCCCATCCGGCCATCCAGCCTGGCGTGCACGCTGACGCAACGCTCGAAATCATCATGCACGTAGGTGGTGCGCAGATTCTGCTCGTCCTGCATCCACTGGGTGGACACGCTGCCGCGGCGTATCGCCTTGCCGGATTTCACCTCGAACACGTCGGAGAAATCACAGCGCATGCCGATTTCGAGGTTGAAGCAGACATGCGTCATGCCGTGATTGGTGATGTCGACATCCTCGTGCATGCCGTTGTCGATCAGCCGGTTCAGCACCAGGCCCAGCGTGCGCTCCGGGATCGGACCGTCTGCCGTCAGCAGCGCCTTGTTGGTCAGGTGGATGCGCGCGATGTCGTAGTTCACCGCGCCGCCGCTCAACAGCGTCCAGGGCTGGCCGTCCGCATACATGAACCAGGTGCTGATCAGCCGCGTGTCGTTGAAATACAGGCCGCGCTCGCCGGGGCTGGCGATCGTGCCGTCGGTTTCGGTGACCAGGACGGTACGGCCCTGGTGTATGGCGATCTGCGCTGGGCCGACCTGGACTTTGAATGTCATCGCGGGGTTTTCTCCTTTCGGAAGAAGGCAGGAGGAAAGGCCTTCTTTTTCGAGAAAAAGAAGCTGAAAGCTTTGCGTGCGCTACTGCCGACGTCCGAGACGGCTCGTGATGGCAACGTGCGGCCGGGAGAGGTAAAGGTTCCCGGCGTTTTTTCAAAAAGGGACTGCCTGTCTTGCCTCACCGGGTTGGTGGCGGCTTGCACGTCTCACCGTCGCCGCGGCGCGGACGGGTCGCCAGACGTCAGGCCGGGGCGGCTGCGAGGTCTCCATCCTGGCCGGGACCGGACGACAGGCGCACACCGGCTGGCAGCGGCCGCCCGCGCCAGCCGGACCCTTCCCGAGCGCCTGCAGCGCCGCATCGTCGCGGCGTTTCACCCGGCCACACTGGAGCCGCGAGGCTTCATCGTTTGCGGTGGTGGCGGTGCGCGTGAAAGCCCATGGCCACGGAACGCCGTCTCTATCCGGACGTTCGTGGTGGTTTAGCCGGGAATTAACTAATGAGCGATATCTCCATCACGCCATTCGCGCCACTGCTTTTCAAACCAGAGATGGAGCATCCGGAAGAGAACGAGGCGGAGACGGATGCCGGCCTGGAAGAGACCATGCGCGGCATCCGCGAGACGACGTTCGAGCATTCCGGCCATGCCAACAGGAGCGTGCACGCCAAGTCGCACGGCGCCCTGTCCGGATCTCTCACGGTCGCCGGCGACCTGCCCTCTGCCCTGGCGCAAGGCCTGTTCGCGAAAGCCGGCACCTACAAAGTGATTATGCGTCTGTCGACTTTGCCGGGCGACATCCTGGACGACAGCGTCTCGACGCCCCGTGGCCTGGCGTTCAAGGTGATCGGCGTGGAAGGCGAGCGGCTTGCCGGCAGCGAAGGCGACGTGACCCAGGATTTCGTGATGGTGAACGCGCCTGCTTTCAGCGCGCCGACCGCACAGAAATTTCTCGGCAGCCTGAAGACGCTTGCAGGCACGACCGACAAGCACGAGGGCCTGAAGGAAGTCGTCTCTCGGGTGGCACGCGGCACGGAAGCCGTCCTGGAAGCCTTCGGCGGCAAAAGTGCCACCGTCGTCACGATGGGCGGCCAGCCGGCCACGCATATCCTTGGCGAGACGTTCTATACGCAGACGCCTTTCCTCTATGGCCCGTATGTCTGCAAGTTCGCCCTTGCCCCTGTCTCGCCCGAACTCACGGCGCTTACCAAGAAGCCGATCGAGGTGAGCGGCAAGCCGAACGCGCTGCGTGAGTCGGTCGTAGAACATTTCCGCGCGCACGGTGGCGAGTGGGAACTCCAGGTGCAGCTCGCCACCGACCTTGACGCCATGCCGATCGAGGATGCGTCGGTTGCCTGGCCAGAGGACAAAAGCCCCTATCTGACCGTGGCGCGTATTTCGGTGCCGGCGCAAGATGCCTGGAGTGCCGAGGGCAAGGCCGCCGTGGATGATGGGTTGTCGTTCGGGCCCTGGCACGGGCTGGCGGCGCACCGTCCGCTCGGTGGCGTGAACCGGGCCAGGAACGGCACATATACCAGTTCGGCGAAGTTCCGTGGCAGCCACAACGGTTGCCCGATGAGTGAACCCCGCAGCGGCGAACTGATGACCGGGCGAGCCCAGCAACGCTGAACGAGTTTCCGAACGGCTAACATGTGCCGTTCGGGATTTCTGCCTGACGTTCACGGGCAACTAACCCGCTCTGCGGTTGACACTTCCGCGGGAGAGGAAGGCCTTCTTTTTTTGACAAAAAGAAGCAAAGACTTTTGGATCCTGCGCAGGCTCGGATGCTTCGGTCAATCCGGAGGCACTGTGTTGCTGCAGATGCGACCGAGTCGTTTTTTATAAATTGAACACGGGTAGTCACGATACACCACGCTCACGATTTGGAGGCGCTCGTATGACCGTCCTCGCTATCGTCAGCGGCGGATGCGACATCATCCGACGTTTCAGAAGTAGACAATCTGCCTGTGAGATACACGGCTAATATCGAGCCAATGGTTGTTGCGAAAGCAATCACACCACACCCAGGCCCTGCGAAAATCGCAATCGCGCCTGAAACCAGCAATGCAATGCCAACCGTAATCGCAGGCACAACGTGCTTTAAGGTGATTTCTCGCTTTGTTACTTCAAGGAGCCACTTACCAGTGCCTGGAAAAGCTCGTTCCTAATCCGCAAACTCTTAAGCTGTCGGTATTGGACCACGGTTGACACTGGTAATTGTAGTATGAACCGGCGTAGATAGCGGAGACACTTCGTGAGGAAACGGAGGAGGGCGCACATCATTGTCGCCTCCACCCAGAATGACAGGGTCTAGGTGGAGCTCTCGGCGCGCGGGAAGTTCTTTGTCAGGGCTCTGATCTGAGTTGTCGGACACGAGTCTTATGCATCGTATTAACCAGCGCTGATCCAACTCTCAGAAAAGCCAGGCGAGTCGGTTCACCGACCGCCAACTTTTTAATTTTCACGTGCTCTGGGTCGAGTTCAAACAATGAAGCAAAGCCGGCCCGGTAAGTAGGCTTCTTTCGACGAACATGGATATGTCCATCGGGTGTGACCGTCACAGTTGGAACGGCACGGAAACGCTTGTTTTCAGGCATGCTTTTCCCTGCTTTGACGGATTTCAGGCAATATGGATGTCAGGCAATACTGAATCTTTGTTGTCCGTGGCGTCAACAGGCTTTGAGCGCCACGGGGAGTGTCTTGTTCCATGATTACCCACGTGTGTATTCACGGTGTGAAAAGCCATCCCCACTGGTGGTTGAAGGCTGGGCGGATCGCACCTCGACGCCCTCGTTCTGCCTCTGGCGAAGAGGACACAGTGTGGACCTTTTCAAATCTAAATTCGCAGTCATTGCGATGTCAAGAAGAAAACCTCAGGTAGAACAGGGATTTGCTGGTGCCGGCGCGCGGAATTGAACCGCGGACCTACTGATTACGAATCAGTTGCTCTACCCCTGAGCTACGCCGGCCACGTGATCACCCTACAGGAGGGCCCCAGGCGGGGCAACAAGGTCCAATCACCCGTCCACTCCGCTTAACAGGGGCGAAGCCCTGGGGTCTGGGGCCCCCGGCCCCACCCGGGTGCCCGGGGGCCGCC
>CAXUOA010000206.1:5103-5535 GCA_964252625.1 uncultured Acetobacteraceae bacterium | reverse complement strand
GCCGGCATGGGCGCCGGCATCCGACAGCAGGCGCGCGCGCGCCTCCCGCAGGCCGGTCCAGCCGCCGCCGGTGAGCGACGCCGCCCGGTCCAGCAGCTGCGCGGCACCGGCGTGGTTTCGGCTGTATTCCTCGACCACGGCCAGCTGGGCGAGCGTGGCCGGATCGTCCGGTCCGAGTGCGAGCGCCTCGGCGACGGTGGCCCGCGCTTCCGCCAGCGCACCCTGCTGTATCTGTATCTGGGCAAGCTCGCGCAGGAGCGGCCGGCGCCGGTGCCCGGCCAGCGACAGCGCGCGCCGTATGTGGAACTCCGCCGCGTTGAATTCCTTGCGCTCCTGGAACACCTGGGCCAGCAGCTCGTGCGGCCCGGCGGACAGCGGCGACAGGCGCACGGCGTGGCGCGCCTGATGCTCCGCCTCTGCCCAGTTCCGCAT
>CAXUOA010000206.1:0-5093 GCA_964252625.1 uncultured Acetobacteraceae bacterium | reverse complement strand
GCCGAGTGCCAGGGCCATGCCCGGTTCCTGCGGGGCAAGCCGGACCAGCCGGCGCGCGAGGGCGAGGGCGGCCGGCCGCCTGTCCTGGTCCCGGCGGATGAGGAACAGTAAATGCAGCGCGGGCAACAGCAGCGGCGTGGCCGTCAGCAGCCGGATACACAATGTGGCGGCGTCCTCCATGCTGCCGCGCCGGGCGGCGTAGATCGCCTGCAGCGTGGCCTCGGACGGCTCGGCGGCGGCCAGCGGCAGGCCGGCATCGAGCGTGCAGCAGGCGGCACCGGGCAAGCCGCTGCCACACTTGCAAGTCTGGGCGGGACCGTGCGGCGCCAGCCCGGTATCGGTGTCGAGACTCGGCTCCGCGGTGTTTGGCTGGGTGTCCAGCATCACCGCAGGCCGCCATGCCGGATGGCCAGTTCCGGCGCGTCTTGGCCCTGCGTGCCGCGCAGCCGGGCGACCAGACGGCCCGGGCGGCACCCCAGCAGGAACGCGCGGGCCTTTGCCAAAGCGGAGACCAGCCGCCACGCGCGCTGCCTGCGCGTCCACGCAGCGCCGGCTGGCTTGATCAGAGTCCAGGCGTGGGAGATGCGCGCAAAGGCCCGGGCCTGCTCCGGATTCATGTCACGCCATTCCCTGGCGGCCGCCAGCTCGGCCTCGCAGGCGTCGCC
Source organism: uncultured Acetobacteraceae bacterium (assembly GCA_964252625.1). Taxonomy (GTDB): domain Bacteria; phylum Pseudomonadota; class Alphaproteobacteria; order Acetobacterales; family Acetobacteraceae; genus BOG-908. Next base: position 4,428 of record CAXUOA010000206.1, on the reverse strand, counting down.
CGAGACCAGGCGGCAGATCATGGCAACCGCCACGGTTTCGGTGTGGTCGAGGCTGCAGGGCTCGGGACCATTGGCCGGTCCGCTGTCGTCGCACAACATTCTCACGGCGCCACCGCCACTCCCTCCACCCTCGGATGCGCGCGCACTGGCGCGGGTGCAGGCTAAGACGCAGCGCGGGGCTGTGGACCGAAACGCTGGATGACCGGCCGGCTGAGCCGTTCCGCACAGTGGCTGACGGCGTGCTTGAGCTCGATCTCGACCATCCTCTGCGACAGCTTAAGGTTGGCGGCGATGTGCGCCAGCGGCCTGCCATGCAGGCGTGACTCGAGCAGGATGGTGCGGCGCCGCGGCGTCAGCTCCTCCAGCGCCTGCTCCAGCAGACGCACCTCCTGCCTGGCGGACGCCGTGCGCAGCGGATCGGCGCCGCTGTCGGGCAGATCGAGGATCATCGCATCGACGTCGCGCAGGCTCGACGTGCGGCGCTCGGAACGCATGTCGTCGGTCGCCGCGTTCAGCGCCATGCGGAACAGATAGGCGCGCGGACTCTCGACGGCGATCGCGTCGCCGCGGTTCAGGCGGATGTACACGTTATGCAGCGCGTCACGCGCCCGCATGTCGGAGCCCAGCCGGCGCGCCAGCCTCTGGTGAAACGTTTCATAGCCGGTCACCAGAACATCGAGCAGATTGTGATGGTGGGGGACGGACATTCTTGCACCATATTTCGAAGGCCGGCGCGAACGGTCGATCCGCGGTGCTGCCGTCCATAATGGCGCGCCCTCTACCAGATGCGCGGTGTGTTGAAATACCGGCGAGCGGACGTTCTGGTCCGGCGCAGACCATGTCTGTCAGCCGGGCGGTTGTTGCGCTGTGCTAGTGCGCTGATGTTGAACAATTCCTGACGTGTTGGCGAAATCGGGCGTCATTAAAACTTCATTCTGACACTGGCAAAAGTCCTGGACTGGCTGTCATTTGATTGACGCAATTATGTCTTTGTTTTGTCACGTGTCTGCTGATGCTGGGCAAAGCAAGGAAGGCCTTCTTTTTTGAAAAAAAGAAGCAAAAAACTTTCGTCCCTCCGCATTTGCAGCGTCACGGGACTTCGGCAATTGCGAGGCGTTGGATAGAATTGCAGACGGATGTCTTGCGATTTTTCATCCACCGGTTACGCGTCGCTGAAGCGAGCCACTTCAAATGCCGGCGACAGCGCTCGCAAAAGCTTTTTGCTTCTTTTTCTCGAAAAAGAAGGCCTTCCTTGCCCCCTCATCAGCGACGCGGCGGTGCGAAATTCTGCACAGGCCGCTCCGGCGTCACCGACTTGCCGAAATTCGAACCGAGCCGATTGCGCGTGGCGCCTTCGTTGAACTGCCCCGTCACGTTGCTTGGCGAGCTTGCGCTGTAGGGTGCGCTCGTGTCCGACGAGAATCGTGGCGCCTGCCGTGCGACGCCCTGCAGCTGCTGGTTCAGGCAATCGTAGCTTTGCGCGCTGCCCACCTGCACGTCCACGCAGGTCTGGTGCGTAGCGGCCGGCGGCGGTGCGGCCTGCGCGGCCGGGGTGCAGGCCAGCATCAGGCACGCCGGAACGATCAGCCGCATCTTGCACTCCCGGCGGCGCGCGCCGCGGAGGCTCAACGTGGTCAGCGGCCCGGGTGTTGCAGGGTGGCGGATTGCGGCACGTATTGCAGATCCCGGATTTTGTCGTCGTAGGAATCGACCGTGTTCTCCAGCTTCACCCGTGCCAGGCCGAGCACCGGCTCGTAGCTTTTCAGCAGCAGGCTGCGGAAGCTCTGGCTTTCGTAGAGGTGGAGGATTTCTTCTGCCACGTCGATCAGCTTGGTGTTGGCGGCCTTGCAGGCTTCCAGCGCGGCGACCGTCTGTTTCAGCCCGGCGGCGGCGGTTTTGCGCTCGCCTTCTTTCTGACGCGCCAGCTCGGCCATGTTCTGGTAGCTGCTCTGCAGCCGGCTTGCCTGTCCCTGCACGCTGGCCGCCTGCGCCTCGGCGGCGCGCAGCCGGGCCTGCAACGCCCCGGTCTCCTCCGGACGGGCGGCCGGCCTGGCGGGTTCGGCGGACAGCCTGGCGGTTGCGGCGTCCAGCTGAGCCTGCAGCGCCGCCTTGTCGGCTTGCGCGCGGGCCAGGTCCGCCTGCGCCTGCGCCGCCTGGTCCTGTGCGGCGCGCATCTCCGTCACCGCCTGGCGCAGCGCGTCGCGCATGCGGTCCTCCACCGGTTCCTGCGCCGCCGACACCGCCGGCAGGATAGCGGGCGCCAGGAACACCGATGAGATCAGGATTGCGCGCATCAGAAGCTCGCGTTCAGGTCGAGCAGGACCACGTCGATGCCGTCAGGCGGACCGGAGACCACCTGGCTGCTGAGCCAGCGCAGCGACACGTTGGTGTTCCGGGCCACGCCCAGCACGCCCTGCAGCACGTAGCCGCGCGCGTTGGTGCCGCCGAGGTGGAACTCGGCATCGTCGAGCGAGTCGAGCGTCGCGTCGCTGGCGATGTATTTGTAGGCCGCCGACAAGCTCCACTGCCATTTGTCGGCCACCGTCGGGTAGCCCACAGCGAGCTTGACCATGTAGCCGGTATCGCCGCCGACATAGGGCCCGGACTGCCCGCCGCCGGTGCTGCTGCTGCCCAGGTTGTTGATCGGGCCCACCGTCTGGCCGGTGGCGCCATGGTTGATGATGGCGGCGCGGTTGAACGCGAGGTTCTTGATGTAGTCGCCCTCGATCTGGATATCGTACGGCGCGTAGGTGTCGATCTCGAACCTGGGATGCACTTCGAGCACCGAGAAGCGCGAGGCGAGGCCGTAGTATTGCGGGTTCGGCAGGTTGGGCGCCACCGACAGCGGACCTGCCACCAGGTTGCGTATCGGGTAGAGCGTGTTGCCGAACTGGCCGTTCAGGTAACGCGTGTCGTCGGTGTTGCAGGCGTAGATGGCCGAATTGGCCGTCGAGCCGGGCTGCACGGTGCAGGGGTCCGAGACCGCGCCCTGAACGCCCAGGAAATCGAAGAAGCCCACATCCAGGAACGCCGTGAGGTCATGGCGGACATGCCAGTTGGCGCCGCCTTGAATGGCCAGAAGGTAGCTGTCCGTGCTCGGGTATTTGTTCGGAACGTCGCTGGAGAACGCGAGGTCCGTGTTGAACAGCGGGAACGCGCCGGCGGTGAAGACCGCGTTCACGTCCTGCCCGATCTTGTGCTCGTAATGCGCGGAGACGCCGTCGAAGCCGAGATCGTTGTAGAACAGGATGTCGGTCGTGGTGAACGGGTTGCTGCTGCGTCCGGCGCGAATGGTGGTGTGCTCGTCCGGTTCGAACGCCACAAAGGCGCGGTCCAGGTAGATGGCGTATTTGGAGAATGCGCCGTTCTCGCCAAGCGTGGCGTTGGTGGAGACTGGACCGTTCGGGTCGCCGGTGCCCACGCGTATCACGGTCTGCACGTTGTCCGCCAGGTTGACGTCCACGCCCAGGCGCGCGCGCAGGCGGAAGCGGTTGCGGTCCTGCGTGGAGTCGAGGAAGGGCGGGTAGGGACCGGCATTGGAGTCGAACGGCGCGCCGCCGTTGATGGCGCTGTAGTTGACGAACTCGTTGTAGTTGCCGCGGTTGAACAGATCGGCTTCGTAGCGCGTGCGTATGTCACCGAATACGCGTATGCGGTTGACCCAGTCGGGCAGCGATCCGGGGGCGGCGGCACCCTCGGCCTGGTTTTCCGTCAGCACCTGCGCCCGTACTTCGTCGGCGATCTGCTTGCGGATGAATTGCGGCACGTAGGTAACGCGTATGCCGCCTTTCTTCGCGTCGGCCGTATCGCCCGCGGTGTCGGGCTCGGCGGCGTCCTGCGGTGCTGCGGCGGCCGCGTGGCCATGCTTCGGTTTTGCGGGCCCGGTCTCGCGCAGCAATTCGCCGGCCTGGCCGCTGCTGAGTATGCCTTTCTGGATCAGCAGCTGGATCAGTTTCACCGTCTGCTCGTCCGCATGGGCGGGCAGGGTGGTGGCCAGCGTTGCGGCTGTGAGCGAGGCTATGCGCAGGAAGCAAGGCCAGGGGCTCTGCCCCTGGACCCCGCTGGGGCCTCGAGGCCCCAGACCCCCAATACGGGGGCTAAGCCCCTGGGCTTGCTTTCCGCTACGCGAACGTGTCGACACCGTATCTTCCCTCGTCCTAGCTGCGCGCGCGTTCGACGATCTGCACGGAGAACTGCTTGGTAAGCATCGCCGCCGGCGGCGCGTCATTGACCGAAATCGACCGCACGACGCGGATCACTTCCGCCCGCACGTCATCCTCGCCCGAGAAACTCCCTATGCTGACGCGCGCAAGATGGCCGGAAGCATCGAGCAGGAACGAAAGCGTCAGGCGGTATTTCGAAAGCCGGAGCTGGTTGTCTTCCCGCAGCGCTTCCTCGATCTGCGACTTGACCAGGCTCGAATAATAG
>CAXUOA010000205.1:0-5563 GCA_964252625.1 uncultured Acetobacteraceae bacterium | reverse complement strand
CGGCGGCGGTCTCGGCTGGGGCGTTACTGGAGGACACGATGCGGCGCCTGGATGGGTGTGTGAGAACATAGTAAGAACTTGAGGCGAAGCTGGGCAAGCGCTTTTTGGCCATGGTGTCGCAGGCGCGGCAACCTGGGTTGCAGAAGGGGCGTTGCCGGGCATCAGTTAAGGAAAAACGACGATGACCACCGAGCTCCGGTATCTGGCTTGGTCGATTGTGCTGGGCCTGGTGCATGCGATTGCCACCGGGCAGTTTACCACGTTCCAGAAAGGCGCAAGCTACGCGATGAGCTCGCGCGACGTGCAGCAGCCTCTGGAAGGCATGGCGGCGCGCGTGGAGCGGGCGTTTGCCAACTATATGCAGACGTTCCCGTTTTTCGCCGCGGCGGTGCTGGCGGCGCACGCGGCGGGGCGACACAGCGGGCTTACCACCGGCGGTGCCGCCTTGTACTTCTGGTGCCGGCTGGTCTACGTGCCGGTGTATGCCGCCGGCATCACGGTCGTGCGCACGTTGCTGTTCCTGGGCGGCGTGGCGGGCATCGTGATGTTGCTCTGGGCACTGACGTAGTCTCCAGCCTGTTCCCACGCGGCCCTGCGGCCGCGAAGGTTGCCTGGCAAGGCGGCTACCGCCTGCGGCTGGGGTCGTCCGCCGGATTGACGTATTGCAGGCCGAACGGGCCGGTGCCGGAGACCTGGATCACCGCCCGTGTGTCCGTCGTCCAGAGCGAATGGGGCATGCCCTCGGGCAGGTAGACAAAGCCGCCGGTCTTTAATTCTGTGCCCTGGGCGCGGACGAGGATGGGGCCGTGTTCGTGGTAGATGCCGCCCGAGAGGACGGTGACGGTTTCCGGCCTGGAGTGGGTGTGCGGCATAATGTCCGTGTGCGCCGGGACAATCAGGCGCAGGACGAAGGGGCCTGGCTTCGCTGGGTCACCCAGGAGGTTGCTGATCTGCGTGCCCTTGGGCAGCGACGCGGGGGCCGGGGTGTATGGGAAGCCGGCGTTGTCGGTCTGGACGATCAGGGTGTCTGTGGCGGCGGCCGGGTTCAGGAGGGCGAGAGAGGTCAGAAGGGTGGCGGTCGACAGGATTTTCATGCAGTGCGTGTCCTTGGGATGACGGTGTCGGGTGGCAGGAAGGAAGGCCTGCTTTTTTGAAAAACAGAAGCAAAAAACTTCTGCTCCGCTGACGCCGGTGTTTGCAGCGATGCGTCTCAGCGACGCGCGCCTGGCAGGGACAATAGTTTTTTGCTCCTTCTTCAAACAAGCACGGCTTTCTTTCTTCTTATGATGGCTTCCTCCAGCGCCTGAGCCTCCGCTAGTCTCCGGCCATGCGCCTCCCGCTCCTGGCCGTCCTCGCCACCCTCCCCTTCCCCGCTCTGGCACAGGATGCCGCCATCGCGCGCATCCTGGACCAGGTCTCGCCGGACCGCCTGCGTGCCACCGACACGGCACTGGTGGGTTTCGGCACTCGCAGCACGTTCTCCGACCATGCGCCGCCCGGCCGCGGCGTGGTGGCGGCCCGTGACTGGATCATGGCCCAGTTCCAGGCGATCGCCGCCACCGCCGGCGGGCGCATGAGCGTGGCGCTGGACGAGTACGAGCAGTCGACAGACGGCAAGCGTGTGCCGCGCGCCGTGAGGATTTCCAGCGTGGTGGCCACGCTGCACGGCGACGCGCCCGGCGTGCGCACCTACGTCATCAGCAGCCACTACGATTCGCGCGCCTCGGACGACAGCGACGGCGCCACGGACGCGCCGGGTGCGGACGACAACGGCTCGGGCACCGCCGCCGTGCTGGAAGCCGCCCGCCTGCTGGCCGGCGTGAAGATGCACGCCACGCTCGTCTTCGCCACCTACGATGCCGAGGAACAGGGGCTGTTCGGCTCCGCGCACCACGCCCAGGCCCTGCGCGCGGCCGGCGTGGACGTGCAGGGCGACCTGAACAACGACATCATCGGCGCCTCCGCGGGCGATGGAGGCGCGCGGCCCGGCACGGTCCGCATCTTCTCCGAGGCGCTGCCGGCCGGCGCCGACCCGAAGCGGGTGAACGTGCTGGGCGGCGAGGAGGATTCGCCGTCCCGCGAACTGGCACGCTACGCGCACGCGACGGGCAATCTCTACGTGCCGGGGTTCGACGGCGCGCTGATCTTCCGCGCCGACCGCTTCCTGCGCGGCGGCGACCACGAATCCTTCAACGCCGCCGGCTACCCTGCCATACGCTTCACCGAGCCGGTGGAGACCTTCGCGCACCAGCACCAGAATGTGCGCCTGGAAGGCGGCGTGCAGTACGGCGACCTGCAGCGCTACATGGATTTCGACTACCTCGCGCGCGTCACGCGCTACAACATCGCCGTGCTGGCCTCGCTGGCAATGGGTCCCGGGCGGCCGGCGCACGCCTACGTGCTGACGCATGACCTGACGAACGACACCACGCTGACCTGGACGCCCGTGCCCGGCGCCGCGCGCTACGCGGTGGTGCGCAGGCTGACCACGGACGCGGATTGGACCAGCACCCAGGACGTGGGCGCGGTGACCAGTGTCACGCTGCCTTACTCGAAGGACGAGTGGCTGTTCGGCGTGCGCGCGGTGGATGCGGCGGGTGATGCGGGGGTGGTGACATTTCCCGAGCCGAAACGGTAGCACAACCGGCCGTCGGGGCCGCGCTGCCGCAACCGCATCGAACTCAGGCTGTCATACCGGTCAGCCCGTGCAAAACGGAGATGAAATCCGCCTCGTAGATTGCGAACGGGTTCTTGCCGCGCGGCAAATCGTGACGTGTCAGGCAACCGAATATCTCACCGACCAGACTAGCGCCGTGTGTCACCAGACTGCCCTGTCCAACGCTCCCGCCGGCTCTCCGGTTCGAGATGCCAGCGCGCGACCGACTTCTTGGCGGACCGTGCGTACTGACCCGCTTGCGCAACTGTCCACCATCCGGAGAGGCCGTGATCGACACCGCGATCATCTGTCTGGTCTGACAGCAGTTCATCGATCGTGACGCGCGCTACGGCGGCCGGGTCGAACATCACGCGCCGACCCTGGCGTTCTGCGGCGAACACGACCACCCGGGAACCACAGAAAGCGACGGCACCGGCGCAAGCCTCAAGCAGGCCGGCCGTGATGCGGGCGCGACGGCGCGCGGAAGACAGAAGTCCTTGCGTCTTTTTTCCAAAAGGAAGGCCGCCTCGCCTGCTGCCTCACCGGCGCAAGCACCTGACAGCGCCCCACCCAACCATCCGGGCATTTGCAGTTTAGCCACACTTAGCAAGCTACGATACGCTTGCGATCACATTTCCGTGGCGCCCGAACATGCGGATAACGGAGACTAAGGGCATGAGCACTTTGCAAGCACGCACGATGTCCGACCGGGTTGTTCTGATCCACGATACGCAGGATCGAACGATCATTTCCGAACTCGACATAGACCAGGCAAGCCTGTTGCTGGAACAGCTGCAGGACGCGGTGAGGCAGACGCTGACGGCGTTACGGCATCGCGCGGCCTGCAGCTTCGCCGTGCAGTCCGAGGCGGCGGTCTGACCGGCTTTTCGCTTTCAGAACGAAAGGTTGCTCACTGTGCGACGGTTTCGGCCGCCCGCATCACGCGCAGGAAATTGCCCCCCCAAAGGGCTGCCACCTCGCTGTGCCCGTAGCCACGCGCCACCAGCGCCTCGGTCACCGCAAGGCTCTGGCTGGCATCTGACCAGCCGGTGATCGCCCCGCCACCGTCGAAATCCGAACTGATGCCGCAATGCGCGAGGCCGATCCGGCGCACCACGTAATCGATGTGGTTGCAGAAATCGGTGACCGAGGTGTCGTCTGCCCGGCCGCGGGGACGCAGGAACGGCGGCATGGCGGTGATCTGCACCAGGCCTTCGGTGTCGCGCAGCGCGTCCAGCTGCATGTCGTCCAGGTTGCGCGGGTGGCTGCACAGGGCGGCCACACAGGAATGGGTCGCCACCACCGGGCTGCGGGATTGCTGCACGGCCTGCAGCATGGACTGGCGCGACAGATGGGAGACGTCCACCATGATGCCCAGCCGGTTCATCTCCGCCACCGCCTGGTGGCCGAGCGGCGAGAGGCCGCCATGCAGGGTTTCGGCGTCACCCAGGTCGCGGCGCGGGTTGGCGCTGTCCGCCAGCAGGTTGTGCCCGTTATGGGTCAGGGTGATGTAGGTGACGCCCAGCGCGCGCAGCTGCGCCAGGCGGCCGAGGTCCTCGCCCAGGACGTGGCCGTTCTCCACCGCCGGCACCACGGCCAGCACGCCGTCCGCGTGGGCGGCCTGGATGGCGCCCGCGCTGGTGCACAGCCGGGCGGTGATGCCCAACCGGGTGGCATCCATCGCGCGTATCGTCTCCAGCATGGCCACGGCGCGCGCCCAGGCCGCGTCGCATTGCGCCGGAGTGCGGGCGGTCTGCGGAACGAAGGCCACGAAGCATCCGGCGTCCAGCCCGCCCTGCCGCATCTTCGGCAGGTCCACGTGCCGCGGCGTGGGGCCGAACGGGTCGGGGGAGTGTGGCCAGGGGATGTCGATGTGGCTGTCGAGCGTGAGAGTGGCGCGATGCAGCGCCGCAGCGTCGGTCATGCGTGGCCCTTGGTGGTATGGTGTCTGACATGGGGATTGTGCCGCAAGATGCAGGGCGGACGGAAGCAGGGCCTGCTTTTTTGAGAAGCGGAAGACGTGCGGCCTGTCCGCCTCTCCCCATGCCGGGTTCCGTCCGGGGCGCCCGACGCCCCGGTGCAGGCGAAGGGAGCAGGAGCCGGCTGTTTTTTCCAAAAAGCACTGCCTGCTTCTATTGGTCAGCCCCCGCCGCGCCGGTATAAGGGGCGCTCGGCGTCTCCGTAGCTCAGCAGGATAGAGCACAGGATTCCTAATCCTGGGGCCATGGGTTCGAATCCCGTCGGGGACACCATAATTTTCATCGGGTTCCAAGGGCGGTAGGGCGTCAGCCGCTCCCGATTCCCACGGCATCCCCACGTTTGGCCGCCAGCCGTCCCAATTTGGCCCACCGACGAGCCGGTGAGCGGACGGCCCGGCGAGGGATGCTGTAACGTTTGCAAGCAGGGCATAGCCTCGCCTGCTTGGCAGCCCACCGTCCGACTTAGCGATCGCCGCCATGCCCGGCTCAGCCGGGCTCCAGCACACGAACAGCCACCGGCGCCTCCCGGCCCGTTGCGCTGCCCGAGCCGCTGTGGCGGACTATACGTGACGCCCTCCGTCGGGCGCCCCGGAGAGCAGGCTGTACCTATACCGACCTACGACGCGCTGATGCTGCCGGTCCTGCGCCTCTGCGCCGACAGGCTCTGGTCATGCGGGACCTCATCGCCCGCATCGCGGACGACCTCGGGCTGACCGCGGAGGAGCGCGAGCAGCAAATACCTAGCGGAGGCACCAGCGTTATCGCCAGCCGCGTCCACTGGGCGAAAACCTACCTGAAGCAGGCGGGCCTGCTGGAGCAGCCGAAGCGCGGAACTGCCCAAATCTCTAGCTTCGCCATGGCGAGGCCACGCCATGATCTGTGAAGAAAGGCCAAGGGCTCTGCCCCTGGACCCCGCTAAGGACAGTCG
>CAXUOA010000204.1:1268-5571 GCA_964252625.1 uncultured Acetobacteraceae bacterium | reverse complement strand
GTCCAGGGCTCCGGGTGCTGGGCTGGACGGCGGCCACCCCGGGGCTGCCGCTGATAACCGCGCTGGCAACGTCCGCGGCAACGGTCTCGGCCCTCGCCGGAGCCCTGGACGACGTGGCGGCCGATCCGGCGCTGGCGGAGACGCGGGCGGCGCTGCTGCTCGGCGGTTTTGCCCGCGTTGCGCCGGACGTGTATGGGCGGATACTGGAGCTTGAGCGGCTTGCGGTTTCTGCCGGGTATCCTGTCTTGCAGTAGGAAGTAAGCAAGCAGTCCTTTTTTGAAAAAAAGGACCAAAAAACTTTTGCTCCCTCGCATCTGCATCGGCGGAGTGCCTGCGGTGGCACCGATGCGCGGCTACAAAAGAGAAGGCTTTTCTTGCCCGATTTCGACCGATCTTCCGGCGTTGTCATCGTGGGTGCGGGCCAGGCGGCCGGCGAACTTGCGATACGCCTGCGCCAGGCCGGCTACACGGACCCCGTCACCCTTGTCGGGTCGGAACAGCATCTCCCCTATCAGCGGCCGCCGCTGTCCAAGGCGTTCCTTTCGGGCCACGTCACCCCGGCGGACCTGCTGCTGCGGCCGGACACGGCCTACGCCAAAGCGGGCATCGTGTTCATCGGCGCCACGCAGGTCACCGGGCTGGACCTGGCGCGGCGCAGCGTCGCCCTCTCGGACGGGCGTGCGCTCGCCTACGACAAGCTGGTGCTGGCGACCGGCGGGCACGCGCGCCGGCTGTCCTGCCCGGGTGCCACGCTGGACGGCGTGCACGTGCTGCGCACCATCGACGACGTGCTCGCCCTGCGTGCGCGTCTTCGGCCAGAGGCGCGGCTCGTCATCGTCGGCGGCGGGTATATCGGGCTGGAGGTTGCCGCCGTCGCCGTCAAACAGGGGTTGTCCGTGACGCTGATCGAGGCGGCGCCACGCCTGCTGGCGCGCGTCACCGGGCCGCAAATATCGGCATTCTACGAGGGCGTGCATCGCGCGGCGGGCGTGGACGTCCAGACGGACGCCAGCCTGTCGGCACTCCTGCCGGCCGGGCACGACCGCGGGCATGTCGGCGCCGCGCAGCTCTCGGACGGCCGCGTGTTCGCCGCGGATTTCGTGCTGGCCGGCATCGGCCTGATCCCGAACACGGCGCTGGCCGAAGCGGCCGGCCTGCCCGTGGGCGACGGTATACTGGTGGACGAATACTGCCGCACGCCGGACCCGGACGTGCTGGCCATCGGCGACTGCGCCAACCATCCGAACCCGTTGCTCGGCCGCCGGGTGCGGCTGGAATCCGTACCGAACGCCATCGAGCAGGCGCGTGTGGCGGCGGAGACGATCTGCGGCCGGTTGAAGCCGTATGCCGCCATTCCGTGGTTCTGGTCCGACCAGTATGACCTGAAGCTGCAGGCCGTAGGCCTTGCCGACGGGCATGACGCGACGGTCCTGCGTGGCGCGATGGCAGATCGTGCGTTCAGCCTGTTCTATTTGCGGGAGGGCGTGGTGATCGCGGCCGATACGGTCAATCGCCCGGCGGAGTTCATGGCCGCGAAGCGCCTGGTGGGCGGCAAGTTGCCGATAGCGGCGGCGGCGCTCGCGGATGTGTCCCGGCCGTTGAAGGCGCTTTTGGGGTAGGATGGGAGACGGCGCGGCGGGTTGTGGCTACGCTTCTGGTCACAGGGACTTAGCCTGATGTGTCTACGCCTATGGAGGCGCAGGATGTTCGGTGAAGCAGGGCCGACCCGGGCGCACGGAGCACGTAAAACTAACTGATGAAAAGCTTGAACTCCGGTTTAGACGTCGTGCCTAACATAGACGTTATATTTCTACCCACTGTGTAGCAGTACAGTGCGGTTGGAAAAACGTGCAGTAGACATATGATCGCCAGTGCCTTTCGCCTCGTCTGGACCTGTCTCCAGCAACTTCTGCTCCCCGGCCGTAGCATTTGGCCAACGTGATTGCCCGGCGGGTTTCGCAGGGCGAACTCGAGCGCATCGCCGCGTCGCTCGCCGGCACGCTGCATGCGGGTGACGCGGCACTGCTCAGCGGACCGCTCGGCGCAGGCAAGTCCACCTTCGCCCGCGCCCTGTTGCGCGCCGCCTGCGGCGACCCTGCCATGGAGGTGCCCAGCCCCACCTACACGCTGGTGCAATCCTATGACGCGCCCGGCTTCATTTTGCACCATTACGACCTTTGGCGACTGGACGGCCCGCAGGGCCTGGCCGAGCTGGGTTGGGATGACGCCCGCGCCGGCGTGGTGCTGGTGGAGTGGCCGGACCGCCTGGGCACGCTCGCGCCCGCCGATGCGTTGCGCATCACGCTTGAGCCGGACGGCGAGGCGCGGCGGCTTACGGTGGAAGACAGAAGGCAAACGGTCCTTTTTTGAACAAAGGATCAAAAAACTCTACGCCCTGCCAGATGCTGACCGGAAAGGCCCGCGACAGCGGAGACAAAAGGTTTTTGCTTCTTTTTTCCAAAAAGAAGACTTTTCTTGCTTCGCCCGACCGGAGACCCCCGTGCCCCGCTTGCTCCCCGCCAGTATGCAAGACCGCCTCATTGTCGCCCTGGATGTTCCCACCGTCGCCGAGGCGCGCCGGCTGGTGGCCGAGCTCGACGGCATCGTCGTCTTCTTCAAGATCGGCATGTGGCTGTTCTTCCAGCCGGGCACGGATAAGTTGATCGACGAGCTGGTGGCTGCCGGCAAGCAGGTGTTTCTAGACTATAAGATGTACGACATAGGCGAGACGGTGAAGCGCGGCGTGGCCGGTGCTGCGGCGCGCGGGATCACCTTCGTCACGGTCCACGGCGACCGCGCCATCATCGAGGCGGCGGTGGCCGGGCGCGGCCACTCGGCGTTGAAGGTGCTGGCGATCACCGTGCTGACCAGCATGGACGATTCGGCACTGGCGGCGATGGGCTACCGGCTTACCGTGGAGGAGCTGGTGGCGCTGCGCGTGCGCACCGCGCTGGCGTGCGGCTGCGACGGCATCATCGCGTCCGCGCACGACAATCCGGACCGGCTGCGGGCGGCCTCTGGCGATCCTGCGGCAGAGCGTCTTCTGGTGGTGACGCCTGGTGTGCGCATGACGGACGGCGCGGTGCACGACCACCGGCGCAGTGCGGACCCGGCGGTGGCAGTGGCAAACGGGGCGGATTACCTGGTGGTAGGGCGGCCTATACTGGAGGCGGCGGACAGGATTGGTGCAGCGCTGAACATCGTGGCAGCGATGGGATAGGTGTTGTCGCATCCAGAGCAATCCATCCCGGAAATCAAGTTCCGGCCTGCACGCGCCTGGCCTGCGGCGAGACACCGGCAAGCTAAGCTAGCGGGTCAGCACGCCTGGGCAGTTACCTTTTCAAAAAAGAAGGCCTTCCTTCCTACCCCCGCAGCTTTCTGTCCGGCATGAACAGCAGGATCACGAACGCGATCGCCGTCACCACCGCGGCCGATGCGAACGTCCAGGCCAGCGCGTGCCCGTAGGCCTCCACCAGCCGCGCCCGGTCCGGCGCCGGCAGCGCGCGCAGCTGTTCCAGACCCATGTTCAACGGCGAGCCGCCCGGCAGCCGGGCGCGCAGCGTGGTGGCCAGGATGGTGCCGGAGATGGCCACGCCGAACGCGCTGCCGAGCGAGCGGAAGAACGCCAGCGTCGCGGTGGCCACCCCCAGATCGGCCGTCGTCACCGCGCTTTGCACCGCCGTGGTGACGTTGGGCATCACCAGGCCGAGCGCCGCGCCGAGCAGCGCCAGCAGGACGTCGAACCCGTTTGCCGGAACGCCCGCCAGCGTGGCGGCCGTCAGCCCGCCGAAGGCGAGCGTGCCGAGCGCCAGGCCGGCGACCGGGAAGCGCTTCACCTTGCCCGTGCGGCTGACCAGCCGGCCGCCGAGGATCGAGCTGATGATCAGCCCGCCCATCAGCGGCGCCATGCGCAGCCCGGCTTCCGTGGCCGAGGTGGAGTACACCAGCTGGAAGAACAGCGGCACGAAGACCAGGCTGCCGAACAAGGCGGCCGAGACCAGCGTCATGGAGGCCACGCTACAGCTGTAGACCCGGTCGGCGAACAGGCGCGCGGGCAGCGCCGGCTCGGCGGCGCGGCGTTCCACCGGGATCAGCAGCGCCAGCAGCGCCAGCGTGAGCGCGCCCAGGCCGGCGATCTGCGGCGAGGCCCAGGGATAGGCCGTGCCGCCCCAGCTCAGCAGCGCAAGACCGGAGCAGGTGGCGGCGATGAGCAGGCCGAAGCCCAGGTAATCCACGCTGCGGGACAGGGTGGGCTGGCGGCGCGGCCCGCGGGTGGGCCCGGTGGCCCCCGCCCCCGCCCCCC
>CAXUOA010000204.1:0-1258 GCA_964252625.1 uncultured Acetobacteraceae bacterium | reverse complement strand
GGGGGCTGGCCCCGCCGGCCCACGGCCGCCGCGCCCACCGGCAGATTGAGGTAGAAGATCCACGGCCAGGAGAAGGCGTCCGTGATGATTCCGCCCAGCAGCGGCCCGGCCACGCTGCACACCGCGAACACGCTGGCGATCAGCCCCTGGTAGCGCCCACGCTCGCGCGGCGAGACGAGGTCCGCGATGGAAGTCTGCGTCAGGGTGATCAGGCCGCCGGCGCCCACGCCCTGCAGCGCGCGGGCGCCGATCAGCATGGCCATGCTGTGCGCGGCGCCGCAGAACAGCGAGCCTGCCAGGAAGATGCCGATCGAGGTGAAAAACGCCGCGCGCCGGCCGAACTGGTCCGACAATCTGCCGTAGAGCGGCGTGCTGGCCGTGGAGGCCACGGCGAACGCGGTGACCACCCAGGACAGGTGTGCAAGCCCGCCCAGGTCGCTGACGATCTGCGGCAGCGCCGGACCCACGATGTTGCCGTCCAGCGAGGCGAGCGCCAGGACCAGCATCAGCCCCGCCATGGCACGGCGTATCTGCACCGGCCTGGCGAGCAAGGCGGTCTCTCTCTCCGCGTCCGTCTGGCTGGCGCTCATGCCACGCCGTGCGCCTTGAACCAGGCCAGCGCGTCCGCCCAGCCCTGCTCGGCGGCGGCCTTGTTGTAGGTGGCGCGGTAGTCCGCATGGAAGCCGTGGCCGGCGTCCGGAAATATCTTGATCTCCACCACGTGGCCGGCATCGCGCGCCACCTGGGCGGCGGCCTGCACGTCGGCGGGGTGGATGCTGTCGTCGCGGCCGCCATACAGGCCCAGCAGCGGGCAGCGCAGGCCGGCCGCCAGATCGGTGGGCGTGCGCGGCTGGATCGGCGAGGTGGCGCCCTTCACCGGGCCGTAGAAGGCGACCGCCGCCTTCAGATGCGGGTTGTGCTCGGCATACAGCCAGGTGTCGCGCCCGCCGCGGCAGAAGCCGACCACACCAAGGCGGTTTGCGTCGCCGTGGTTGGCCACGGCCCAGGCGGCGGTGCTGTCCAGGTCGCTCAGCATGACGCCGTCCGGCGCCTTGGAGATCACCTTCGCCACGATCTCGTGCGGGTCCGTCATCTTCGAGAGGTCCGCGATGCGGGCATACAGTTCGGGGGCCACGGCCAGGTAGCCGAGCCTGGCGAAGCGGCGGCACACGTCCTTGATGTATTCGTGGACGCCGAAGATCTCCTCGATCACCAGGATGACCGGGAACGGCCCGGCACCCTGCGGGCGGGCGTAATA
>CAXUOA010000203.1:0-5575 GCA_964252625.1 uncultured Acetobacteraceae bacterium | reverse complement strand
GCGTCAAGCGGTGCGCCGCGGGTCCGAGCAGTGCCGCGGCTGCGGCGGCATTCGGCTCCGCCACCTGGACCGTGATGCCGCCGGTGGCGCCGCGCCAGTGCCCTGCCAGTGCCCTGGCAGCCAGACCGCCTGCGCCGGCCAGCGCGGCCAGGAACACCAGCGCAGCGGCAAGCAACGTGAGCAGGCGGTCCGGGAGGGCTTGATGGAGGCCCATGGAGTCGGTGTTGCGTGGAAGGAACATCGGCATCAGGAAGGAAGCCGTTCTTTTTTGAAAAAAAGAACCAGAAAACTTTTACTTTCGACGACGCCGGTGCAGCCGCGTGCGCCTGCCGCCGCCGCGTCTGCTGCCGCAAGCGAGGAGTCCTTTTCTTCAAAAAAGAACGGCTTTCTTTCTTCTCTATTCACGAAGCATCCCCTCGGCCAGCCGCAACGCCGGCGCCGGATGCCGCTCCACCAGGGCCGTGTTGTGCGTCGCCACCACCACCGTGGTCCCCAGCCTGTTCAGCTCCGCCAGCAGCTGCATCAGCCGCCCGGCCTGCACGTCGTCCAGGTTGCCGGTTGGCTCGTCCGCCAGCAGCAGAGCCGGCCTGGCGATCACCGCACGCGCGATCGCCACGCGCTGCTGCTCGCCGCCGGACAGCGCGCCGGGCCGCGCCGCCGCGTGCTGCTCCAGCCCGACCCAGCGCAGCATCTCCGCCACGTCGGCGCGGAGCTGCCGCTCGGGCCGGCGTGCCAGGCGCAGCGGCAGGGCCACGTTGTCGAAGGCGGAGAGGTGGGGCAGCAGACGGAAATCCTGGAACACCATGCCGATACGCCGCCGCAAAGGCGGCAGGTCACGCCGGCGCGCCGCCTCTATCTGCGTGCCGAGCAGGCAGAAGCGGCCCGTGGTGGGCCGCACCGACAGCGTGAGCAGCCGCAGCAGGCTGGTCTTGCCGGCGCCGGACGGGCCCAGCAGCCAGCGGAACGCGCCGGCCGGCAGCGCGAAGGTCAGGCCGTGCAGCACAGGGGCGCCCGCGCCATAATGCAGCCCCACCCCGTCCAGCCTGACCACCTCGCCTGCGCCTGCCATCCCGGCCGAACTCCGTGCAACCCTTCTTCTGCCGTTGTGCCGCGAGCGGGCGCGGATTGCCAAGCACTGCAGGCCCTTCCACACTGACGGCAGACATGCGCACCGTCTGCCCGTCCTGCCAGGCCGCCTATGACGTCCCGGCCTCCGTACTGGCAGCCGGCCGCACGCTGCGCTGCGCCCGCTGTGGCGCCGATTTCACCACGCCGGCCGAAGTAGCCCCAGCCGAGACGGCGCCGGTCGCCGACGCTCCCGTTGCCGCCCCGGTCCAGCCTGCGTTCGTGCCCTCGCCGGCCGAGCGGCTCGTGCCACTGGCGGACAAGGACGCGCCGGTGGCACGGACCGGGAAGCGCCTGGCGGTGGCGGCGGGCTGGGTGATCAGCCTGGCCTTGCTGGCGGCTCTGGCCTGGGGGTTCGTGACCCGGCGTGAGGTGGTGCAACGGGCCTGGCCGGCGTCTCAGCGGTTATACACGCTGCTTTGGATAAAATAGGGCGCTGGATGATGGACCTGGGCAATGTCCAGGTAAGGAAGCAAGCAGTCCTTTTTTGAAAAAAAGGACCAAAAAACTTTTGCTGCTGACGCCTGCGCCGGCAGGCCGATGCCTTCCGAAAATCACGCCTGCATGGAGTGCGAGGTCATAAAAAAGAAGGCTTTTCTTACCCTATCTCGACCGCATCCAACCCCCAGGCCAGAACCCGCAGCAGATCTGCGAGCCCCAGGGCCAGACATCCCTCGGTAGGCGCATGATCGCCAGACGCCACGTGCAAGAAGATGGCGGACCCGCGGCCGCGCTCCACCGGGCGGTCGTTCCACCCGAGCACCCCCACCACGTCGTATAACCCGTCTTGGCGCCATAGCGCCTCGTGCCGCGCTTCGCAGGGCAGGCGCACCATCTGGTTGTAGCGCGGGTCCGCGAGGTCGTCGCACCAGCCGTCTTCGGGGGCGATCGGCTCCAGGGGGACCGCGGCGCGCGGCCGGGCCACACGGTCTGCACGATAGAGCACGCGGCGCAGCGGCAGCACGCCGGCCGGGGTGGCGCCGTCGCCTTCCAGCTTGTGGGTGGTCAGGCCCGCGCGGCCGCAGGCGGCGCGAATGGTTTCGGCGCCGAAGCGCAGCGTGCCATCGGGGCGGAAACTGGCCGTGCTCACCCGGGAAGGTGGCCGAAGCGGCGCGCCTTGGTCTCCAGATAGGCGTCGTTCTCGCCGTTGGCGGCGATGGCATGGCTCAGCCGCCCGGTGACCTCTATACCATGGGCGGAAAGGCCGGCGATCTTGGCCGGGTTGTTGGTGAGCAGGCGTATGCGGGTGAAGCCCAGGCTGCGCAGCATCGCGGCGGCGGCGGCGAAGCTGCGCTCGTCGGCGCCGTAGCCGAGCGCGCGGTTGGCATCCAACGTGTCCAGCCCCCTGTCCTGCAGCGTGTAGGCGCGCAGCTTGTTGACCAGGCCAATGCCGCGGCCTTCCTGCGCCATGTAGAGGATCACGCCGGCCCCTTCGGCTTCCATGCGGGCGATCGCCTGGTGCAGCTGCGGGCCGCAGTCGCAGCGCCGGCTGCCGAGCAGGTCTCCGGTGAAACACTCGGAATGCACGCGGACAAGCGGCTCGGATGCCGTGTCCGGCCGGCCTATCAGGATGGCCAGGTGCTCGATGCCGCCGTCCTGCGGCCGGAACGCCACGATGCGCGTGTCCTCCGCTTCGGCCAGCGGCACGCGGGCTTCAGCGGCGGGCGCCAGGCTGTCGGCGATGGTAGCGGGATAGGCGAGCACCGCGGATGCGGGCACGTCCAGCAGACCCGTGATGGTCTGCCGGGTGCCTGCCATCAGTACGGCGGGCAGCAGACGGGCCAGTTTCGCAAGCGCCAGGCCGGCGGCCTGCAGCTCTGCCGGAACGTGGGACGTCTCTGCCGCCCCTGCGGGCAGGGCAGTCTGGGCAAGAGTGGGGTTTGCCATGGCGCGCAGGGTGGCCACGTCCAGCCGGCCGGTCTCCGCCGGCAGCGCCACAATCGTAAGCTCTGCAGCGCCGCCCTGCGCTCCGGACGCCACGCCCGAGGCCAGATCGGCGGCACGCGAGGCCACCATAAGAAACACCGGCCGGTCCGATGCGGCAGCCAGGAATTCCTGCAGCGTGCCCTGGGTGGCGGTCTCGACGACCAGCGCCAGCGCGCGCTCGCTGTCGGGGCCCAGGATGACGACGGGCACGCCGCGCCTCGCCTCGCCGATCGCCCGGTTCACCGCGCGTGTCGCAAACAGGTCGGACCGGATGGTGGTGTGGTTCATCGTCGGCAATAAATCGGCTTCCGGGTTGCCGTAAACAAGAAGTAGGACGCGGGAACGCCAGGGGCGTCGTGCGCAGCCGCCCTGACGGAGGGTAGTCTGGGGCCGCGCTGAGGTGACGTTTTGTTCGTCGTCTTATACCAGCCAGTGTTGAGACTGACACAGGGAAGCAAGCAGTCCTTTTTTGAAAAAAAGGACCAAAAAACTTTTGCTTCCCCCGCATCTGCAGCAGCCGGGTGCCTCCTGACAAAGTGAGGCGCCCAAGCCTGCGCAGGAAGCAAAAGTTTTTTGCTTCTTTTTTTCAAAAAAGAAGGCCTTTCTTGCTTGCACAAGCGTCATGCGCCTATCGAGCAAAGCCCATCCTGCCTGCCTGTCAAACCGCAAAGCCACCAATACGACACGGCAGGGTGTGTTCAGCGCAGTCCCATCGCCTGCCGCATGAACGCGCGCTTCACTCCCGGCATCCGGTGCACGGCCGCAATGCCGATGTCGCGTGCGGCCCGCAGCACGGGATTGTCCGTGCTGAACAGGCGGTCCAGCCCGTCCGTCGCCACGAGCATGGAGAGGTTGTCCAGCCGCCGCGCCCGCGCGTAGCGCGCCAGCAGGTCCGGCCCGCCCAAATCCTCGCCCGCCGCCTTTGCGGCGATCAGCAGCCGGGACAGCGCGATCGCGTCGCGCAATCCCAGGTTCAGGCCCTGGCCGGCGATCGGATGTATGCCGTGCGCCGCATCGCCCACCACCGCCAGCCGCCCGGCCACCACGCGATGCACGTACAGGGCGGATAGCGGATACATCCAGCGCTGGCCCACCAGTCGTATCGCGCCGAGATGATCGCCCAGGCGCATCTGCACCTCGGCCGTGAACGCCGCGTCGTCAAGCGCCATCAGGCGCGGGGCGGCGTCGCGGCGCTCGGTCCATACGATGGCCGAGATGTTTGCGCCGGCCTCGCTTGCCGCCATGGGCAGCTGCGCGAACGGGCCGGCCGGCAGGAAATGCTCCAGCGCCGTGTTGCGATGGGGCAAAGCGTGGGAGATGGCACAGACGATGCCGGCCTGCGGGTAGGCCCAGCGCGCTGCCGTAAGCCCCGCCTGCCGGCGCAGCGGCGAGTCGCGCCCTTCGGCGGCCACCACCAGCCGGGCTGCAAATCGCTCGCCGGTGTCCAGCCGTATCTGGGCGGCGGACGCGTCGCGCGTCACTTCGGCCACCGCGGGGGCATGCAGTTGCAGGCCGGGTGCCGCGTGCAGGCAGGCGTTCAGCGCCATGCGCATGGTGCGGGCTTCCACCATCCAGCCCAGCGCGCCGTGTCCGGCCTCGCCGCCGAGCGCGGTGGCGTCGAAATGCAGGAACAGGCGAGACGCGGCCCGGCCCGGCTTGCCGTCGGAGACGCGTATCTGCTCGATCGGCCCAGGCGGGTGCGGCAGCTTCTCCCAGATGCCCGCCGTCTCCAGCAAGGCGCGCGACCCGGCGGCAATGGCGTAGGCGCGCCCGTCGAAGCTCGGGTGCTCCATCGGCGGCAGCGCCGAGCGGTCCACAACGGCCACGGACAGGCCCGCCCGGGCCAGGCGGCAGGCGAGCGCGCCGCCGACCGGGCCTGCTCCTACGACGCATACATCCAGCATGAGCGGCACCTTGCGTGAAAATCTGCCTAAAACATAGGCGCTTGTGGGTGGGCGTTGAGAGCTGCGGGATGGAAAGAGGAGCAGGCAAGGCCTGCTTTTTGAAAAAAAGACGCAAGAAACTTCCACGCCCAACGCGGCCGCCGCGGCTCCGGCGGCTGCGGTGGCATTCGGGCGCCGCCGATGCGATACGCTTCGGCACGGTTCTTGGTTAGCATTTCAGCGAAACCGCGCGCCGGTTCAGAATGTGCGGCCAAACCAAGGATGCCGAGATGAAGCTGGTGATTGCCATCGTCAAACCCTTCAAGCTGGACGATGTGCGTGAAGCCCTGACGCCGCTCGGCGTGCAGGGCCTGACGGTGACGGAGGTGAAGGGCTTCGGCCGACAGAAGGGCCAGACGGAGATCTACCGCGGCGCCGAGTACCACGTGAGCTTCCTGCCAAAGGTGAAGATCGAGGTGGCGGTGGCTTCCGACCAGGTGGATGCGGTGGTCGAGGCGATCACGCGGTCGGCCCAGACTGGCAAGATCGGCGACGGCAAGATCTTCGTGCTCGACATCCAGCGCGCGGTCCGGATCCGGACGGGCGAGATGGACGACGCAGCGCTGTGAGAACCTTTCCGA
>CAXUOA010000202.1:0-5586 GCA_964252625.1 uncultured Acetobacteraceae bacterium | reverse complement strand
GCATTGCGCGGCGCGGCGGCCGCGCGCTGGCCGAAGCCGCCACGGCGGGCAGCAGCAGGACGGCACCGAAGCCGTGCCCCAGCAATAACCGTCGCGTGTAAGCGGGATCGCCTGTCATGCCCGCAAGCTAACATATCGGATCGAGAGCACGGCGTTAGCCGTTGATTAATCATATGAAATGTGGCGGCATTGCAACAAAAGCCGAGCGGGCTCCTCCGGTGAAAGCCATACTACAATTGCAAAGTATCACCTATCCGATGCGCCACCATATCGAATGGCGTCGAGTAGCCGCCAAGTAATGCAGCACTGAAATGATCGCATTTTGTTTATCTTGCTTGATATAGAGTTGATTTCAGAGGCTCGTCTGACGCGTTCAGTGTCGTCTTGCATCCCGCATCGGTCGATCGGGACTTGCGCCAACCCTGAAGCCAGCCAGCCGGCGCGCCGAGCATTTCGGCCGCGTGGGGCAGCCATCGATTGAGAGCCCGCAATGCCTTCTCTGGTCGCACTCACCACGCTGTCGCTGCTCGGCTACCACTTGACGTTCGACGCGGAGATGAGCACGCCGGGGGACATGTCGGAGTTCATCAACACGTTCGCCAATGGCAACACGACCCTCTACCACAACAACGAAGCCGAAAATTATTTTCCCTACGCGCCGCTGCCCGCGGCCTCGCCCTACAGTTTTGCAAACGGGGCGTTGGTCATCGCTGCAGCCCCGACCACCTCTGGCAACAAACCCTACGCGTCCGGCATGCTGGAGACGTCCAGCCTGTTCACGCAGAGCGGCGGCTATTTCGAGATTCGGGCGGAGACGCCGGCGGCCCCCGGTTTCTGGCCGGCCTTCTGGCTGCTGCCGGCCGCCTATTATCCGGAGATCGACATCCTCGAGCAGCCGAACATGGAGCCGACCCACTACGTATATTGGACCCATACGAGCACGCCGACCAACGATACGGGCGGCTTCATGCACACCAATGCCAACGTGACCCACGGCTATCATCGTTATGGCTTCCTGTGGACCGCCACTTCCATCCAGTACGTCTTCGACGGCACCCTCATGGGCGCGCCCCAGCCGGTGCCGCCGTCCCTGGTCGGATTGCAGATGTACATGATCGCCAACCTGGCGGTCGGCGGCCCGGGCAGCTGGCCCGGTCCGGTTGCCGCCGGCGCCACGTCCACCTACAGCATCGACTACGTAAGGGCCTACTCGAACGACCCCACCGTACCGGCCGTCGACCAGGAGCCGGTGTCGTCACCCGATGGCGTCAATACGCTCGCCATGCTGGCCCTGCCCGCGCCGCCGGTCCCGCATGCCATCGGCACCGGCCCCGACACGCTGGTGCTGACCCTGTCCGAGGACGCCTACCAGGGCAACGCGCAATTCACGTTGAGCATCGACGGCCAGCAGCGTGGAGGAACCCTCATAGCAAGTGCCAGCCATGCAGGCGGCCAAGTGCAGCCATTTACCGTGCGCGGCAATTTCGGCACGGCGAATCACACGGTCGCCGTCAACCTCGTCAACGGGAATAGCGGCGCCGGCGGCAGCCGTGACCTGTACGTGACCGGCGCCACCCTGAACGGCACGCTCATCGAGGGGGCGGCGCTCAGCGAATACGCCAGCGGACCACAAAGTTTCGGCTTCACCGGAGAGCCCGTGCAGCCCGTGATCATCGGTTCAGGGCCGGACACGTTCGTGCTCGACTTCAGCACCGTGCCGGCGCTGCTCAATGCCCAGTTCACCATCATGGTGGACGGGGTGCCACAGGGCGGCGTCCAGACCGCCGCCGCACTGCATGCCTACGGGCAGACCCAGCCGTTCGAGGTGCAAGGCACGTTCGGGCCTGCGGCCCACACCGTCACCCTCGGCTTCCTCAACGGCGCCATTACGGCCGGCACCGCCGGCCCCGCCGAACTCTACGCCGACAACGTGAGCTACGACGGCGTCGCCGTGAACCCCGGCGCCGGCGCGTTCACCGCAGCCGGCAACTACGCCATCCAGAGTCCCCAGCAGCAGCCCGACACGGTGACCCTGAACCTGACCGAGGACTCCTATCTCGGCGATGCGCAGGCCGCCGTCAGCGTGGACGGACAATTGGTGGGTACGGCGACCGTGACCGCGGCCAACGCGGCCGGCCAGCCGCAGGTGGTGACCTACAGCGGCAATTGGGGCGGCCCCGCCATCTCACACGTCGTCCAGGTCGCCTACGTCAACGACGCCTATCTCTGCAGCGGCCAGGACCGTAACCTCTATGTCCAGAGCGTCGTCCTGGACAATGCCAGCCTCGCCGGCCAGCAGCAGGCGATGATGCGGCAGGGCACGGCAAGCTTCAACTACATGGCACCGGCGCCAGACAGTGCCGGATGGGCGCCGGTGCAGACCGCCGGCGCCCAGGCGGCAAGCACGGCGCCCTCATCCCGCTAGAGCATCATCCGATGAACCGGGGTCAGCTGTCGGATAAAGATGCTGGCAACATCAAATAGCTAGAGCATCTGCAGTGAGCCCTTGCGAACGGAAATGCTCTAGCGGCCGGAACAGCGTGAGGACAGAAGTATTCCGCGTCTTTCCTGAGGAAGAACGGCTTGCGTCCTTGCTCTTGCGAAGCGGGACGCTTTGCTGCAAGTGTCGGATCGCGTGCAGCTTTCTCAGAGCGCGCGCGGACCGCGCCCAGCGCGTCAGATACCCCACTCGTCCTCTGCGTTCACGCGCCAGAGGCGGATTTTGAAGGCCATGGCAGCACACCGCATTGCCGCGACAGAGTTGAGGGTTACCGCTTCGGCCGCAATGCGGCCGGGTCTCCCAAGTCGCCGTCAGTTCGCGCAGGCCTGGCTCCCCACGCATTCCCAATCGGCCCGCCAGGCCGCGCGCCCCGCTCCTTTGCAGGAGACGGGCAGACGCGTGACGCCGGGGCTCCGGAGTTCCAGACTACATGACCAAGCGCCTCCTCATCGATACCAGTCACGCGGAAGAAACCCGTGTCGTGGTGCTGGACGGTAACCGCCTTGAAGATTACGACGTCGAAACCCAGTCGCGCCGCCAGCTCAAGGGCAACATCTACCTGGCCAAGGTCGTCCGTGTAGAGCCCAGCCTGCAGGCGGCCTTCGTCGAATACGGCGGCAACCGCCACGGCTTCCTGGCCTTTGGCGAAATCCACCCGGATTACTACCAGATACCGGTCGCCGACAGGCAGCGCCTGATCGCCATGCAGGAAGAGGAAGCCCGCTCGGCGGAAGAGGAAGACGAGGACGACTCCCCCGTCTTCGAGCACGAGGCGGCGGCGCCCACGATCGAGCATGAGGCTGCAGCCCCGGCCGCCGCGGCGCAGACTACCAGTGAGCCGCGTATCGGCGCAGGCGAGCAGACGACATTCGACGAGCCGTTCGCAGTTGCAGAGCAGAATGCGACCGGCGAGCCGACGGCCGACGGACAGCCAGACGGCGTTCCGGCAGACGAGCCGGGGGCCGAGGCGGAAACGCAGCCTCTGCTGATTGCGCAGGTCAGCGTCCGGGGCCTGGAGGAAGACGCACCCAACGCGGCGCTTGCGGCGGCGGATTACGGTGTGGATGCGTCGCCGGAAAGCGCCGAGGATCTGGCTGCGGGAACGGCATCCGGCCCTGGAGCCGAACCGGCCGGCTCCGAAAGCGAAGCCTCTGTGCAGGGCCACCGCGTCAGCCAGGTGGCCGACGAGGAGATGGCGCAGCCGGAGATGCTCGGCGGCGAGCACGACACCGGCGAGGAGATTCGCGCGCCGCGCCAGACCCCGCGCTTCCTGCGCAGCTACAAGATACAGGAGGTCATACGCCGCAGGCAGATCCTCCTCATCCAGGTGGTCAAGGAGGAGCGCGGCACCAAGGGCGCGGCGCTGACCACCTACATCTCGCTGGCCGGCCGCTATTGCGTGCTGATGCCCAACTCGCCGCGCGGCGGCGGCATCTCGCGCAAGATCACCTCCGCCGCCGACCGCCGCCGCCTGAAGGAAGTGACCGCCGAGCTGGAGATCCCGCGCGGCATGGGGCTGATCGTGCGCACCGCGGGCGCTGCCAGGCCGAAGCCCGAGATCAAGCGCGACGGCGAATACCTGCTTCGTCTGTGGGACGACATACGCGAGAAGACCATGGCTTCCATGGCGCCGGCGATGATCCACGAGGAAGCCAGCCTCATCAAGCGCGCCATACGCGACGTGTATTCGCGTGACGTGGACGAGCTGCTCGTGGACGGCCTGGAGGGCTGGCGCGCGGCACGCGACTACATGCGCATGCTGATGCCGACACACGTGAAGAAGGTGCAGCTCTGGCCGGCCAGTGCGCAGCCGCTGTTCGCGCACAACCAGGTCGAGTCGATGCTCGACTCGATGCTCAACCCGGTCGTGCAGCTGCGCTCCGGCGGCTACCTCGTCATCAACCAGACCGAGGCGCTGGTCGCCATCGACGTGAACTCCGGCCGCTCCACCCGTGAACGTGGCATCGAGGAGACCGCGTTACGCACCAACATGGAGGCGGCCGACGAAGCCGCCCGCCAGTTGCGCCTGCGCGATCTGGCCGGGCTGATTGTCATCGACTTCATCGACATGGAGTCCAAGAAGCACAACGCCATGGTCGAGCGGCAGATGGCCGAGGCCCTGCGCCAGGACCGCGCGCGCATCCAGATCGGCCATATCAGCCATTTCGGCCTGCTGGAACTGAGCCGGCAGCGCCTGCGGCCATCCCTGGCGGAGACCAGCCTCAACGTGTGCCAGCAATGCGGCGGCACCGGCCACGTGCGCAGCACGGAGAGCGCCGCCCTTCACGTGCTGCGTGAGATCGAGGAAGTCGGCGGAAGGCGCGGCGCCGCGGAGATCCTCGTTCACGTTGCGAGCTCGACCGCGCTCTACATCCTCAACAACAAGCGCGAGCGGCTGACCGAGATCGAGGCGCGCTACGCCATGCGCGTCTGCTTCGCACCGGATGACAGCCTGCTGCCGGCGCAAACCCGTATCGACCGCCTGCGCGCCGCCATGCCGCAGGACCTGCCGCCGCCGATGGTGACCGCCCAGCCGATGCCGGACGAGGATGCAGGCGAGGCGGACATCGCCGAGGACGAAGACGACGTGGTCCTGCAACCCCGCGCGGAGGCGCCCGCCGCCAAGGCAGAAGCTGAACCCGCCGATGATGATTCCGGCACCGACACCGACGCTGTGCCCGGGGAGACCGCGGCCGAGGGTGAGCAGCGCCGCCGCCGCCGCCGCCGCCGCCGCCGGGGTGGCAAGCGGGAGGATGGCGTCATCGCAGAGGCCGCGGCACCGCTTTTGGACGGCGCCGAACAGCCCGACAGCGCGGAGCTGCCCTTCCCCGTCGCGGACGCAGCACCTGTCCCCGGTCATGACGAAGCATCCGAGGCCGCGGTCGAAGCCGAGGCGCCCGAAGCCGCGGTTGAAGCCGAGGCGCCCG
Organism: uncultured Acetobacteraceae bacterium; assembly: GCA_964252625.1. GTDB lineage: Bacteria > Pseudomonadota > Alphaproteobacteria > Acetobacterales > Acetobacteraceae > BOG-908. The sequence continues at coordinate 159 of CAXUOA010000202.1, read as the reverse complement.
AAGCAGCGGCTGAAGCCGAGGCGCCAGAAGCCGCGGGCGAGATCGCGCAGCCGCTGCCCGCCGCGCAGAGCGAGGGTGACGGCGAGCCGGCGCGTGCCAAGCGCGGCCGCCGCGGTGGCCGTCGCCGTCGCCACCCCCGCGAAGAAACCGAGCCAGGCC
>CAXUOA010000201.1:0-5611 GCA_964252625.1 uncultured Acetobacteraceae bacterium | reverse complement strand
CACGGGCCGCTTGCAGCAATGTGGCCGGCGTGCAGAGTGCGCCCATGTGCCAGCCGCTCAGGCAAGGCGCCCGCAGGAAAGCAAAGGCCGGTTGGACAAGCAGTCGACGGTGGTGGCCACAGGCCTGGCGTTCGGCGAAGCCCCGCGCTGGCACGACAACACCCTGTGGTGGTCCGACATGCATGGCGGCGGCGTGCGAAAGCTGGAGCACGGCCAGGTGAAGACGGTCTGCGAGGTCCCGATGCGCCCCTCCGGACTGGGCTGGCTGCCGGACGGCCGCATGCTCGTCGTCTCGATGGCCGACAAGCGCGTGCTCAGGCAGGAAGCCGACGGCACCCTCTCCACCCATGCGGACCTCTCCCGCCTGGTCCCCCGCCGCCTGAACGACATGGCAGTGGACCCGCAGGGCCGCGCCTATGTCGGCAATTTCGGCTTCGAACTCGACACCGGCGAGGAACCCCGCCCCACCGTGCTGGTCCGCGTGGACCCGAACGGCGAAGCCAGCGTCGCGGCGGACGACCTGCTGTTCCCCAATGGCATGGTCTTCACCGATGGCGGACACACGCTCGTGGTGGCCGAAACCTTCGGCGGCAGGCTCACCGCCTTCGACATGGACGCGGCCGGCGCGCTTTCCCGCCGCCGCGTGTGGGCGGCGCTGCCGGAACGCGCTGCCCCGGACGGCATCTGCCTGGACAGCGAAGGCGGCATCTGGGTGGCCTCTCCCACCACGCACGAATGCCTGCGCCTGCGCGAAGGCGGCGAAGTGCTCGACCGCATCCCCACGGGCCGCGGCGCCTATGCCTGCGTGCTTGGCGGCGAGGCTGGGCGCACCCTGTTCGTGTGTACCGCGGAGTCGCACGATCCGGCGCGGCAGCGCGCCGAGTTAAACGGGCGGATCGAGGCGTTTCAGCTTTAGGCAAACGACGCGCCGTCTACCGGAGCGCACGAGACTGCTCCAGACGCGAAGGCAAGCACGGCTTGCCTTGCCTACCCCACCACCGCCTTGCGTATCTCGCTGGCATGCCGCGCCACACCGCCCGCTGTAGGCTCGTAGCGGCCATCCGCGCGCGCCTGCGCAAACCCGTCACCCTCCAGCCGCTCCAGGCATGGCCCGTCCTTCAGCCCCCCGGGCCGCCCGGCCGGTCCGGCCAGGACCAGCCGATGCAGCGCCGAGCGGCAGCACGTCTCCAGATACGGTTCATTCCACATTGCCTGAACCTCGGGCGGCAGCCCGGCGCGCGCAAGGGTTGATGGCGGCCCTGCCATCCGGCAGGAACGCGCCGTGATGAACCTCAGCACGCTCGCCTCGGCACTCACCCCCCTGCTGCGCGGGATGGAAGCCGAGCGGGCACACGCCTTGGCCCTGCGCGGCCTCGTGGCGGGCCTGGCCGGCGCGCAAGCCTCCCCCGACGATCCGGCGCTGGAGGTGCGCGCCATGGGCCTGGTGTTCGCCAACCCGATCGGGCTGGCGGCCGGCTTCGACAAGAACGCGGTGGCGGTGGCGCCGCTGCTGCGGCTGGGCTTCGGATGCGTGGAAGCCGGCACGGTCACGCCGCTGCCGCAGGACGGCAACCCGAAACCGCGCCTGTTCCGCCTGCCGCAGCATCGCGCGGTGATCAACCGGCTCGGCTTCAACAACGAAGGGCTGGACGCCACCGTGGCACGGCTGCGCGCGCTGGGGCCACGCCCCGGTCGCCTCGGCGCCAATGTCGGCATAAACAAGAACAACACGGTGCCGGAGCGCGACTACCCCGCTCTGGTGGCCGCCGTCTCGCCGTACGTGGACTACGTGACGATCAACGTCTCCTCCCCGAACACGCCCGGCCTGCGGGACCTGCAAGGCGAGGCGCGGCTGCGCGCCATCCTGCAGGCCATCGAAGCCGGCGTGCCCGTACGCCCGCCCGTGCTGGTGAAAGTGGCACCGGACCTGGGCGAGGACGGTGTGGCGTCCGTGGTGGAAACCGCCGCCACCTGCGGCGCCGCCGGCCTGATCCTGACCAACACCACGATCAGCCGGCCCGCCCACTTCACCGGCGCCAACGTGCACCAGGTGGGTGGCCTGTCCGGCGCGCCGCTGTTCGCGCGCTCCACCGCCATGCTGCGCCTCGCCGCCAGGCAGTCCGCCGGGCGGCTGACGCTGATCGGCTGCGGCGGCGTGCGCACCGGCGCGGACGCGCTGGAAAAGCTGATGGCGGGCGCCAGCCTGGTGCAGCTCTACACCGAATTCGCCTATGCGGGCCCGGCCCTCGTGGCACGCCTGAAGACGGAGCTGCTCGCCGCCCTGCGCCAGCGCGGCTTCGTCCGCGCGCAGGACGCCATAGGCGCCGGCCTGTGATCCGCCGCCTCGCCGGCCTGCGCGCGCTCGCCGCCTCCTACGACGCCTTCATCGTCGATCTCTGGGGCGTGGTGCATGACGGCGTGCGTCCCTATCCCGCGGCGCTCGACGCCCTGGCGCATCTCGCGCCGCGCCCCGTCCTGCTGCTCAGCAACGCCCCACGGCGCGCCTACTCCGCGCAGAACATGCTGCGGCGCATGGGCGTGGCCGACACGCTGTACACCGCGATCCTGACCAGCGGCGAGGCGGCGTGGCTGGCCTTGCGCGACCGCACCGACCCCTGGTTCGCCAGGCTGGGCACACGCGTCTACCACATGGGCCCGCAGCGGGACCGCAACGTGCTGGAAGGCCTGGACCTCACGGTCACAAGCCGGCCGGACCAGGCGGATTTCGTCGTCAACACCGGACCGGACGACGACATGAATGACCCCGGCACGCTGGAGATTTTCGTCCCCGAACTGCAAGCCTGCCTCGCCGCCGGGCTGCCGATGATCTGCGCCAACCCTGACCTCGTGGTCATGCGCGGCGGCGTACGCATCCTCTGTGCCGGATCGCTCGCGCGGCACTACGCCGAACACGGCGGCGACGTCTTCAGCCTGGGCAAGCCGGACCCCATGGCGCTGCCCGGACTGCACGCGCCGGCCGGCCGCGTGCTGGCGATCGGCGACTCGCTGCACACCGACATAGGCGGCGCACAGGGCGCGGAAATCGACAGCCTCTGGGTGCTCGGCGGCATCCACGCGGCGGCACTGGGCGGCGACGACGCGCTGGCGTCGGCGGAAGCGGCGGCAGCGGGCGTGGCCCCTGTGGCGATGATTGATCTTCTCAGGTGGTAAGAAAGCAAGCAGTCCTTTTTTGAAAAAAAGGACCAAAAAAACTTTTGCTTCCCGTCGGTGGGTCAGACACGCGCACTTCTCAACGAGACCGCGACAGCGGAGTAAAAGTTTTTTGCTTCTTTTTTTCAAAAAAGAAGGCCTTCCTTTGCTTATACCAACCCGCTTTGCAGTTGACGCTTGGGCAAGCAAGCAAGGCCTTCTTTTTTGAAAAAAGAAGCCAAAAACTTTTGCTTCCTGCGCAGGCTCAGGCGCCTCGATTTGCCAGGAAGCACCGAGCTGCTGCAGATGCGACGGGAAGTAAAAGTTTTTTGGTCCTTTTTTTCAAAAAAGGACTGCTTGCCTTCACCGTGTCAGCCGCAAGACTGGTTGGTACTACACAGGAGACGACCTTGCCCGAGCTTGACGAGCCCGCACCCGGCGGAGGCCGCATACAGGGCACCTACGACCCCGCCTTTGCCGCCGTAGCCGACGCGTTCCGCGCCAATTTCGCCCAGCGCCGGGAAGTGGGCGCCAGCGTCTGCGTCACCCTGCACGGCCGCCCGGTGGTCGATCTGTGGGGCGGCCTGGCGGACCCGAAAACGACGCGCGCCTGGGAGCACGACACCGTCAGCATCGTGTTCTCCTGCACCAAGGGTGCGACTGCCCTGTGCGCGCACATGCTGGCCGAGGAAGGCCGGCTGAACCTCTACGAGGACGTGACCAGGCTGTGGCCGGACTTCGCGCAGGGCGGCAAGGCCGGCACCACCACCGCGATGATGCTGGGCCACGTAAGCCCGGTGCCGCATCTGCGCGAGCCGGTGCGCGCCGGCGGCTTCACCGACTGGGACTACATGGTGGAGCGCACGGCCGCCGAGCCGGCCTGGTGGGAGCCGGGCACGCGGCAGGGCTACCACGGCGTCACCTTCGCCTGGACGGTGGGCAACATGGTGCGCCTGGCCGCGGGCCAACCGCTGGGCGAATATTTCCGGGAACGCGTCGCCGGCCCGCTCGGCCTGGATTTCCACATCGGCCTGCCCGAAAGCGAGGAGGCCCGCGTGGCCCCGATGATCGGCAGCGACCCCGCCGAGGCCGACCTGACCTCGCGCTTCCTGCAGGCGGTGATGGGCAAGCCGGGCAGCCTGCCGCAACTGTTCCTGGGCAATAACGGCGGCGCCGACTTCAACGCGCGGGCCATGCACGCGGCCGAACTGGGCAGCGCCAACGGCATCAGCAACGCGCGCGGCCTGGCCGGCCTGTACGCCCCGCTGGCCAACGGCGGCGGCACGCTGCTGAAGCCGGAAACGGTGGAAGGCATGGCGGTCTGCCACTCCGCCACGCACATGGACGCCACGCTGCTGCAGCCGATGCGCTTCGGCATGGGCTTCATGCTGCGCATCGATAACCGCCTGGCCGGCGGCCACAACCTGCTCATCGGCGACCGTGCGTTCGGCCATGTCGGCATGGGCGGCAGCGTCGGGTTCGCCGATCCGGCGTCTGGGCTGTCGTTCGGTTACACGATGAACCGCATGGGTGCCGGCATCCTGCTGAACGAGCGCGGGCAGGGGTTGGTGGATGCGGCTTATGCGGCGGTAGCAAGCAAGTAGTCCTTTTTTGAAAAAAAGGACCAAAAACTTTTACTTTCCCGCGTTTGCACCAGCCGGCTGCTTCTGAATCGATCGAGGCGGCTGAGGCGGCGCAGGAGTAAAAGTCTTTTGCTTCTTTTCTTCAGAAAAGAAGGCTCTGCTTTCTTTCTTCGCACAGGACCACACGGATGTCCGACGCCAACGTCACCGACAGACAAGCCAAGTGGTTCGCCTCCGTGCGCGACGGCCTGGAACGCGACACCGGCAAGACGCTAGCGGCCTGGACAGCGATCGCGCGCACCTGTCCCGAAACAGCCCACCGCGCGCGGCTGCGCTGGCTGAAAGACCAGCACGGCCTGCTGCAGAACCGGGCAAGCCTGGTCCTGGACGAGGCGTTCGGCTCCGGCGACGGCTGGGGCGACGCGCAGGCGCTCATCGACGCGCTCTGGGTGGATGCCGGGTCGCGCGCGATATTGCAGGCGGTCGAGGCATTGGTGGCAGACCTGCCGGAGACAGTCCGAACGGCCCGCAAGGGCTACACGGCGTGGTCCCGCAAGGTGCAATTTGCGGCACTTCGCCCGACGCGCGGCGGCGGCGCGATGCTGGGCGTCGCGGTCACACAAGCAGCGGCAGGCCGCCTGACCGCGCGCAAAACCGAAAGCTGGTCCGAGCGCCTGACCAGCCGCGCAGCCTTGGCCGTGCCGGCCGATGTCGATGCCGAGGTCAGACAGTGGCTGCAGGTTGCCTGGACGGCCGCCTGAAAAACAAACCGGCATCCCAGGATGATCCGAGGCCGCCAAAACAGCGAACAGAACAAAAGTCTTTTGCTTCTTTTCTTCAGAAAAGAAGGCCTTGCTTCCTTAAGCCTGCTTCAGCTC
>CAXUOA010000200.1:0-5629 GCA_964252625.1 uncultured Acetobacteraceae bacterium | reverse complement strand
CCAACGCACGGCTGTATTCGGACGCCTCGCCGATCACCCAGGACGGCTTCGCCGGACGCGCGGCGGTGCTGTCCGAGATCGACGCCTTCGCGCGCGGACGGGACCCGCGCGTGGTGCAGGTGATGGCCTCGCTGCACGGCGAGTGGCAGGCGGTGCAGATCATGCGCGCCGATGGCGGCCGCACGGCGGACCTGCGGCCGCTGGTCAGGCTGAACGTGAGCGTAGTGGTGGAGCGGGACGGCAAGCGCGAATCCGGCACGCACGGCATGGGCGGCCGGGAGGGCTTCGACCGCTTCCTGGCACCCGAAGTGTGGCGCGCCGCGGTGGACGAGGCGCTGCGGCAGGCGGTGATGAAGCTCGATTCCGTGCCGGCGCCCGCCGGCGAGATGGAAGTGGTGCTGGGCAACGGCTGGCCCGGCATCCTGCTGCACGAGGCGATCGGCCACGGCCTGGAAGGCGACTTCAACCGCAAGAAGACCAGCGCGTTTGCCGGCCTGATGGGCCAGCAGGTAGCCAGCAAGGGCGTGACCGTCATAGACGACGGCACGCTGCCGGACCGCCGCGGCTCGCTGACCATCGACGACGAGGGCACCCCCACCAACCGCACCGTGCTGATCGAGGACGGCATCCTAACCGGCTACCTGCAGGACCGCCTGAACGCGCGCCTGATGGGCGTGCGGCCCACCGGCAACGGCAGGCGGGAGAGCTTCGCCCACGCGCCGATGCCGCGCATGACCAACACGGTGATGCTGAACGGCAGCCACGAGAAGGACGAGATGATCGCCTCAGTCAAGCGCGGCCTCTACGCGGTGAATTTCGGCGGTGGCCAGGTGGACATTACGTCAGGCAAGTTCGTGTTCTCCGCCAGCGAAGCCTACCTGATTGAAGACGGACGCATCACCGCTCCCATCCGCGGCGCCACGCTGATCGGCAACGGGCCGGACAGCCTGACCAAGGTGGACATGGTGGGTGGCGACATGATGCTGGATCCCGGCATCGGGACCTGCGGGAAGAACGGCCAGGGCGTGCCGGTGGGGGTCGGGCAGCCTACGTTGAAGATCAGGGGGCTTACGGTGGGGGGTACTGCTACCTGAGTGGTTCAGGAAGGAAGCAAAGCCGTAGCCCGCCGTCTGACACGCGCGCTCACCGCAGCCACTACCCGACGGAGTAAAAGTTTTTTGGTTCTTTTTTTCAAAAAAGAACTACTTGCTTGCCTGCTTCTTGCCTGGCCTGCGCTGGCCGAGGACTGCCCGCCGAAGGGCGACTTGCCCGTCCCGCTGCTCCCACACACCCGCGCCGCGCTGGCCACCAACCAGCCGCTGGTGGCGGTGGCGCTCGGCTCCTCCTCCACACGCGGCTGGATGGCCACCGACATCGCGCATTCCTACCCGGCGCTGTTGCAGAAGGGCTTGAACGAAAGCCTGCCGAAAGCGGATTTCGCCTTCATCAACCGTGGTGTGGGCGGCCAGGACGCGCCGGAGGAACTGGCGCGGCTGGACCAGGACGTGCTGGCGGTACGGCCGCAGCTGGTGATCTGGCAGGTGGGCGCAAACGGCGCGGTGCGCGACGAGGCACCGACGGTGTTCCGGCATCTGCTGGAGGAGGGCATCGCCAAGCTGAAATCATCCGGCGCGGACGTGATGCTGATGGACAACCAGCGCAGCCCGCGCATCCTGTCCTCGCCGGAGAACGCGGTGATGCAGGAGACGCTGCGGCAGATCGCGGCGGAGACCGGCGTGAACCTGTTCTCGCGCAGCGTGCTGATGGACCATTGGGCGGCGGAAGGCGCGCCCTACGACGACTTCATCGCGGTCGACGGCTTCCACATGAACAACCGGGGCTATGCCTGCCTGGCGCAGGCGATGGCGGAGGTCATTACGGCGGCGTTGAAGCAGCCGATCCGCCAGCAGGAGGCCAAGCCGCCGCACGGATAGGAAGAAAGCAAAGCTTTCTTCGAAAACTTGCGCTACCTGAATCTGCAACAATCGTGCTATCGTCGGACGAGCCGAAACGGCAGAACAGCGCCAGGAGCAAAAGTTTTTTGCTTCTTTTTTTCAAAAAAGAAAGCCTTGCCTGCCCATGTTCCGCCTCGCCCTCCTGCTGTGCGTGCTGACGCAAACCGCAAGTGCTGAATGCACCATGCACCGCGCCGCCGAGCTGCCGCTCACGCTCTGGCAGAACAAGCTCTACGTGCCCGTCAGCATCGATGGCGCGCCGCGCATGATGTTTCTCGACACCGGCTCCAGTATCACCACGCTGGCGGAGAACACCGCGGACGCGCTGAGGCTGCCGCGCGACTTCGACCAAACGATGGACGTGTTCGGGGTGGGCGGCATGGAGAGCCATCTCTATCTCGTGCGAACGCGCACGCTGTCGCTGGGCGGAATAGCGGTCGACGGCAAGACTTTTCCGGTAGCAGCGTTCGCGGGGCTGATGGCCGACGACCGGACGCCGGTGGGCGGGTTGATCGGTGCGGACCTGCTGTCGCATTTCGACCTGGACCTGGACGTGCCGCACCGCCGGCTCGGGTTGTGGCAGGTGTCCGGCTGTTCCGAGATCAAGCCCGACTGGACGGGGCCGACCGGCTCGGCCCCGATCGAGATACAGCCCTCACGCCACGTGAGCGTGCCGGTGAAGGTGGACGGCACGACGGTGTATCTGCTGCTCGACACCGGATCGCCGGGCCTGGTGCTGTCCACGCGTGCGGCGGCGCGCGCGGGCGCCACGCCGGAGGTTCTCGACGAGAGCCGGCCGGTTAGCGGACGCGGCGTGAACGAGCGGGCGTTTGCAGGGTGGCTGCACATCATCGCGCGGCTGGAAGTGGCGGGCGAGGTGTTCGGCGACGCACGTGCCGCCGTGGTCAATAGCGGCCGGGTGCAGAGCGGGGACGGGTTGCTGGGGCTGGCGTTCCTGAAGCGCGGGCGCGTGTGGGTGTCCTACGCCACGAGCCGGCTGTTCGTGGAGCGCGCAGCGGCCGAATAGGCAGGAAACCCTTCTTTTTTGCAAAACGAAACAAAGTTTTGCTCCCTCCGCATTTGCAGCAGCCACCTGCCATGGGATTGATCGAGGCCTTCAAGCCCGCACATGAAGCAAAAGTTTTTTGCTTCTTTTTTTCAAAAAAGAAGGCCTTGCCTGCTTGCCAAACGTCAATCCCAAAGTGGGTTGGTATATTCCCAAGGCAGCTGACCACTGCGTGCTTTCTCACGCAGTCTTCTTCCGAAACAAACAACTCCCGGCTTCACTTGCAGCTGAAGGTTGCATCGAAGGCTGTGGGATAATACGGCGTGTAGGGATCGCCGTCCGGTCGAAGTTCCAGCGGCACGACGACGCGGCCCAGCCTGGTGCAGAAAGAAGCGGCTTCCGCCACCACCGCTTCCCGCGCCGCTGGTCCGCCGCCCGCCACCGGCGCACGCATTTCGGAGACGGTGTAGGTGTTCGGGCCCACGGCAATGACGCCGCTGTTCGCAATACAGGCCGCGAGCGGCATCGCCATCAACAAGATCACAGGGCATCGCAGGCTCATTTCATTTCTCCGGCTTTTGCATGGTCTGCTCCGGCGAACGAGTCGCGCCGCGCCGTCAGCCGGAGCGAAAATACCACGGCGTCATCGTGCCCGACAGGTCTGCGCGTGATCAGGCGCTTCGATCGCGAGGCACCCTCCGTTAGCCGCCGACCGATGGTAAACACAAACGTGACTACCGCTTCTCCGCCGTTCCGTGGATGAGTGCGTTATACTAACGTAACTAATCGGAGCGAGCCTTTCATGAGCCAGTCCGCACTTCTCGCCGAGGCTGGCCATGCCGGGACGGCGGCGTTCAGTCAGTTTCTTCCGCTGGTGGCACTCACCTGTGCGCCGGACGCCGGTTTTGCCCATCATGAATTGCACTGGCTGGCTTTCGTGCCGCCGTTGCAGAAAATGCAGTTTCCCGCGCGCGTCGAATGCGAACTGTGGCGGTGGCATGACGGGCAGTGGCGCAGCGTATTCGTACCTGGCACGCGGTTCACGCCGGACGAGTTGCACGAGCACGGGTGGCGCTACTGCAAGCCCTGCGAGCCGCTGGTGACCGTCGTGCGGTCCTGATCGGACGGCAGGCTGTCCTCGTTGCCGGGGAGCTGGGCATGAAGTTCCTCTGCCAGATGCTGCAGGGTGGACGTCCGGCTTAGCGCCAGCGCCTCGTCGGAGTTTTCCTGGGTGACGCCCAGCTTGCGGCTGATCCTGTCCAGCATCTGTATGGTGATGGAAGCTTCCTGTTCGGCCATCAGGTTTACCTGCAGGTCGAAATGGTCCCGCCGGCCGGCCAGGCTGCTCATCCTGTTCTGCGACATCAGCACGAAGGCGGTCAGGATCACCGCCTCGCAGGACGTGAAGGTGGAGAGCAGCGCGAACGGATAAGGGTCGAATGGCTCGACGAGGTTCAGCACACCGCAGTTCAGCGTGATCCAGATGATGAACAGCGCCATATGGATGGCGACGAACGTCAGCGTACCGACAAACCGGCCTATCCAGTCGGTGGCGGCTTCCGGCCAGGTCTTGATCTGTGCGGCGTGCTCTTCCAGCCGCAGCACGCGTTCGATGTTGCGCCGGACTATGTCCGGCGCATGTTCCTCATCGCTCATGCGTGGCCCAGACGGTCGGCATGCCTAGCTGATCAGGTTTATCCCGGTGATCGCCAGAATGACGAACAGCAGGAAGATGGCGATGGCGATGAAGAAGAATATCTTGGCGATACCGGCTGTGGCAGCGGAGATGCCGCTGAAGCCGAGCACGCCGGCGACGATGGAAATCAGCGCGAACAGCAAAGCGTAACGAAGCATGGCGGTCACTCCCGGTCGGGCGGTATGGCTCTCTCGGCATGTTGAACGCGCAATGTGGCGTCTCGTTCGGCCGCAGGCCGACCGTTCTTCGATGAAAGAAGGCCGGACTCTCGGGCTGCCCTTGCTGGCCGCAAGCCCTGGCTGGCTGTGCGGGGCGCCGGCCCGGCAAACCGGCGCGGAGGTTTTCCGCTACCTTTTTCAGAAAGCAGGCTTTGCTCGCTTGCACGCGCTTGCCCGTTCCGCTTTCCTCCGCCGCGAGCGAACGGGCCCGTAGCTCAGTTGGATAGAGCACGTGCCTTCTAAGCACGTGGTCGCTGGTTCGAATCCAGCCGGGCTCGCCAAGCCTCAGCGCCTGACGGCGTGGGCTTGGGTGTGCCGGGCCGAGAAGACTGTTCGGCTTCGCTGTCGCAGGCTTGCCGGATCAGTGGGTCCAGTTTTCCAGGCGACCGTATTTGAAGTTGTCGGCGTAGATCTTGGGTGTCTGGACGCGGACGGGGGGAAGTTCCACGTCGAAGGTGATGTTGTGGCGCTCGGCGTAGGCGATGGCCTCTTCCCTGGTGGCGAAGTGGAGATGCACCTGCGCCTGGGTGTTGCCGCTGCCGAACCAGCCCATCAGCGCGTCCTGCCGCTGCTGCTGGGTGGGCTCCCACTCCAGCGCCCACTGCGTGGTGTAGGCGGTGCCGGAGGACATGGCGGTTTTTGGCTGCTGGAAGATGCGGGCGCGGGCGGGCATGGGTGTCGGGTCTCCATGTGGTCGGGGCGAGAGGATTCGAACCTCCGGCCCCCTGCTCCCAAAGCAGGTGCTCTACCAGGC
>CAXUOA010000199.1:3274-5678 GCA_964252625.1 uncultured Acetobacteraceae bacterium | reverse complement strand
GTGTGGGACGGCCGCTTCGTCGTCACCGCAGCCGGACCCCTGCCGCCCGGCCTGCGCGTATCGGCGGTGGGCCAGGCTGCTCCGTTGCTGCGCCGGTGGACGGGCCTGCCCGCCGCCGTGCTGCGCACTTTGCCGGCGCTGTGGTCGGGCGGCGAGCTCCGCGATGTTCCGCATCTGGTGTCCCGCCTGCCGGCGGGCGCATTTACGGGATGGACAAATTCCGGCGTCAAGCTAACGCTGTCTCCGCCCCACCCTGCCGCAAGTGCGGGGTAGGACGGGGGATGCGCAAGCCTCGTGGACGCACCATGTCCCTGGCTAAGGATCGGCCGAACCCCGCACTGCCGAGCAAGTGCCGGGCGGCGGCCGGAGTTTTGGGTTGAACGCGAACCGGCAGGTTCGTCTGGGACTGGGACGCAATGAGCAATTTCGGCCGTAATCTGGCTTTGTGGGTCATCATCGCGCTGCTTCTCGTGGTGCTGTTCAACCTTTTCCAACCGGGCACTGGGCAGCACGCCGCCAGTGCCATGGCGTATTCGGACTTCGTGGGCGAAGTGAACAGCGGCCACGTGCGTGACGTGGTGATCCAGGGCCACACGGTGACCGGGTCGCTCAGCGACAACCATGCCTTCCAGACTTATGCGCCTGAAGACCCTAACCTGCTGCAGCGCCTGACCGACAAGGGCGTGCACGTGGTGGCTAAGGCCGACGACGACGGCGTGAACCCGCTGGTGCGCACGTTGCTCTCCTGGTTCCCGATGCTGTTGCTGATCGGCGTTTGGGTGTTCTTCATGCGCCAGATGCAGTCCGGCGGCGGCCGGGCGATGGGCTTCGGCAAGAGCCGCGCCCGCATGCTGACCGAAAAGCAGGGCCGCATGACCTTCGAGGATGTGGCCGGCATCGACGAGGCGAAGAGTGAGCTGCAGGAGATCGTCGAGTTCCTCAAGGACCCGCAGAAGTTCCAGCGCCTGGGCGGCAAGATCCCCAAGGGCGTGCTGCTGGTGGGCCCGCCCGGCACCGGCAAGACGCTGCTGGCGCGCGCCATCGCCGGTGAGGCCAACGTGCCGTTCTTCACCATTTCCGGTTCCGACTTTGTGGAGATGTTCGTGGGTGTCGGCGCTAGCCGTGTGCGCGATATGTTCGAGCAGGGTAAGAAGAACGCGCCGTGCATCATCTTCATCGACGAGATCGACGCTGTCGGCCGTCACCGCGGCGCGGGACTCGGCGGCGGCAACGATGAGCGCGAGCAGACGCTGAACCAGATGCTTGTCGAGATGGACGGCTTCGAGAGCAACGAAGGCGTCATCCTGATCGCGGCCACCAACCGGCCGGACGTGCTGGACCCGGCGCTGTTGCGCCCCGGCCGGTTCGACCGCCAGGTGGTAGTGCCCAACCCGGACGTGCTGGGCCGCGAGAAAATCCTGCGCGTGCACATGCGCAAGGTGCCGCTGGCCAGCGACGTGGACCCCAAGACGATCGCCCGCGGCACGCCCGGCTTCTCCGGTGCTGATCTCGCCAACCTGGTCAACGAGGCCGCCCTGCTGGCCGCCCGGCTATCCAAGCGAGTGGTGGCGATGGCCGAGTTCGAGCACGCCAAGGACAAGGTGATGATGGGCGCGGAGCGCCGCAGCCTGGTGATGAGCGAGGCGGAAAAGGAGATGACCGCCTTCCACGAGGCCGGGCACGCCATCTGCAGCATCTACGAGCCGGAGTGCGACCCGATCCACAAGGCCACCATCATTCCGCGTGGCCGTGCGCTTGGCATGGTGATGAGCCTGCCGGAAGGCGATCGCTACTCCACCAGCAAGGCCAAGATGGTGGCCCAGCTCGCCATGGCGATGGGCGGCCGCGTTGCCGAGGAGCTGACCTTCGGCGCCGACAAGGTGAGCAACGGCGCCAGCGGCGACATCAAGATGGCGACCGACATGGCCCGCCGCATGGTGACCGAGTGGGGCATGAGCGAGAGCCTCGGCATGATCGCCTACGGCGACAACAGCCAGGAGCTGTTCCTCGGCCACTCGGTGCAGCAGAACAAGAGCGTGTCCGAGCACACGGCGCAGCGTATCGACATCGAGATCAAGTCGATCATCGATACGGCGTATGCCAAGAGCAAGCAGGTGCTGACCGAGCACCATGACGAGCTGAACCGGCTGGCACGCGGGCTGCTGGAATACGAGACACTGTCCGGCGAGGAGATACGCACGGTGCTGCGCGGCGAGCCGGTGATACGGCGGGTGGTCGACGAGCCGGCGCCTGAGCAGCGTCGTGCTTCGGTGCCTACCACCAGCTCCAAACCTTCGTCGTTGCCGCCTGGGATGGATCCGGCGCCGCAGCCTGGGTAGCAAGCAAGGCCTTCTTTTTTTCAAAAAAGAAGGCCTTGCTTCCCTTAAGCCTCATGCAAACACCC
>CAXUOA010000199.1:0-3174 GCA_964252625.1 uncultured Acetobacteraceae bacterium | reverse complement strand
CTTCTTTTTTTCAAAAAAGAAGGCCTTGCTTCCCTTAAGCCTCATGCAAACACCCACCCTGATGGGTATCCTGAACGTCACCCCCGACAGTTTCAGCGACGGCGCCCGGCACGCCGACCCCGTCTCCGCAGGCCTGGCGCTGCTGCAAGACGGCGCGGACATGATCGACATAGGCGGCGAGAGTACCCGTCCCGGCGCCGAGCCCGTCGATCCCGCCGAAGAGCGGCGGCGTATCCTCCCCACCATACGGGCACTCGCACGGCAGGGTGCCCGCGTGTCGGTGGACACCCGCCACGCGTCCACGATGCAGGCGGCCCTCGACGCCGGCGCCGCCGTCATCAACGACGTCTCTGCCCTGCGGCATGATCCCGCCGCGCTGCACGTGCTTGCCGCTGTGGATTGCCCCGTGATCCTCATGCACATGCGTGGCACGCCGCAGACGATGCAGACGTTGACACAGTATGGGGACGTAGTGGCGGACGTGGCAGCCGAGCTTGGCGCCAGCGTTGCCCGCGCCGAGGCGGGCGGTATTGCCCGATCCCGCATCACCATCGATCCCGGCCTCGGCTTTGCCAAGACGCCCGCCCAAAGCCTGGTGCTTCTGCGCGCGATTGGCACTCTGCGCAGTCTCGGCCTGCCGATCCTCGTCGGCGCGTCGCGGAAAGGCTTCATCGGCCAATATTCCGGCGAGCCTGACGCCGGGCGGCGTGCGCCGGGCTCCATCGCCGCCGCGCTGTATGCCGCCAGCCAGGGTGTTGCTGTAATACGCACCCATGACGTGGCGGAAACCGCGCAGGCGCTACGGATGTGGAACGTTATTCACGGATGCGTTATCTAGGATCGTGAGGCCCGGCTGATCGGGCGTGTGGTGGGAATTGCCATGGATCGCAAGCTTTTCGGAACCGACGGCATACGTGGCCGTGCGAATACCGGGGCGATGAGCCCGGAGACCGCCTTGCGCGTGGGCCTGGCGGCAGGGCTGCAATTCGTCCGTGGTGACCATCGCCACCAGGTGATCATAGGCAAGGACACGCGGCTGTCCGGCTACATGTTGGAGCCGGCGCTTGTGGCGGGCTTCACCAGTGCCGGCATGGACGTGCTTCTGGTCGGCCCGCTGCCCACGCCGGCCATCGCCATGCTCACCCGCTCGATGCGCGCGGACCTTGGCGTGATGATTTCCGCAAGCCACAACGCCTTTGAGGACAACGGCATAAAGCTGTTCGGTCCGGACGGCTTCAAGCTCTCCGACGAGACGGAGACCGAGATCGAACGGCTGATGCAGACCGATCTCTCCGGCCGGCTGGCGGCGCCGGCGAAGCTCGGCCGCGCCCGGCGGCTGGAAGACGCAGCCGGCCGCTACATCGAAAGTGCAAAGGCCAGCTTTCCGCGCCGCCTGACCCTGGACGGGCTTCGCATCGTGGTCGATTGCGCGCACGGCGCCGCCGACCGCGGGGCGCCCACCGTTCTGGCCGAGCTGGGTGCGGAGATCATCCCGGTCGGGGTCTCGCCGGACGGCTTCAACATCAACCGGGAATGCGGCAGCACCCAGCCGGCGCAGCTCTGCGGCGAGGTGCTGGCCCATGGCGCCGACCTGGGCATCGCGCTCGATGGCGATGCCGACCGCGTTCTGCTTGCCGACGAGCGCGGCCACCTGATCGACGGCGACCAGGTGCTGGCCCTGATCGCGCAATCCTGGGCACGCGAGGGGCGCCTGCGCGGCGGCGGCGTGGTGGCGACCGTCATGAGCAATCTGGGCCTGGAGCGCTTCCTGGGCGCGCAGGGGCTGACCCTGGACCGCACGCGCGTGGGCGACCGCTACGTGGTGGAACGCATGCGGGAGAGCGGCATAAACGTCGGCGGCGAACAATCCGGCCACATGATCCTGTCCGACTTCACGACTACGGGGGACGGGCTGGTGGCCGCGCTGCAGGTGCTGGCGACGATAATGACGGAGGCAAGGCCGGCGAGCGAGGTGTGCCGCCGTTTTGCGCCGCTGCCGCAATTGCTGCGAAATGTCCGCTTTGCCGGCGGCCAGCCGCTGAACCATCCCAGCGTGCTCGCCGCGGTGCGGGACGTGGAAGCGCGCCTGGCCGGCAGCGGCCGGCTGCTGCTGCGCCCGAGCGGCACGGAGCCGCTGATACGGGTGATGGCCGAGGGCGAGGACGAGGCTGTGGTGGCCGAGGTGGTGGCCGAACTGTGCGAGGTGATCGGGCGGGCTTCGGCTCTGGCGGAGGCGGATTGATGCAGACGCCCTACTGGGTGGTGGACGCCTTCACCGACCGGCTGTTCACCGGCAACCCAGCCGCCGTGGTGCTACCGGAGGCGGCGCTGCCAGAGGCGCTGATGCGGCAGATCGCGGCCGAGAACAACCTTAGCGAGACCGCCTTTGCCGTGCCTGAAGCGGATGGTTTCAGCCTGCGCTGGTTCACGCCCACCATGGAGGTGGATTTGTGCGGCCACGCCACGCTGGCCACCGCCTTCATCCTGGCCGGCCAAGGCCATGGCGGGCCGTATCGCTTCCACACCCGCTCCGGCGTGCTGACCGCCATTGTCTCGGGCGCAAAGGTGGAGCTGGATTTTCCCGCACACGGCTTCGCGCCGGCCAACGTGCCGGAAGTGGCGCGAATCCTGGGTGTAGAACCAATCGGGATGTTCAAATCGGCCGACATCGTGGCCGTGCTACCGAGCGCCGGGCACGTGGCAGCATTGCGGCCCGACCCGTCTGCGATACGCGCGCTGCCCGGCGGTGCGCTGATCGTGACGGCGGCGGGCGGGGAGGACGGGGCAGACATCACCAGCCGCTACTTCGCGCCGGCTTACGGCATAGAAGAAGACCCGGTGACCGGATCGTTGCACACGCAGGTGATGCCGTACTGGGCGGAGAGACTGGGCCGCAACACGCTGGTGTGCAGGCAGGCCAGCGCCCGTGGCGGCAGCATGGTGTGCACGCTGGCCGGCGACCGGGTTCGCCTTGCCGGCAAGGCTGTCCTCTACGCGTCGGGCCAGCTGCATTTGCCGGATGTGGTCGGTGCTTGAGCAGGCAAGGAAGGCCTTCTTTTTTGAAAAAAAAAGCAAAAAACCTTTGTCTCCGCGCCGGTTCAGCCGCCTCGGTTGATCCAGAAGCACCCAGCTGACGCAAATGCGAGCGAAGCAAAAGTTTTTTGGTCCTTTTTT
>CAXUOA010000198.1:0-5697 GCA_964252625.1 uncultured Acetobacteraceae bacterium | reverse complement strand
GTGAACACCACGGCTGCCGCCAGCACCGGGCCGGCGAGCGGGCCGCGACCGACCTCGTCCACGCCGGCTACGCGTCCGTTGTGCTGCGACTCGTGTGCGTAGTCCGGCATTGGGGGAACTTAGCGCGGGCGGTGGGGAAGCATAGGGCCTTGCTGGTGCCTTGGTTTGTAGCTGCTGGCGAAAGGGAGGAAGGCAAGCAGTCCTTTTTTGAAAGAAAGGACCAAAAAACTTTTGTTTCCTGTTGCTGGGGCGGGCACGCGCGTTGATTAACGGGTCGGCGACAGCGGCTTCAAAAGAGAAGGACTTACTTGCAGGCACAAGCCCTAGGAACACCGCCAAAAACTCGGTAGGATGCATCACCCGCAACCAGATTGGGGCACCATGTTTAGGAAGGTGTGCGCAGTTAGGTTCGGCTCTGTCGACGAACGGTTTAAAGTTGGGGTAAGCCTGCCCACATGCGAGCGACGCCTAAGTCCGGTTTTTTCTTTGGCGCCTCGGCTATTCCGTTGATGTTTTCCGGTATATTCGGGGCAGAGCTGTTTGGGTTTTCGCCACCAGTCAAGGCGGGAATATTTGCGGCCAGCCTTGGATTAGGTTTAGTGCTTATCATTTACGGTGCGATTGCAGAGTTAAAAGATGAGGCAGCGAACAGTTGTAGTTCAGGACGAGCAGTAAGAATGGTTTCGGTTTATGGAATGCTAATTAGTAGTCTATGCTTTGTCGGATTTGCAGCAGCTTACTTGTGGCCGACACCGAAGGTAGCGCCTGAACCTTTAAATCAAGAGCTTACTCAGGCAGATGGCATACAGGAGGGTGCTCGTCACTTGCCGGTGCTTACTGCGCAAGCTGAGCCCCAGCCGCCAATTCTCATACAGCCCTCGGAACCGCCTTTGTCGCAGACAAACCCGTTTCTTTTTGAAATACTGGATGATTCGGAGGAAAAACGGGAGTTTACCGATAAGACTTTGGATTATTTCAATGACCTAAAAAAACGTGAAAATCCTGTTCAGATTGAAGCCTTGATTAAGCCTTATATTGGAATGTTGATAAGATACACTGGCGTTTTAGACGGTCTTAATATAATCCCGACAGACCAAGGATATATTTCTGTTGCCTTAAACTACAATGGAAATGTCATAAACGGCGGAATGGTTTTATTTTGCCGCTACCCTGATAAGTTCAGAAGCTATATTGCCAGGTTCAATTCTAATCAACAGATTTCTGGGGTTGGCACAATCGCAAAACTTGGTTCGCTTGGACTTGAGCTTAACGGTTGTCATCCTACAAGTCCGAAATCTCCACACGTTCCATTTCTAGAGTCGCCACAACCGCCAGAAAGAAAATAGCCGCGAATGTTCCGCGCGCGAGCCTGCTGGTACTAGACGCTTCTGTTTCCTCTAGCCTTTAATTTCTCCGCAAGTTGGGTGTAGGTTACGCCCGCTCGTTTCATCTCAGCCCTGAGGAACCGGGCGGCTTTTCCGGCTGCCACCCACTGTATATGGAAGATGTCGCGGCCCTGTTCGGCCAATCGCCGACAGGGCGCAAAAGTTTTTTGCTTCTTTTTTTCAAAAAAGAAGACCTTGCTTACTTACTTACTCGCCCACCAGCTCCGCGCGCGCCTTGGCAAGGCGCGCTGCCTCGTCGGCTGGCGGCGAGGGCTCTTGCAGGTCGAGCGCGCTGAGCG
The DNA here is from genome assembly GCA_964252625.1 of uncultured Acetobacteraceae bacterium. Classification (GTDB taxonomy): domain Bacteria; phylum Pseudomonadota; class Alphaproteobacteria; order Acetobacterales; family Acetobacteraceae; genus BOG-908. The sequence goes on along the minus strand of CAXUOA010000198.1, from coordinate 4,013 downwards.
CCTCGATCATTGCCTCTGCCACGATCAGGTGTGCGAACGGCTTGTTGTCGGCGGGCACCACGAACCAGGGTGCGTCCGGTGACGCGGTGCCGGCGATCGCGTGCTGGTAGGCGTCCTGGTAGGCATCCCAGAATTCGCGTTCCTTCAGGTCGGCGGCGCTGAATTTCCAGTTCTTGTGCGGCTCGTCTATGCGGCTGAGGAAGCGGCGCCGCTGCTCGGCGCGGCTGACGTTGAGGAACACTTTCAGCACCACCGTGCCCTGGCGCGTCAGGTATTTCTCGAAGGCGGCAATATCCTCCAGCCGGTGTTTCCAGAATTTCCGGCCGTGCGCGGCATCCGGCAGATGCGCGTGCGCCAGCAGCTCGGGGTGCACGCGGGACACCAGTACGTCCTCGTACTGGCTGCGGTTGAAGATGGCGATGCGGCCGGCAGCCGGGGCATGGGCTTGCACGCGCCAGAGGAAGCCGTGCGCGAGGTCGACGGGGCCGGGTTGCTTGAAGGCGGTGACGTCCACGCCTTGCGGGTTGATGCCCGTCATGACGTGCTTGATGGTGCCGTCCTTGCCGGCCGCGTCCATGGCCTGCAGCACGACGAGCATCGACCACGTGCCGGCGGCGTAAAGCCGGGTCTGCAGTTCGGACAACCGGGCGACGCCGTCCTTCAGCAGGTCCTCGATGGCGTCGTGGTCGACGAGGCCGTCGCCGTGGTCGTCGGGCTTGCAGTCGGCGAGCGAGAACTTGCCGCCGTCGGTGACCCGGTAGCGGTCCAGCAGCGCGCGCGCGTGACGGTGTTTCAAGACGCAGAGTGTGGAGAGGGGGCGCGCCTGATGTTGAACGGCCCGGTGGCCTGGCAGGTCGGCATCATCTCGATGCGGTTTATGTTGACGTGCTTGGGCAGGTTCAGCACCCAGGCGACCGCCTCGGCGATGTCGGCGGCGGTGAGCGGCGTGGTGTCCTTGTAGACGGCGGCGGCTTTTTCCGTGTCGCCGCCGAAGCGGACTTCGGAGAACTCCGTGCCGCCGCACAGGCCCGGCTCGATGTCGGTGACGCGCACGTTGGTGCCCACCAGGTCCGATTTCAGGTTCAGGGTGAACTGGCGTACGAACGCCTTCGTGGCGCCGTAGACGTGGCCGCCCGGGTAGGGGTAGGTGCCGGCGATACTGCCGAGGTTGAGGACGTGGCCGCGGTCGCGCTCCACCATGCCAGGCAGCAGGGCGTGAGTGGTGTGTATCAGGCCGGTGACGTTGGTGGCGACCATGCGGTCCCAGTCGGCCACGTCCGCCTGTTGGGCGGGGGCCAGGCCCAGCGCCAGGCCGGCGTTGTTCACCAGCGCGTCTATGGCCTGCCAGCCGGCAGGCAGGCTGGCTGGCAGGACGGCCACGGCGGCGGCGTCGGTCACGTCCAGCCTGAACGGCAGGACGGCATCGCCCAGTTCGGCGGCCAGCGCGTCCAGCCTGTCCTGCCGGCGGCCGCTGGCCACCACGCGCCAGCCGTCAGCCACCAGGCGGCGGGCAATGGCCGCCCCGAAACCGGCGGTGGCGCCGGTGACAAAGGCGGTGCCGGCGCTCACTGCAGTTCGATCTCCACCGGCACGTTATTGCGCAGGGCCTTGGAATACGGGCAGACCGTGTGGGCCTTCTGCACGAGCGCCTCGGCGGTGGCACGGTCCAGGCCGCCGATCGTGGGCTTCAGCTTGACCGCCAGGCTGTAGTCGTTGCCGTTCACGATAAGGGTGACTTCCGCGGTCACGTGCACGGCTTCCGGCTTTAACTTGTCGGCGCCGGCGACGGCCATGATGGCGGAGCCGAAGCAGGCGGAGTAGCCGGCGGCGAAGAGCTGCTCCGGGTTGGTGGCGGCGGGCTTGCCGGAGCCGGGCATCGCCAGATCGAGGTGGAGCACGCTGTCCGAGCTGTCGACGTGGCCGTTGCGGCCGGCGGTGGTCGTGGCGATTGCTGTGTAGGCCATGGTGGAACTCCTGTCGGAGCAGCGGCGGCCGTTCGGCGCCGCTGCCGGGTGCGACAGGAGAACACCCGGCAGGGCGTGAAAGTTCGTCCGGCGGTCAGGGCGAGAAGAAGCTGGCGATCGCGCTGTTTACCGCTTCCGCATTGCCGAACATGCTGGCATGCGCCACGCCGGGTATCACCGCCAGCCTGGCGTTCGGGATGGCCGGGGCGAACGCCTTGCTGATCGCCACCGGGTAGACCGTGTCGTCCTGCCCGACCACCACCAGGGTGGGAACGCTGATCTGGCCGAGCATCTGCGTGTAGTCCAGGCGCGTGACCAGGGCGTTGGCGCCGCCGACGACGCCGGCCGGCATGGCCATGTCGATCTCCGCCTCGATCTCGGTCAGCATCTGCGGATACTTGGCGACGGCATCGCCGGTCACCATCACGGCGGCGGCGGAGGGTGCGATGGACGCCGCGCCCATGGCGCGCGCCATGCGGCCGTAGCCGGGCCACTCGGCCTTCTCGATCAGGTTGGCCGCGGCGGGATTGGTGTCGAACAGGATCATGCCGGTGAACAGGCCCGGCTGCTCGCGATACATCTCCAGCGTGACCTGGCCGCCCATCGAGTGGCCGCCGATGAGGGCGCTGGTCACGTTGAGGTATTTCAGCAGGCCGATCATGTCGGCGGCGTAGGTGGCGTCGGTCTGGTAGGTGGTGCCGGTGGTGCTGTTGCCGAAGCCGGGCAGGCTGGGCGTGATCACCATGTAGTTGCGGCTGAAATAGTCGCGCTGCTTGTCGAACAAATGCTCGCTCAGCGGGAAGCCGTGGATGAGGAGCATGGCGGGGCCGCTGCCGGACACCTCATAGTTGATCTTGTCGCCGTTGATGCTGAGCGTGCCGGAGACCGGCTGGGCGTGGCCGGGCACGGCGGCGAGAAGGGCGGCGGCGCCGAACAGCGCACCGACCGCGTTGGACTTGTTCATTGGAGACTCTCCCTGACAGGCCCTTCCGAACGCAGACCGATGGCGGGCGGTTGAACACCGGCCGGTTCTTTTTGCCGCGGAGCATTCACGTTCCGGTGGGGCGCCGCCGGGCGTGCCCGGCGGCGCCGTCAGGGCGCCGGCGGGTCGAGGCGCACGGAGACCGGGCAGTGGTCCGACAGGCGCGCCTTCAGGGCGGGATCCTCTTCGCGGTAGGTTTGCACGCGCAGCGAGCCGGCGACCAGCCAGGCGCGGGCCGGCCCGCCCGCGAAGATGTGGTCGATGAACGGCTCGCCTTGCCAGCAGGGATTGGCGCGGCCCTGGGTGACGCGGGTGAGCGGGGCTGCGGCGGCCAAAGCGGCGCCCACCTCCTCCGGTTCGTCGAACACGCGGTTGAAATCGCCCATCACCAGGAAGGCTACGCCTTCTTTCCGGCGCGCGGCGGCCCAGCCGGCCAGCACGGGGACCTGGCGGGCGAGCAGGCGGCATTGCGGGCGGGTGGAGGCCAGGTCGTCCGTCTGGCAGCCGGTTTTCAGGTGGACGACCAGCACGCGCAGCGTCTGGTTGCCGGGCAGGCCTAGCGTCACGTCCAGGCCGTCGCGCAGTTTGTGTACGGCGTCGGGTTCCACGTCCAGCGCGGTCACGTCCGGGTTGCGGGTGACGGTGATGGCGTGGCGGACCGCGATGCCGACGCGCTGGGTCACGGGTTCGGCGATGGTGAGGATGGTGTAGTCGGCGGGATTGAACAGGGTTTGTGCCGCTTGCAGGCCGTCCACTTCCTGGAACGCGACCACGTCGGCGTTCAGCTGGCGGGCGTAGGCGGCGAGGCGGGTGAAATCCTCGGGCGCGCGGGTGTGGACGTCACGCGGGAGGTCGGCCTCGGCGTGGGTTCTGGTGGTGAGCCAGTTCAGGTTCCAGGTGGTGAATTTCAGGGTTCGGCTTGCGCGGGGAAGGCCAGGAGGAAGAAAGCAAGCAGTTCTTTTTTGAAAAAAAGAACCAAAAAACTTTTGGCCCCGGCGCCTGCACCATCGCCGGTCCTGGTCCTGCCGGCAGTCGCGTCTGCAGAACGAGACGAGCCAGTGACGCAG
>CAXUOA010000197.1:0-5705 GCA_964252625.1 uncultured Acetobacteraceae bacterium | reverse complement strand
CCTACCCCGTGATCGCGTTCGACGTCGCCCATGACGGGGGCGAGGTCGACGGGTTTGCACTGACCGGCAGCGCCGCATTGCTGGCAAAAAAGGTCGACGCGATCCTTGTCACCGTGCCCAACGATGCGGCTCTGCACCAGTCGATGACCGCCCCGGGCGGCGCGCTCGAAGGTGCGCGCGAGGGCCAGGTCATCATCAATTTCAGCACCGTCTCGCCGGGTGCGTCGAAGGCGCTGGCCGACGCCGCCGCCGCGAAGGGGATCGGCTATGTCGAGGCGCCGATGTCCGGCAGCACGCCGGAGGCGGAATCGGGCAAGCTCGTGTTCCTTGCAGGCGGTTCCGAGGAGGACGTTACGGCAGCGAAGCCGATCCTCGACGTCATCGGCCGCAGGACCGTCCATGTCGGCCCTGTGGGCGACGGTGCGGTGACCAAGCTCATCATCAATGGCGTCATGGCACTGGGCACCGCGGCGCTGGCGGAAGGCCTAGCGTATGGCGCCAGCGCCGGGCTCGATCGCCGCATCCTGATCGACGAGCTGTCCGACCTGATCCTCGTGTCCGAGCATCACAAGCGCAAGCTGGAGATGGCAAAGGCCGACAACTATCCGCCGCAGTTCCCGGCCAAGCTGATGTCGAAGGACATGGGCCTGCTGCTCGCAGATGCGGGCGCGCGTGGCGCTTGCATGCCGAGCATGGCTGCCGCGGCGCAGCTATACGCCCATGCAGGCAGGATACGGCCGGACGATGATTACGCCTGCGTTATTGCCGTTACCGAGGCATTGGAGCGGACCTGAGCCGCCTCCCGACCGCGGTGACCACCATCGGCGACAACCCTTACAACCAGAAGAGAATACATGAAAACCGTACTCATCACCGGTGCAGGCACCGGCTTCGGCAACGAGACCGCGATGCGGCTGGCCGCGAAAGGCTTCGACGTGATCGCCGCCGTTCAAGTCTATGCGCAGGTCGAAGCGCTCGAACGGCAGGCCAGCGACCGCGGCGTGGCCCTGCGCGTCGAGAAGCTGGACGTTACCGACAATGGCGACCGCCGGAAGGCGTTACGGTGGAACGTGGAGATCCTCGTCAACAACGCGGGCGTGCTGGAGGGCGGCTCCGTCCTCGATATTCCCGGCTCGAACATGCGCAACGAGTTGGTTGATGCTTGGGCAAGCAAGGAAGGCCTTCTTTTTTGAAAAAAAGAAGCAAAAAACTTTTGCTTCCTGCGCAAGCTCAGCTGCCTCGATCTATCCGGCGGCACCCGGCTGCTGCAGATGCGACGGGAAGCAAAAGTTTTTTGTTTCTTTTTTTTCAAAAAAGCAGGCCTTCCTTGCCCCCGCCGCACACACCGCCTCAGCTCTGACCCGCCGCGCGCGCCGAGACACGGGCCAGGCGATCCACCATGGCGCGGAAGCTCTCCTCGGTGCGAACCTGGTGCTTCAGACTGGAACCGGCGGTCGCGAGGAACGCCGCGAAGCCGTCCGCGCCGTCGAAAGCTGTCAGGTCTGCGCCGCTCTGTGCCACCGCGCGGCCGCGTCTGGCGAGCAACGCCTCGAACTCTGTATCGAGCCGTGCGACGTGGGCCGCGGTCATCTCCGCCTCCAGCCTGAGCAGCTCCGACCCGTGCGGTGTGGTGTTGAGGATCTGGAAGAAGCCGAGGTCCTTGGCGAGCAGGGTGGCGGCGATGTTCGTCGACAGTGGTGCATCACCAATCCAGGCGGCCTCCGCCCGGGCAAGGGCTTCATCGACCAGCAACGACGCCAGCGCTTCAAAAAGCGCGCGCTTGTCCGCGAAGCGAAGATACAGCGTCGCTCGCGCGATGGCCGCCTCGCGCGCAATGTCGGCCATGCTCGTCCGCTGAAAGCCGTGCCGGCCGAACAGCGTCATCGCCGCGAGCAAGATACGTCTGAGCGCAATGTCGGACGGGCTAGACATTAACAGTCCAATGTGTCTTTCTGCGCGCGGAATGCAAGGGAATCACCATGGATAAAGTCGAACATGTGCTCGTAACAGGGGGATCGGGCTACATCGCCAGCTTCTGTATCGCTCAGCTCCTCCAGGAAGGTTCGGACGTCACCACCACCGTCCGCAGCCTCTCGCGCGAGGCCGAACTCCGTGCCGCGGTCGGCAGGGTGGTCCGCGCGGACGACCGGCTCAAGGTCGTGGTTGCGGACCTCGACGCCGATGCCGGCTGGCAGGAGGCCTGTTCCGGCTGTTCAGGCGTGCTGCACGTCGCATCACCCTTCCCGGCGCGCAACCCGAGCAGCGACGAGGAACTCGTGCGGCCAGCCCGAGACGGCGCATTGCGGGTTCTCAAGGCGGCCCGCAACGCCGGCGTGCGGCGCGTGGTGATGACTTCGTCGACGGCTGCGGTCACGTACGGTCACGGCGGACGACCGCAGCCCTTCACCGAGCTGGACTGGTCCGACCCGAGCGACCGCGCCGACAGCTCTGCCTACGAGCGCTCGAAGATGATCGCGGAACGCGCCGTCTGGGACTGGCACGCCCGCGAAGGCGGCGCGCTCGAACTCGCCACCATCTGCCCCGGCGCGGTAATCGGTCCCGTGCTCGGCGGCGACTTTTCGGCCTCGCTCGACATCGTTCTGAAGCTGATGGACGGTTCGCTCCCTGGCCTGCCGCCGTTTGGCTGGCCACTGGCCGATGTGCGCGACATCGCCGACCTGCATGTCCGGGCGTTACGCGCGCCGGAAGCCGCCGGTCAGCGTTACATCGGCGCCGGACCGTTCTATTGGATGGAAGACGTGGCTCGCGTGCTGCGTGAACGCGTACCGGAGATCGCCGGCAAGGTGCCAGGGCGTCGCCTGCCGGGCTGGCTCGTCCGGTTGTCGTCGGTGTTTGATCCGGTCGTGCGGGGCCGGCTATATGAGCTGAACAAGAAGCGGGCCGTGTCTGCAGAGAAGGCGAAGCGCCAGCTCGGTTGGGCGCCGCGCAGCAATGACGACGCGATCATCGACACTGCCCGCAGCCTGCTTGCCGAAGGCATCGTCAAGCGTGCTGCAGCCTGAACGCGCGCTGCATTTGCATCGCGCGTAGGCTAGGTTATAGCCGACAATCCGCCAAGCGACGTCCCGGTGGCTGGGTTGGCAGAAATACCGTGGCGAAAGAAATCAGGCGGTTCGCAGGGAATAACAGCTCTCGCGAGCCGTCTTTCCCTCAGGAGCCTGATTTCTGACACAAGGTCGCCGCGCGCCCTTGTGTTCTCGAGCTGCCCCAACATCGCTTGGAGACTCACGATGCGTATTAGCCCTCTCACCCTGGCCGCGCTTGCGGTATGCTCCGCCCTGGCATCGCCGGCGCACGCCCAGGGTGTCTTCGCAGCGCCCCAGGCCGCCCAGCTCGGCAGCCGCGTCGGCGACCTGGATGCGGCCGGCACGATGCGTCTGGTGCTGGCGCTGCCGCTGGGCGACACGGCCGGCGCCGAAGCCTTCACCCGCCGCGTGCTGGACCACGGCAGTCCGGACTACGGACACTTCCTCACCCCGGCCGCGTTCGCCGCGCGGTTCGGCGCGAGTGCCGCGGACTACCAGGCGCTGCGGCAGTGGGCGGTGGAGAACGGCCTGACGCCGGGCGCGGTCACGTCCAGCCGCACGACGCTGAGCGTTAGCGGCACCGTGGCGCAGATCGAGCACTTGTTCGCAACCCGCCTGGCCCAGTACCGCACGGCAGCCGGAGAGGACGCTTTCGCGCCGTCGATCGCGCCCACGCTGCCGCAGGCTCTGGCAGGACGGGTCAGCGCAGTCGTCGGGCTGTCGAGCGTGAAGCGCTTCGCCCCGCTGTTCCGCCGCGCGCCGGCCAGCCCGCAATCCGCAGGCGGCACCGGCGTGCTCGGGGCCTACAGCCCGAGCGACTTCCGCACCGCCTACGACATACCGAATCTGGGGTTGCCACGCGCGCCTTCCGAAACGGCGGCGGTGTTCGAACAGGGCGGCTTCACCTCCGGTGACGTCACGACCTTCGAACAGCATTACCACCTCCCGTCCACGCCCGTCGTAGTCAGGCCTGTCGACTCCTATGACGGTTCGGTCAACAGCGCCGACGTCGAGCTCGAATCGGTGCTCGACATCGAGACCCTCGTCGGCATCAACCCGCGGCTGGTCAAGATCATCGACTACGAACAGGGAACCGGCACCTTCCAGGTAGCGCTGCTGGACTCGCTGGCCGCGATGGCGGACGACGACCTGGCGCAGACCATCAGCATATCCTACGGCAATTCCGAAGGCCGGCAGGGCAACGCCGCCTTGCAGGCGGAAGCGGCAGTGCTGACGCAAATGACGGCGCAGGGCCAGGCGGTGTTCGCCAGTTCCGGCGACCAAGGTGCGGAGGGCCAGGGCGGGCTCAGCGGCTACAACGTGCTCGATCCCGCCTCGCAGCCGGACGTGACAGGCGTCGGCGGCACGACGCTGTCGACGGGACCGAAATCCGCCTACGAGGTCGAGGTCGCCTGGGGCAAGATGAACGAGTTCTTCGGCGCGTCCGGCGGTGGCGTCAGCAGCTTCTGGCCGCTTCCTGCCTACCAGCTCTACGAGCCGAACCCCGGCGTGTTCCAATCCGTGGCGTTGGCCAACGGCGGCTCCAACACCTTCCGCAACGTGCCGGATCTTGCCGCCGACGGAGATCCCACGACGGGCGCGTCGGTCTACTCGGCCGTCAACGGCGGTTGGCTGCAGGTGGGCGGAACCAGCCTTGCGTCGCCGCTCTGGGCGGGGTTCTACACGATCATGAACGAGGCCAGCAAAGGCATCGGATTCGGGCCGATCGGCAGCTTCAACCCGACCAACTACAGGATCGCGGAAGCGCACAGCGCGTTCGGCGGTTACAACGACATCGTCAGCGGCAATAACGGGCAAACCGACCTCGGCATCGCCGGGTATAGCGCCGGCAGATATTTCGACGACGTGACCGGCTGGGGATCGATGCAGGGCGCGGACCTGGTGTTCAGCCTGTTCAACACCATCCTCAGCCCCGGCAAGTTGCCGACGGCGCCACACGAGGTTGAGGTGATCCCGTCAGAGACGAGCGCGGTGCTGTCCTGGCAAGCCGGCACGAACGTCGTCGGCTACTTCATCCTGACGACGCAGCCCAACGACGCGACGATCGTGCAGGAAGCGGTGACCCGCGGCACGATCGTCCAGGTCAGGGGCCTGCAGCCGGACACGACCTACGTCACGCATGTCTACTCGATAAACACGCATGGGACGTCCGACCTGGCGCTCTTCGGGAAGCTCTTCACCACGAAGCCAGGCCAGCAATAGGCCCGGGATTCATCAAGACGGCCGAGGGCCAGCTCGCGTTGCATGTCACGCTGCTTGGCCGTCCGTGGTGTCGACCAAAAGGCAAGGTTGCGGCTCTGCCCAGAATCAGGCTGGGGCTTGAGGCCCCAGCCCCCCATTCTCCAGCAGGGTCCAGGGCGTCACGCGAGAGCGTGCTGCGAGCGACGCTCCTGGTCTTCCTTCTCAGTGTCCATTTCAAAACGCGCTCTGGCGGCGGACTCAAGGTCGGAGCGAACACCTCCTGCACGCAAAGCGCTGGCGCTAGAGCTTCATCCGACCAACCGGGGTCACCTGTCGGATAAAGATGCTCGCAACATCAGATAGCCAGAGCATTTGCAGTGAGCCCTTGCGATCGGAAAATGCGCTAGTGTCCCGAGTCTGAAGTTCGCCCTTGTACCGGCTCGATGGTGGGTGCGA
>CAXUOA010000196.1:0-5707 GCA_964252625.1 uncultured Acetobacteraceae bacterium | reverse complement strand
CTCTGGTAGCGAACACCCTGGCGCTGGCCTTCGGCTGAGCGATCGCGTCGGGTTTGATGCTGGCCTGGAGAAGCAGGCAGCCCTGCTCGAGAAAAGGCCTGGCGGATTTCATCTCGAAGCCTACGGCCCAGGCGAGGCGGCAGGAATCGTCGGGGCGCGAGCGTCGTTCGGCCATCCGGCCCGTTCGGGGCGGAGCCGGCATTTCAGGGGTTGCCAGGGCCGCTTGAGAACATTGGCTGCCGGCTTTCCGCACAACAATGGTGCGTCTGTACTGCCGCGTTACTGTTGTCGGCTGCATCCATTTTGACCCTGCAGCCGTTTCTTCGGCAGCCAGCCGGACACCCTCGGTTGGCAAGGATCGAAGATCATGTATTCATTTACGCGGTCGCGCGGCCTGTGCGACGGAAGGGCGCATTTGCGCCGTGTTCAGGACCGATTGCCGCATGGCTGCAGACGTCACAGGATTTTCCGCCCAGGACCTGATCGCGCGCTGCGCGTTGCAGGATCGGGCGGCGTTCAGGGTGCTCTACACGCAGTGGAGCGGCCGGTTGCACGGGGTCGCGATGAGCATCACGCGTGATCCTGCGCTTGCGTCGGATGCGACCCATGATGCTTTTGTGCAAGTGTGGCAACAGGCCGGCCGCTACGATGCACGGCTGGGCGAGGCGGGATCCTGGCTGACGAGCCTGGCGCGTTATCGCGCGCTGGATCTGGTGCGCAGGCGTGGGCGCGAGGTGCTCGGGCACGAGTCGGTAGAGGACGAAGCGGACCGCGGGCCTGATCCGCTGGGACAGCTGATGGCAAGCGCCGATGGCGGGGCGCTGCACCGTTGTCTGCAGACGCTGAGCGAGGAACGCCGTCGGCTGATCGTGCTGGCGTTCGTCGAAGGTTTTTCGCACAGTCAGCTTGCGGCGAAACTGAGTTTGCCGGTCGGGACGGTGAAATCCTGGATCAGGCGGAGCCTGATCGGCCTGAAGGAGTGCCTGTCGTCATGAGCGGCTTGGCTGGGACGGAGGGCGGCGCCCCGGATACGCTGGCTGGTGAGTACGTGCTGGGAACAGTCGATGCGGCTGAGGCCGCGGCAGCTGAAACGCGCATTGCGGCAGAGCCGGCGTTCGCGGCGGAGGTGCGTCGCTGGGAGGCACGGCTCTACCCGCTTACGGCGCTGATACCGGCGTTGGCACCACCCGCCTCGGTGTGGGCCCGCATCGAGACCACGACGGGCGGTGCGGCTGTGGCCGGTTCAGCGCAAACCACCGTGCGTGCTGCCAATGACAACCGGGTTGCAAGCTGGTGGCGGACAGCTGCGATCGGGGCGGCCGCAGTGGCGGCAGGGTTGGCGGTGTTCGTCGGCGTACGGCCGGCACCGGTGCCTTTGGTAGCCGTTCTCGCGCCTGCCGGGAGCACCGCGGCGCTTCTGGTAGCCGTGGCCGGGCCGGACGGCGGTCTTGCGCTGCGGCCGACCGCCGCGGTGGCGGTGGCGGCAGACAAGGACCTGCAATTGTGGGCGCTGCCTGCAGGGGCCACCAAACCGGCTTCGCTTGGCGTGCTTCCGGCGTCGGGCAAACTGGTGGCGCAAAACGTGGTGCCAGGGACGCAACTGCTGGTCAGCCTGGAGCCAAAAGGCGGTTCGCCGACCGGTTTGCCTACCGGACCTGTGGTCTACGGCGGCTTGTTGCAGGTTGTAAGATAGGAGGCATGACCACCTTGTCTGTTCAGACAAGGAGGAGATCCGGAGCAGCGGGGTTTAAACGCTGCTGCTTGCTGATCTGCTCAGCGCACCTAAAGCATTTTCCGTTCGCAAGGTCTCACTGCAAATGCTCTAGCTATCTGATGTTGCAAGCATCTTTATCCGATAAGTGGCCCCGGTTGATCGGACGAGGCTCTAGTCACATCGGAGTGCCAAATGATCCGTTCCGGTCAGACGGCCGCGACACAGGATCATCTGATTTCGATGCCTGCAACATCATGCACGTCTCGTGCGCCGTGCTTGTCGCCGGGGACGATAAGCCGGAGGGTGGGAAGCTCCGTTGAAGGATCGTCCTGATGGTAGGCCACCAGGACTTGCTTGCCACCGATGAACGGATCGACCTCGCCTATGCCGAAAGCGGCGGCATAACCATCCTGTCCGCTGACAATGATGACGTGGCGCATGCCGGTGCGTTTGCCCGGTGCGTCCTGCGGTGTGGCTTTGGAGACGAGGTCCCAGAGGAGCACGCCGGTCCAGACATGGTGGTCCTGGCCGTGCATGGTGGAGAAGTCGGCTTCCACATGCTGGGCCGGTAACGCCTTAATCTGGTCCAAGGTAAGCGACAGCGGGTGCGCGACTTGGCCAGTGACAGCAAGTGGCGGCTGAGGCGCGGCGGCCATCAGGAGCACGGCTATCCCGGCAAGTGCCGTGCGGTTCTGCCTGCACGCATCCCGGACGGCGCAAGCTGTCTGAGTTGCAGAAAAGAACGGCTTACCTGGCTTCACTTGGCGACCAGCACGTCCGAAGCCTTGATGATGGCGCTGGCCTCATCACCAACCCTCAACGCCAGATCGTCGATTGCCTCGTTGGTGATAGACGACGTGACCACGATGCCAGCGGCAATCTCGATCTGCACGTGGCCGGTGGTCTGGCCCTTCTGCACGGCGATGACGCGGCCGGGAAATTGGTTGCGGGCGCTGAGCTTCATGCGACAGGGGCGCGCAGCAAATGTTGTGGCGGGATAGGCCGGCCACGGCGGCCGAGCAGGCCGCGGAGCTCCCGAATGGCCGGAAAGACCTCCTGATTCCAGTCGGCACCCTGGGCGTCGTGGGCTTTCTGCTCTTCCTCGACGATCCAGCGGTCCTCGGTGAAGATACGTTCGGTGAACCAGACGAGGATCGGCCAGGCGGCATCGAGCAGGAAGCCGACGCGGCCGGGCCGCTGGATGCTGAGCAGGCCGAAGGTGCGGTTGGTGCGCTGGGCGCGGTCCAGCGGTACGTAGCAGATCCAGAGATTCATGACGGGCAGTTCGCCATCGGTCCAGATGCGCAGGTTCTGGTAGGGATATTCCGTGCGGATCGTCATCAGATCCTTGTGGTTCTGATCACCCGTCTTGCGCATCTTGCCCAGGATCGCGGCTTCGGCGAGCGGCTGCTTTCCGCCGGTGCGGCCGAAGGTGTAATCCACCTCCATCCAGTCCTCGCCAATGCGCATGCCACGGTGGCGCGGACGCATCTGGCCCATCTGCTTGCGGTGCAGAAACTGGTGGTTCATGTCCGTCAGGTTTTCGTGCATGAACGTGTAGTGACAGGCGACTTCCTGGCCGAAGCGGCGGGTACGGAAGCGGGGGTCGCTGCTGGCGCCGAGGTTGGGGAAAGGGATGGTCCCGGCGAGCGCCGCGTCACCGGGGAAGACGAAGATCAGGCCGGCTTCTTCGCGGCACGGGTAGGCGCGTACGCCGTTGGGCAGCTTGTCCTTGCCGAGATAGGGGACTTCGATGCACTTGCCTGACTGATCATAGGTCCAGCCGTGATAGCAGCAGCGAAGCGCACAGCCGTCCACTACACCGTCATGCAGGGGAACCTGGCGATGGGCGCAGCGGTCCTCCAGCGCGAAGACGGCACCCTCCTTGGGGCGGACGAGGACGATTGGCTCCCCGGCGAAGCGGACACCCAATGCTTTGCCCGGTTTGAGCTCGCGCGACCAGGCCATGGGATACCAGTGGTCCGGGTGCGAGCCGACACGGCGCAGGTCGATACCGGGGCAGGGGGCCGTCACCGAATCCGGCGTGAGGTCGATTGTGTGGGTGTCCATGTCGATGATTAAGTCCGGAGCGAACCCTGGTTGCAAGGCACAAAAGGATTCAGATGGTATGTGGCTGGTGCCCCGTACGGGATTCGAACCCGTGTAGCCAACGTGAAAGGCTGGTGTCCTAGGCCTCTAGACGAACGGGACGGGCCGGGCGGTGTGGGTAGCTAAAGTGTGGGGCGGGGTCAAGGTTGGGAACGGCGCGCGGTTCGGCGATGCGGTTGAGGCAGGCGAGGCAAGCGCCTCTTTTTAGAAAAAAAGAAGCGAAAGAGTTTTGACTCCGCTGTTAAAGACCTTTCTGGGACGGACCCGACGACGAGACGGAGGCGTCAAGGGAGCTCAGTTCGCATCCGTTTTCCAGAGTTGGCCGTCCGCTATGACTTTGCAATGGTAACACCCTGATGTGCGGTGATCGATGTTATACCAGTCGTGGCTTCCACCTTTTGCTTCGCAGTCCACGCCTTTGTCGAAAACGTCGTAAAGGCAACACGGCAAATTTCCTCGCATGACTGTTCGCCAGCGGTAAGGTTGCCGAACGTCAAATCGCAACAGCGCCTGGACGGACCAGAACCCAATGATGTGGTAACCTCAACAGGAAAACACGCGCCTGCAACAAACGCGCGACAGCGGTGTCAAGAGTTTGCTTCTTTTTAAAAAAAGAAGGCCTCTCTTGCTTAGGCAAGTATAAACCAGAAAGCGGGCTGGCATCACTTCCTTTCCTGCCCGATCCAATCATCAACCCGCGCCTCAAGAACACCAAGCGGCATCGCCCCCTCGTCCAACACCACATCATGGAACCGCCGCTCGTCGAACTTCGCACCAAGGGCCGCCTCCGCGCGGTGGCGAAGCTCCATGATCTTCAGCTCGCCGATCTTGTAGCCCAGCGCCTGGCCTGGCCAGGCGATGTAGCGGTCCACTTCGGATTGCATGTTGGCCTCCGACAGCGCGGTGTTGTCGCGCAGGCAGGACAGCGCCTGGTCGCGGGTCTGGCCTTTCCAGTGCAGGCCTACGTCCATCACAAGCCGGCAGGCGCGCCACATCTCCAGTGAGAGCTGGCCGAAGCGCTCGTAGGGCGTGGCGTAGAGGCCCATTTCGCTGACGAGTTGCTCGCTGTAGAGCGCCCAGCCTTCGACGTAGGCGGTGATGTTGCTGTCGCGCCGGAAGGCGGGGAGGCCGGTCAGTTCCTGGGCCAGCGCGATCTGTATGTGGTGGCCTGGGGCGCCCTCGTGGGCGACGAGGGCGGGAAGTTCGTAGAGCGGGCGCTGGTCGAGGTGGGAGGTGTTGATCCAGAGTTCGCCGGCGATGGCCTGTTCGGGGCTGCCGCCGTCGTAGCGGGCGCTGGTGTAGCCGTCCTCGATGTTGGCGGGCACGGGCGCCACGCCGTAGGGCAGGCGCGGGAGGCGGCCGATGACGCGGGGGAGTTGGCCGTCCACACGCTTGGCCAGGCGGCTGGCGCGTTCCAGCAGCGCCTCGCGGGTGGTGACGTAGAAGGCGGGGTCGGTCCGGAGTTTAACCTGGAACCGGGCGAAGCCGCCCTGGAAGCCGGTTTGCGCTATCTGCTGTTCCATCTCGGCCCGTATGCGGGTGATTTCGGACTGGCCAATGGCGAAGATCTGGTCGGGCGTCAGGGTGGTGGTCGTCTCCCGGCGGACAAGCATCTCGTAATAGGCGCGGCCATCTGGCAGCGATGCGGCGCCGAGGGTTTCGCGGGCGTGTGGCACGTAGGTGGCGCGGTAGAACTGCGCCAGCGTCTGCTGGGCGGGCTTGATTGTGTCGCCGATGATGGCAAGCGCCTTGGCGCGTAGGCCGGGTTTTTCCCGGCTGTCCGGCAGCGTGTCGAGCGGCGCCAGCAACGGGTCCTGCCCGGTGGGGATCGCGGCGCGCGCCGCGGCGGCTCAACGTGGTCAGCGGCCCGGGTGGTGCAGGGTG
>CAXUOA010000195.1:0-5708 GCA_964252625.1 uncultured Acetobacteraceae bacterium | reverse complement strand
TGACCGGCGCCAGGCCCGGCACCAGCAGCGTCGCCAGCCCGATCGCCAGGCCCGCGCGCAGCAGCACCGGCGGCTCTTCCTCGCCCAGGCCGGGCAGCAGCATCACCGTGGCGGCACAGCGGCACAGCACGAGCATGAACGCAAAGGCCAGCGCGGACAGGCCGGCGGTGTTCAGGCTCGGGGCCGGCAAGGCTACTGCCCGCCTATGGCGACGATCTTGTCCGCCATCTCGTGCATGTAGTCCGTCAGCACACGTAGCAGGAACGGGCCGGACACCCACAGCGATGCGCCTGTGGCAATTAGCTTGGGCAAGAAGGAGACGGTGCTGTCGCTGATCTGCGTTATCGCCTGCAGGATGGCAACGATTAGGCCGGCGGCCAGCGAGGCCAGCAGGATGGGGGTGCACATCTTCAGCGTCGCCAGCATGGCGGAGTGCAGGATCAGGGCGGTGTCTAGTTCCTGCATCGCGGTTCCTGAAGAGAAAGAAGCAATAAACTTGCGCCGCCGTGGCCGGCGTCCGTGTTCAGATCGGCATCTTTATGATGTCCTGATAGGCTTGCAGGACACGGTCCCGCACGGCGACGGTGGTTTGCAGGGCCAACTCCGCGCGCGAGACGGCGGTGACCACGTGCGTGAGGTCCGCGCTGCCGCCGCCCACGGCGGAGGTGGCCTGCGCCTCCGCCTGCTGACCGGTCTGCACCGCGCCTTTCAGGGACTGGCCAAGCAGGCTGGCAAAATCATTGCCCGACGCCGGCGTGCTGCCGGAATCCACGTTCTGATAGGCGGACAGCGCCTGCTGGGCGACGCGCAACAACCCGATATTGCTCATTTCAGCAGGTCGATCACGCGCGTCAGCATGGAGCGCGAAGCCTGCATCACGTTAAGGTTGGCGCTGTAGGACCGTTCCGCCTCCCGCATGTCCATCATCTCCACGAAGCTGTTCACGTTCGGCGTGCGCACGTAGCCGGTGGCGTCGGCGGCCGGGTTGGAGGGATCGTATTTCTGCGGAAACGCGCTGCGGTCCCCCACGATGGATTTCACCTGGACCGTCTCGGCGCCCAGCGTACGGTCCATGACGCTGCCGAACACGGTGGTCTTGCGCTGGTACGGCGTGGCGCCAGGAAAGGAACCGGTGCTGTCCTGGTTGGCCAGGTTCTCGGCGATCACGCGCAGCCGCTTGGTCTGCGCATCCATGCCGGCCGCGGAGATGGATAGGGCTTGGGCCAGGTCCATGCGATCAGCTCCGCTCAGCCATGACCGAGCGCGGTCATGAACATTCCCATATACGTCTTCCACAAATTGCTCGTCATGGCCTGCATGTTCTCGTTGTCGGCCACTTTCGTCAGCTGGTCCTCCAGGCCTACGGCGTTGCCGTCCGGCGCACGCTCGGCGGTGGCTTGCTGAGGCGCGGTCCCAGAGGGCGAGTAGCCAGCCAGATGCAGCGGATTGGTGCGCACCGGCGAGACGTCGAACGTGTCCAGCATGGCGGAGAACGGCGCCATGTCCTTGGGGCGATAGCCGGGCGTATCGGCGTTGGAGATGTTCTGTGCAACGACATGCTGCCTGGCGGATATCCAGTTCAGCTTGCGTTCGAGCAGATCGAAGAGGGCAGGCTCACTCATGCCGGCAGCCTAGCGCGGAGGAGTTGCCGCGGAGTTAACCGGCGTTGCGATGCCGGCCAGCAAAAATTCAGGACAAGCCGCATGATCCGCAATCCCGCCACGCGCGCCGCCGGCGTTACGACTTGATAACTATTTTGCTGCAATCGTTGCGCATGGCACAAACACAGCCGCAAGGCACACCGCTAGACCGGCCGCAGCGCCTGACCGTGCTGGCCACCCGCCTCTCCCGCACGATCGGCATCGCGCGCGCGCTGGCGCAGAACGGCCGCACCGTCGATCTCACCGGCCTGAATGACGGAATAGGCATGCTGTGCGCCCAGACACTGGACCTGCCGGTGCAGGAGGGCCGCGCGCTGCTGCCGATGCTGGCCGACGTGCTTGCGCAGGTGAACACGCTGACCGCCGCACTCCATGCTGCACAGGCAACCCAGGGGCCGCGGGCATGATGGGCAGCCTGGCGGCGCAAGGCCTGCTGGCCGTGGCGTGCCTGGCCGCGGTGCTGCTGCTCATCATGGGTTCGGCGCGCCTGGCCCGCCGGCTGCCTGCCTTGCGTCTGGCGGCGCAGCCGGGGCAGCCAGTGATGCTCTGCGGCAGCCTGGCGCTGGAACGCGGGCGGCGGCTGCACCTGGTGGAAGCGGCCGGCCACCAGGCGCTCGTGCTCACCGGCGGCAGCGCGGACGTCATGATCAGCCTGCCGGCCCGGCCATGATGCGCCGTATCGCCATCCTGCTGGCGCTCTGCCTGCTGCCGGCCGCCGCCAGCGCGCAATCCGTGGCGATCGACCTCGGCCATGCAGGCGATGCCGGCGCCACCGGGCGGCTGGTGCAGATCACCGCGCTGTTCACCGTGCTGTCGCTGGCGCCGAGCCTGCTGGTGATGGTCACCGCATTCACCCGCATCGTGGTGGTGCTGTCGCTGCTACGCGGTGCGCTGGGCGCGCAGGGCACGCCGCCGAACATCGTGCTGATCGGGCTGGCGCTGTTCCTCACCCTGTTCGTCATGCAGCCCACGCTGGATGCCGCCTGGGTGCACGCCATACAGCCGATGCAGGCCGGCACCATCGGCCAGATGGACGGGCTGCGCCTGGCGGCCGAGCCGTTCCGCCACTTCATGGCCAGCAATTTGCGCCCGCCTGACCTGGCGCTGTTCGAGCAGATCGGCCACCTGCCGCCGTCAGCCGACGCGGACCATGCCGAATGGCGCGCGCTGATCCCTGCCTTCCTCATCGGCGAGCTGCGCCGCGCCTTCGAGATGGGCTTCCTGCTCTATTTGCCTTTCACCATCATCGACCTCGTCGTCTCCAGCGTCCTGATGTCGCTGGGCATGATGATGCTGCCGCCGAGCGGCGTGTCCCTGCCGTTCAAGCTGATCTTCTTCGTGATGGTGGATGGCTGGCGCCTGGTGGCCGGCAGCCTGACGCAGAGTTTTGCCCCGGGCTGAGTGATCCCCCGCCGCGCACGCGCGTTCATCGGCCAGACAAGGGAGAACACCGATGAAACAGCCGAACAGCGAAGACGCGCTGGACCACACGGACGGCCAGCAGGACACCGGAAACCACCCAGCACCCGGCACGCCGCATCACGCGCCGGGCGGCCAGCGCCAGGGCGCCGAGAACGTGGAGCAGAAGGTGACCAACATCGAAAAGGGCACCGACGTGGACAAGCTAGCCGGGCTCGAGGCGAACCTGGATGACTCCCTTAGCGTGAACGGGCCTACGGAGCGCGTGGCGGAGCGGGACGAGCACGGGCGGATGTGAAAGGAAGCAGGGCCTTCTTTTTTGCAAAAAAGAAGCAAAAAACTTTCGCTCCCTGTAGCTGACTGCAGGACAGGTGCGCGACAGCGGAGAAAAAGTTTTTTGGTCCTTTTTTTCAAAAAAGGACTGCTTGCTTTCTTATCCTGGTGCGGCCGAGAAGACTCGAACTTCCACAGGGTTTCCCCCACAAGCACCTCAAGCTTGCGCGTCTACCATTTCGCCACGGCCGCAGGCAGGCGGCGGGCTATACCGTAGGATGACCCTCACTTCAACTGGCCCCGAGTGGACGGCGGCGGACGTGCCCGTCGCCTATGACGACGCGATTGCCGCCATGCGCGCCCGCATCGAGGCGATTCGCGCCGGCACCGCGCCAGAGCAGGTGTGGCTGCTGCAACATCCGCCGCTCTACACCGCCGGTACCTCGGCCAAGCCCGCCGATCTTGCCGAGCCGGACCGGTTTCCCACCTTCAGCGCCGGCCGTGGCGGGCAGTGGACGTATCATGGTCCCGGCCAGCTCGTGGCCTATGTGATGCTGGATCTGACACAGCCACACGGCGCGGTTCCGGCGCGTGACACGCATGCCTACGTGGCGGCGCTGGAAGCCTGGTTGATCGGCACGCTTGCGGATTTCGGCATCGCCGGCGAACGCCGCGCTGACCGCGTTGGGGTCTGGGTGGCCGATGGGCGTGGGGGCGAGGCGAAGATCGCGGCGATCGGCGTGCGTGTCACGCGCTGGGTGAGCTGGCACGGCGTCTCGCTGAACGTGTGCCCGGCGCTGGACCATTTCTCCGGCATCGTGCCGTGCGGGATACGCGAACATGGAGTGACCAGCCTACGGGCGCTGGGCGTGGAGGCGGACATGGCGGCGGTGAGCACGCGGCTGCGAGCGGCGTGGACAGACGTGTTTGGGGACGGCTCCCGCGGACCACCGAGCAGTGCTTGATGGAGGCGGGCCTCGAGGCCCTGGCGGAATTCCGCTCTGCGATTGACATTTGCGCAAGCAAGAAAGGCCTTCTTCTTTGAAAAAAAGAAGCAAAAAACTTTTGCTTCCTGCGCAGGCTCGGATGCCTCGAATAACCAGGAGACACCGGGCTGCTGCAGATGCGACGGGAAGTAAAAGTTTTTTGGTCCTTTTTTTCAAAAAAGGACTGCTTGCCTTCACTAAGTCAGCCGCAAGACTGGCCGGTATGAGAGCCTGGAGGTACCGTTCTGTTTATCGTCTTCAAGCGTGAACCACACCCGGCTGAGCTAATACATGCCCTAGGTTCGCGCCAATCGGGCACAGCGCCAACCCTGCCTGCCAATCCACACACTACGTGTCGGCCCGCACACGGATAACCCGCCGCCCGAACACCAGCCGCCGCGCCACCCAAAGCAGCAGGGCCGCAACCACCCCGAGCGGCACCCAGGGCAACGCCATTATCCCGAACGCCAGCGCGTCCGCCGCATTGCGGCGCAAGCTGTCGTCCGCCCCTGCCAGAACCTGGCTGACCGGATCGGCCGCCTGCACAGCCGGCGGCATCGCGGTGAACGCCACATCCAGCGCCTCGGTATCCACCCGCAGCGACAACTCCCGCTGGCGCGCCTGCGCCTCCTCCAGCTGCGTCTGCGCCCGGGCCGTCTCTTCCGCTATCTTAACTTGGTCGCTGACGCTTATCGTCAGCCGCGCCCCCAGCACCTTCAGCGCGGCCAGGTAGTCCGTCAGCTCGGCCACGTGCTGCGACGCATCGGCCACCGGCTGCCCCAGGTCCTCGGCCGTGCTCGCCTGCCGGACCACACGGACCAGCCCGGCGGCCTCACCCGGCAGGGGCGCCGTCAAGGCCGCGAAGAAGCCCGCAACCTGGTCGTGCGGCAGACGCACACGCAGACTGGCCGCCTGCTGCAGCCCAGCCGCCCCGATCTCCGCGTGCAGCAGCAGGCAGTGCGAAGCCGGGCCCAGGCACCTGTCCCGTGCCGCAGCAAAATGCGGCTCCACCAGGGGCGCCGGCAGCGCCAGCCCGATCTCGTGCGTGTAGGCCAGATGCAGCCCCGGGCCTTCCTGCGCCCTGGCCAGACCTACCCGGCTGCCCAAGGCCGCAACGTCCGGGCGCTCCGCGGGTGGTGCCTGTCCGGCCGCAGGCTGCCGGTCGCACCCGGCCATTAGCAGCGCAGCACTCAGACAGACCAGAACGCGCATGTCAGCCATCGAGACTCCGCCTAACCGTGACCCGGCCATGGTGGCCAACCGCATGCCGCCGGGCAATCATCCACCGCGGGCCAGGCCCCTTGCCTTTCCAACCTGCCGCCGCCAACCCTGCGGTGAAAAGCAAGGACCCGCCACGATGCCCGTCCCC
>CAXUOA010000194.1:5101-5729 GCA_964252625.1 uncultured Acetobacteraceae bacterium | reverse complement strand
TCGGCGACAGCGGAGTCAAAAGTTTTTTGCTTCTTTTTTTCAAAAAAGAAGGCCTCGCCTTCCTTACCGCGCCTGCTGAATGGCCGACAACACCCACCGCCCGCCTGGTGCGCGCAGGAACGTCCACTGCTCCGTCACAGTCACCCGCTCCGTCAGGCTGCCGTCCACCACCCGGCCCGCGCCGTCCTTCGTCACGTCCAGCATGGAGAACCGCATTGCCACGGTGGCGTATTCGCGCGAACCTTCCGCCCACGCCTCGGCCAGGTCGCCTTGCAGCAGCCGCACGTCGGACGTGGTGTTGCGCACGCCGCGGCTGGTCTGTTCGGCCAGTTGCTCCGCGAAGAAGCTCGTCATCTCCGGCGTGGTCATGGTGCCGAGTGCCGCCACGTCATGCCTGGACCATGCAACCTGTATGTTGTGCAGCACCTGGTCAAACGCTTGGTAATCGCCCGGCACGAGCGCGATCGGGCGGGTGGCCCGTGCGCCGCCGCCGAAGAAGCCGGCCGGCCGGCCGCCTTGGCGGCCCAATCCCTGGCCCATGCGGCCGAGCATGCCGCCGCCTGCTACGGCCACGTTGCCGGCGAAGAACCGCCGGTAGACCCAGCTTCCCAGCAGATAGAGCAGGAAC
>CAXUOA010000194.1:0-5091 GCA_964252625.1 uncultured Acetobacteraceae bacterium | reverse complement strand
CGCCGAGCGCGGGCGCATGCCGAACCCGCCGCCATAGCCCGGATTGCCGTAACCCGATCCATAGGTGGCGTTGTTCGGCGTGTAGCTCCGCTGGATGGGAGCGCCGCCGAATGGGGCAGCGCTGGTGCTCGGCGCGGACGAATACGTCCGGCTGCCGCGGCTGCCGAACGACATGCCCGAGCCCGGCCGCGCGCCGGCCACCGCCGGTGCGAGCGCAATCAGAAGGGCAAGCAGCGGGACGAAGCGGCGCATGAGACGACCTGTTTTCATGGGGAGGGATATGGGAACGAGGCGGTGCGAAGTTGAGGCCATCGGCCTACACCGTCTCCGGCAGCACGGCCCAGCCTGGCACGCGGTGCCGGATCACCTGGCCGTCGGCCATCAGGGCACCACGCAGCGCGTCCAGACGCAACACCGCAAGCCCGACGTTGCCGTTGCTCGAACGCAGAAGCCCCACCTCGCGGTCCTGGCTCATCACCGGCGTGCCCGGCGCAGGCAGGGCGCCGTCCGCCGAGACCGGCAGCAGCCGGCGTTTCACCAGCCCGCGATAGCGCGTGCGGGCCGTCAGCTCCTGGCCCATGTAGCAGCCCTTGGTCCAGGACACGCCGTGCAATTCGTCGAAGCCGGCCTCCAGCAGCACCGTCTTCTCCGCCTCCATGTCGCGCGACCCGTCCGGCAGCCCGAGCGCCAGCCGGTGCCTGTCCCAGTCGGCAGCGTCCGCCGTCGCCGGCACCGCATCGGCCAGCACACGCCAACCCGCCTCGGTCAGGCGCGGATCAGGCGCGGCCACACCCGCAGGGGCCGGCCCGCCCCAGGCGGCGTACACGCGCAGGTCCGTGGACGAGATCGCCACGTCCGCCCGCAGCCTGTAGCGCCCGAGCCGTGGCACCAGCATTGCCGCCTGCGCCGCCTCGCAATCCAGCAGCAGCCGCTCGCCGTCGGCAAAGATGAAGAAATCCGCCAGCCATTTGCCCTGCGCGGTCAGCAGCGCGGCCCAGACGGCGCGTCCGGGTGCGGCGTCCGCCACGTCGTTGGAGACCAGGCCGTTCAGGAACGCCACGCGGTCGGCGCCGGTGACGGCGAGCACGGCGCGGGCGGGGAGGTGGGCGATGTTTGCCATGCGAAGGAAGAAAGGCCTTCTTTTTTTAAAAAAAAAGAAGCAAAAAACTTTTGACTCCGCTGTCGCGGACCCTGCGCAAGCACCCGTCGGATGTTTCCGGCCCGGCACGCGCACCAGCCGCGTCGGGGTAGTAAAAGTTTTTTGCTTCTTTTTTTCAAAAAAGAAGGCCTTTCTTCCTTCCTACGGGGCGTTACATCGAATTCAGCCCCAGGTGAGCATTCTTGTTAGCCCGCCACGCCCATGTCACATCGTAACCATGCGCGCTGCCGCTCCCCTCACGCTGCTCGCCTTCGCTGCCGTCTTGTCAGCCGGGCCGCTGCACGCGCAGCCGCTGGTGCAGACCGGCCCGCTCACCTTCGCCCCGCTGGTGCGACGCGTGGTGCCCGCCGTGGTCAACATCGCCGTGCGCATGAGCGTGGCGGACCCGCAGGCCGTTCGAGAAGACCTTCCGTGACCGACTGCGCGGCAAGCGCGAGCAGATGATCGGCGCGGGCTCCGGTTTCGTGCTGGATCCCACGGGCGTCATCGTCACCAACAACCACGTGGTGGGCGAGGCGGACAAGATACTCGTCAGCTTCACCGACGGCACCGAGTTGCCGGCGCGCGTGATCGGCAGCGACGAGCTGACCGACATCGCGGTGATCAAGGTGGATGCCGACCACAAGCTGGCCGCGGTGCCGTGGGGGGACAGCCGCTCGGTCCAGGTGGGCGACTGGATCATGGCGGCCGGCAACCCGTTCGGGCTGGGTGGCTCGGTCACCGCCGGCATCGTCAGCGCGCGCGGGCGCGACATCGGCGCCGGCCCGTTCGACGATTTTTTCCAGCTCGACGCGCCGATCAACCCGGGCAATTCTGGCGGGCCCAGCTTCAACATGAGTGGCCAGGTGATCGCGCTGAATACCGCCATCGTCTCGCCCACCGGCGGCTCGGTGGGGATCGGCTTCGCGATCCCGTCGGAGATCGCGCAACGCATCGTCGATGAGTTGCTGGAGAAGGGACACGTGGACCGTGGCTGGCTGGGGGTGGACCTGGACACCACGGCGCACAAGCGCACGGGCGCCGCCATTGCCGCCGTCAATCACGGCGGCCCGGCCGCCCGCGCCGGCCTGCGCCCAGGCGACCTGGTCACCGCGATAAACGGCGAGCGGGTGGAAGGCACGCGCGAGCTGATACGCGACGTCTCCGCCGTCAATCCTGGCGGCACCGCTCGCCTGCACGTGAGGCGCGGCACGCAAAGCCTGGACCTCTCCGTGGTCGTCGGCCGCCGTCCGCCCGAGCCGCCGCAGGCGGAGCCGGAAGCCATCCCCGAACAATGACCAACCAACCTCGGAAGGCCTGCTGATGCGCATCCTGCTGGTGGAAGACGACCCGACGGTCGCGCAGTTCGTGGTCAAGGGCCTGCGCGAGGCCGGTCACGTCGTCGAGCATTCCGACAACGGGCGGGACGGCCTGTTCATGGCGGCGAGCGAGGCGTTCGACACCATCATCCTGGATCGCATGCTGCCGGGCGGCATCGACGGCATTCGCCTGCTGGAGACGTTGCGAAGCCAGAACAATGCGACGCCCGTCCTGCTGCTGTCCGCTTTGGCGCAGGTGGACGAGCGCGTGGCCGGCCTGAAGGCGGGCGGTGACGACTACCTGACCAAGCCGTTTGCGTTCTCCGAGCTGCTGGCCCGCGTGGAGGCGCTAACACGGCGCGGCAAGTCGGACGGGCCGCAGACCAAGCTGCTGGTGGGCGACCTGGAGATGGATCTGCTGTCGCGCGGGGTGCGGCGCGCCGGGCAGAAGATCGACCTGCAGCCGCGCGAGTTCCGGTTGTTGGAATACCTGATGCGGCATGCCGGCCAAGTGGTCACGCGCACCATGCTGCTGGAGGGCGTGTGGGATTATCATTTCGATCCGCAGACAAACGTTATCGACGTGCATGTGAGCCGCCTGCGCCAGAAGATCGACAAGCCGTTTCCGTCTTCCCTGATCCATACGATCAGGAATGCGGGGTATATGTTGCGGCCTGAGTAGAAGTAAGAAAGCAGTTCTTTTTTGAAAAAAAGAACCAAAAAACTTTTGTCTGGGCTGTCGCGGACTCACAGGACAGGTTCGCGACAGCGGAGCACAAGTCTTTTGCTTCTTTTCTTCAGAAAAGAAGGCCTTGCTTTCTCTTGATCCGTTCCGCCAGCCTGCGCTTCGCCACCCTCTTCGGCCTCGTCTTCGCGCTCTCCGCGCTGACGCTGGTGGCCTTCCTGTGGTTCTCCACCGCTAACCTGCTGGACCGTCAGGTGGAAGCCGCCATCAACGCGGACGCGCAGGGCCTGGTGGAACGCTGGTCCGAAGGCGGCGTGCCGGCGCTGCTGCTCACCATACAGGAGCGGCTGGGCGAGAACGTCGATGACGACGCAATCTACGAGGTGACCGACGGGCTGCAGCGCTGGGTGGCGGGCAATCTGAACCAGTGGCCGGCCAAGGTGGAGACGCCCGGCGTGTTCTACGAACTGCAGGTGGTGCGCGCCGGCACCCGCAGCCTGGCCGACGTGCGGCGCTACGATCTGCCGGGCGGCTTCCATTTGCTTGTGGGCCGCGACGTGCGCGGGCGGGTGGAACTGCGCCGCCTGCTGACCAACGCGCTGTTCTCCTCACTGCTGGTGATCGCCGCGCTGGGGGCCGCCGGCGCCTATGTCATACGCAACGTGTTCCGCCGCATGGTGGCGGAGGTGTCGGCCACCGCCGAGGCGATCGCCGGCGGGGACCTGACGCCGCGGGTGCGCCGCTCCGGCCGCGGTGACGAGTTCGACCGCATGGCGGAATCAATCAACACCATGCTGGAACGCATCGCCCGTCTGATGGACGGCGTGCGCCAGGTGAGCAACGCCATCGCGCATGATCTGCGCACGCCGATCACCCGCGCCCGCGCCCGGCTGGAGGATGCCGCCCTGCATGCCCGCTCCGAAGGCGAGTTGCGCACCGGCGTGGAGCGTGCCGTCAGCGACCTGGACCACGTCACCGCCGTGTTCCAGGCGCTGATGCGCATTGCCGAGATCGAGGTGGGCGCCCGGCGCTCGGCCTTCGCCGAGGTCGATCTAGGGCCGCTGCTGGCCGACCTGGCCGAGCTGTACAGCGCGGTCGCCGAGGAGCATGGCGGGCTGGGCCTGCGTCTGGAGGTGCCGGACACGCTGGCCATACTGGGCGACCGCGACCTGCTGCAGCAGGCGGTGGCCAACCTGCTGGACAACGCGATCAAGTTTTCGCCCGACGGCGGCCAGATCACGCTGGCGGCCGCGCGTGTGGACCGGCAAGTGCGGCTGTCGGTGGCCGACCAGGGCCCCGGCATTCCGGAAGCCGACCGGCCGCGCGCCACCGAACGTTTCTTCCGCGGCGAGGCGGCGCGCAGCACGCCCGGCTCCGGCCTGGGGCTGGCGCTGGTGCAGGCGGTGGCCCTGCTGCACGAGGGCTCGCTGCTGCTGGAGGACGCCCATCCCGGCCTGCGCGCCACGCTGGTGATCCCGGCCATGTCGCCCGCGCAACAGCAGATGAACAGCGCTTCATCTGCGCCCCATCCGGAGGACACGGCAACGCTGCCATCAGACGTGCACAGATGACGATCCGCCGCGCCCTGAGAGTGCCTGTGCTGCTTGCATCGGTGGGCCTGAGCGGGCGCGCCCTGGCCGACGAGCCGCCCAGTTTTGCGCTGACCACCGACACGCCGGCCTATTGCGGCCAGCTTGTCCGCCAGGTCGCCGACCGTCATAGCCAGTCGGGCGACGTGCAGCGCCTGCTCGCGGAAGGGCGGGAGATGTGCGAGAACGGCCAGGTGCGTGGCGGGATACGGCGGCTGCGGCGCGCGCTGGTTCTGCTGCATCATCGGGCGGTTCGTGACGAGCCGCCTTCGTAAGGCAAGCAAGCAGTCCTTTTTTGAAAAAAAGGACCAAAAAACTTTTATCTCTCCTCTGCTGCCGGTGCCTCGACGTTTCCTGGAG
>CAXUOA010000193.1:0-5749 GCA_964252625.1 uncultured Acetobacteraceae bacterium | reverse complement strand
GGCGATGGGGTTCTGCCTGTTCAATAGCGTGGCGGTGGCGGCACACCATGCCAGAGCACGCTGGGGTCTGCAGCGCATCGCCGTGGTGGATTTCGACGTGCACCACGGCAACGGCACGCAGCACATGTTCGAGACCGATGCCGATTTGTTCTACGCCAGCAGCCACCAGATGCCCTGCTACCCCGGCACCGGCGCCGCGTGGGAGACGGGGGTGGGCAACATCGTCAACCTGCCGCTGGCGCCGGGATCGGGCGGGGCCGCCTTCCGGGCGGCGTGGACGGAGTGCGGGCTGCCGGCGCTGCGCAGCTGGGCGCCGGACCTGCTGATCATCTCGGCCGGCTTCGATGCGCATCTGGCCGATCCGCTGGCGCAGCTTGCGCTCGAGACGGCGGATTTCGGCTGGATCACGGACGAGCTGCTGGCGTCCGCGCCGCGCGTCGTTTCGGTTCTCGAGGGGGGGTATGACCTGGCGGCGCTGGCGGCCTCCGCGGCTTTGCATGTGCGGCGGTTGTTGGCGGCGTAAGGAAGAAAGGCCTTCTTTTCTGAAGAAAAGAAGCAAAAGACTTTTGCGCCGCTGTCGCGGACTTCCCGGACAGGTCCGCGATAGCGGCGCAAAAGTTTTTTGGAAAACGACTGCTTCCTCACCTCTCTTGCAAACCACCGATGCCCCGCCGACCTTACTAAGCAATCAGGATGCCATGATGGGTCCTGGCAGTATCGTCTCGCTCATCCACGAGGAGGCCCAGGCCGTGAGTTCCAGAGTTTTCACCTCGCCGTTGTTCCTCGGCTTCGATCATCTGGAGCAGATGATGGAACGTGCTGCAAAGACGTCTTCGGACGGCTACCCGCCCTATAACATCGAGCAGACTGGGCCGAGCGCGCTGCGCATCACCCTGGCCGTGGCGGGTTTCACGATGGACGACCTGCAGATCACCCAGGAAGACAACCAGCTCGTCATACGCGGCCGCCAGGCGGACGACGCGCAAGGGCGGGTGTTCCTGCATCGCGGCATCGCCGCACGGCAGTTTCAGCGCGCCTTTGTGCTGGCCGAAGGCATCGAGGTGGGCGGCGCCTGGCTCGATAACGGGTTGCTGCACATCGAGCTGTCCCGGCCGCAGCCGGAGCCCAAGGTTCGCCACATCGAGATAGCCAAGGCGGAGCGCATGCGCGCCGCCAAGATCGTTGACGGCGAGGGCTGAGGCTGAGAGCGCCCCGTCCGGCGCGATCCTTGCTTATCATTTTCTTATCCGCTTGTGTTGTTTGATTGCGCAAGCGGTCCGGCTGGTGCCTTTGCCGATCATCGGCCCGGAGTGCTGGCTGGTTTCGGAGTTGCAAACCATGAACATCGACCATGACGACGACAACCAGGACATTGCGACGCAGGCCATGAGCGCGTTCGACATCCGCCACATGACGGTGGAGCAGCTGGCGGCACTGGGCGTCTCGCATCTGGCTTACGTGAAGCCTGTTCTGGTAAACGGCACACGCGCCTTTGCCATACACGGTGCGGACGGCACGCCGATGGCGGTGGCCGGAGCTGAAGATCTGGCGTTCGCGGCGATCCGTCAGCACGAGATGGTGCCGGCGCTGGTTCATTGATTTTGGGCGGCAAGCGGTTGTTTTTTGAAAAAGGAATCAAAAAACTTTTGCTTCCTTTCACTCCGTAGGCGGCACGCTCATTCCCGGTAAAACGAGCAACTGAAACCGCACCAGAGACAAAATTTTTGCTTCTTTTTTCAAAAAAGAAGGCCTTGCTTCGTTGCCCGCCCGCGCTACTCAGACTCCAATCATGACGACTGGAGTCTTCCTGCCGCTTCGAGCCGCCTGGCAAATCGCGCTAGCGCTTTCCGGTTGCGTGGCACTGCTGGCAGTACTGTGGCTGCCGTTGCTGCCAAACCGGGCCGGATGGCTGGGGCAGGATTACGCGTACTGGCTGCCGAACCTGCTCGCCGGCTATTACTGGCATCTGGCCAGCCCCTGGTGGGCAATGCCGTGGTTCTCGCCCGCCCAGTGCGGCGGAGTTCCGCTGCACGCCAACCCACAGGGCGCCTATCTGTCGCTGCCACAGCTCCTCGTCGCGTGGCTGGGGCCGGTCGGGGGTCTGCGCGCCACGTTTCTGTCCTACGCTTCGGCCGGCTGCCTGGGTGCGTGGCACCTGGCGCGGAGGCGTTTCCGGCTTGGCGAGGCGGCCTCTCTGCTCGCTGCCGGGCTGTTCACCTTCAACGGGCTGTTCGCGGTGCGGCTGATCGTGGGCCATCTGAGCTTCGGGCCGTTCATGCTGCTGCCGGCAATGGCGGGGTGCGTCGTGGGCGCACGCGGCGCGCCGGCCGCCGTGCTGACGCTGCGCCTTTGCAGCTTCGGCGCGTTGCTCGCGGTGTGCTTGCAGGCCGGCACTGCCGTGCTGCTGCCGGCAATGATGCTGTGCGTGCTGATCGTCTGCGTCATGCACAGCCTGGCGGCCGGCGGTCTGCGGCACAGCGTGACGCTGCTGGCCGCGGGCACGGTCCTGGGGCTGCTGCTGTGCGCAGGCAAGCTTGCGGCGGTGGCGTCCTTACTGGTCCATGTACCGCGCGACAGCTATCCGCTGCCAGGGTTCATCAATCCGGCCGAGACGGCCTGGGTGGCGGCACGCGGCCTGTTCCTGTGGCCGGTGGCGAGCATGCCGGCTGCTCTGGCGCACTCCGCGCTGACGCTGGAACTGCACGAGTTCGACTACCGGGTGGGGCCTGCGCCGCCGGTGTTGATGGCGGCGTGGGCCTGGACAACCTGGCAGGGCAGAGGCGCCCGGCAGGGGGGCGTGGCGTTGGGCAGGCGCCTGCTTTGGTATAGCCTGGCGCTGCTGCTGGCCGTGCCGCTGGCGCTCAACACCCTTCTGCCCGGTTGGACGCCGTTTCTGAAAGCGCTGCCGATCATCGGCAGCAGCAGCAGCCTGCTGCGCTGGTTCGCCGCTTTCATACTGCCTGCCTGCCTCGGCGGCGCCCTGGCCCTGGACAGGCTGGCTGGAGCGCTTTCACGCTGGCCGGGCGGCTCATGGGCGGTGACAGGGGCGGCGATACTGGTGACCGTGCTGATGCTGGCGATCCCGGACAGGAGCGTCTACGGGCCGCGCGGCATAGGCATCTACGACCCGTCGCGGATCGTGGCCGGGTTTGCAGCGGCGCACCATGATGGCAGCGGGCCACCCGTGACGGCGATGGCTTTGTCCGCCGATGCAGCCGGCAGGCCCGCCGTCTCCCTGGCAGGGCAGGACGGGCTGACAGGCGGCCTGTCGCAGATCATGTGTTACGAGCCGTTGTTCGGCTACCGGCTGGAGAGGCTGCCGAGGGGGATCCTGCATCCGGGCAGCGTGTTCGACGCCACGGCGCAATCGGCGGGCCACCTGAACCTGATCGATCCGGCGTGCTACGTGTTCCCGGGCGCCAATGGCTGTCGGCCTGGCGCGGCGTTCCCGCCTGCCGGCAGCATCGCGGCCCGCGCGTTCGTCCGGTATCGGCCCTGGGACTTCGCCAGGCCGGCCTGGGCCAGGCTGGCAGACTGGGTCGGCATCGCCACGTTGTCCGGCGTGCTGCTTGGCAGCTTTTGCGCGGCCTTGCTGCTGTATCGCGGCGCTGTGCGCGCATGATGCTGCCGGCCGAGTTGTCCATCGTGGTGCCCTGCTACAACGAGCGCGGCAACGTGGCCGCCCTTGCCGGCAAGCTGGAGACGGCGCTGGCCGGGGTGGCGTGGGAAGCGCTGTTCGTCGACGACGACAGCCCGGACGGCACCGCGGCCGAGGTGCAACGCCTGGCTGCCGCCGACCCGCGCCTGCGCTGCATAAGACGGATCGGGCGGCGCGGGCTTGCCTCCGCCGTGATCGAAGGCGCGCTCGCCAGTTCCGCGCCGGTGCTGGCCGTGATGGACGGCGACCTGCAGCACGACGAGACGGCGCTGCCGGGCATGCTTGCTTTGCTGCGGCAAGGCCAAGCGGACGTGGTGGTGGCGAGCCGTTTCGCCTCGGGTGGCGACGCGGACGGCCTGTCCAGCAGGCGCCGGCTGGCGCTGTCCAGCCTGGCGATACGGCTGGCGACCTTCATGCTCGGCACCAGGCTGACGGACCCGATGAGCGGCTTCTTCATGATGCGGCGACCGCTGTTCGAGCGCATCGCACCCCGCCTGACCGGACAGGGGTTCAAGATATTGCTGGACCTGCTGCTGTCCTCGCCGGCGCGACTGCGCGTGGCGGAGGTGGGCGTGCATTTCCGGGCGCGGACCGCGGGCGAGAGCAAGCTGAGCCCGCTGGTGCTGCTGCAGTTCGCAGCACTTCTGCTGGACAAGGCGCTGGGCGGCCAGGTGCCGCTGCGCTTCGTCTCGTTCGCGCTGGTCGGTGGTTTCGGCGTGCTGGTGCATCTGGCGGTGCTGTGGGGGTTCGGCAAAGCCGGGGCCGGCTTCCTGGCCGCACAAACGGCAGCGACGCTGGTCGCGATGGTGGCCAATTTCGCGCTCAACAACGTCATCACCTACAGGGACCAGCGGTTGCGCGGCGGGCGGCTTTGGCGCGGGCTGGGGCTGTTCATGCTGGTGTGCGCCTTGGGGGCCGCGGCCAATATCGGCATAGCGAACGCGCTTTACGCCGGCGGACAGGCCGGGCGGACGCCGGCCGGGGCGATGGGTGCCGTGATCGGCGTGGTGTGGAATTACGCCATGTCCGCCACGCTGGTGTGGGGCCGGCAGCCGCGCCGCAAGCGGTAGCGGGCTGCGCTGCTCTGGTGTTTTGAGATGCAATAAAGGAAGAAAGGCTGGCTTTTCCGAATAAGAAGCAACGACGCCGATGCAGCCCTGACTGCCGCCCGATTTGCACGTCTGCCCACGCGGCCAGGGGACAAAAGTTTTTTGCTTCTTTTTTTCAAAAAAGAAGGCCTGTCTTTCTTTGCTGGAGAAAAAACATGAATACCGAAGGTGTCACCGCAGTCGTTACAGGCGGCGCATCAGGCCTGGGCGCGGCCACGGCCCGCAAGCTCGCCGAACGCGGCGCGCGTGTGGCGATCTTCGATTTCAACGCGCAAACCGGCGAGGCTTTGGCGGCCGAGCTGGGCGGCGTGTTCTGCCGCGTGGACGTGACGTCCGACGAGGACGTGCAGGCGGGTTTCGCCAGGTCGCGCGCGGCGTTGGGGCAGGAGCGCGTGCTGGTGAACTGCGCCGGCACGGGTGTCGCCATCAAGACGGCATCGCGCGACAAGAAGACCGGCGAGATCAGGGCTTTTCCTGCGGCCGACTTCAATCGGATCATCCAGATCAACCTGGTGGGGACGTTCCGCTGCTTGGCGCTGTCGGCGGCCGGCATGATGGCGCTGGAGGCCGGCGCGGATGGCGAGCGCGGGGTGATCGTCAACACGGCGTCCGTGGCGGCCGAGGACGGGCAGATCGGCCAGGCGGCGTATTCTGCGTCCAAGGCGGCCGTGGTGGGGATGGCGCTGCCGATCGCGCGCGATCTGATGGGCGAGGGGATCAGGATAAACACGATCCTGCCCGGGCTGTTCAACACGCCGCTTCTGCAGGGCCTGCCGGACCCGGTGAAGGACGCGCTGTCGGCATCCGTGCCGTTTCCGAAGCGGCTCGGCGCGCCGGAGGAGTTTGGCCGCCTGGTGCTGGAGATGGTGGAGAACGGCTATTTCAACGGCACGCAGGTACGGCTGGACGGGGCCATACGGATGACGGCGCGCTGAGAACAGAGGGGGGACTGGGGCCCCCAGGCCCCACTACGGTTTTGAGC
>CAXUOA010000192.1:0-5775 GCA_964252625.1 uncultured Acetobacteraceae bacterium | reverse complement strand
GCGGGCAGCTTGTTGCGCTTCAGATAGGTCGCCACGTCCTCCGGGTCGAAGCCGCCCTGCTCGAACACCGCGAGCGTCTGGGTCTGCGACGAGAACGGCTGCGGCTGCACTGCGTAGATTGCGCGCAGGTCGGCGGCCAGGAAGCCGCCGTTCGGCCCGGTGCCCGAGGCCGTGGGCTTCACGCCGGCGGGCAGCCGCCGGACATAGGGCACGAACCCCGGGACGCCGGACAGGCCGATCACGCCGTTCACCTTGTCGGCGACCTCCGCCGGCAGGAATCCCGCACCTTCGGCGACGTGGAAGATGCGGCCGTTCGCGTCGCGATAGTCATTGAATGCCACGCCCATCAGGCGTGCCAGCACGGCGGCGCTGCCCGATACCGGGAGCACCGTGCGTGCCGCGTAGCGCTCTCCTACGGTCAATCCCTCCGCCTTCGCCCAAGCGACCAGCGCGTCGTAATCCGCCTGGCTGGCGCCGAACCGCGCGGCATATTCTTCCGGCGTGAGGTAGTGGCGGTAGAGCGGATCGCCGAGCCTGGTCACATCGGCCACGAACGCGGCCGCACCCGCCGGATCACGCGAGGGCAGCGAGAACGCCATGCTGACGGTCTGCTCCGCCCGCGTGGCGCCGACCAGCACAAATGCGGCAGGAGCCGCGGCGGCGAGCGCCGTGCCCGACAGCAGCATTGCAGAGATCATCGACACGCGCAGACGTGGCAGGAGCACGGAGGGCAGCTTGGCTAGCTTCATGGACGTTTCCTTCAGCGATATTGGCGAAGTACAGCAATACAGGGCGAAACGAAGCCGCATCACGGCCCGAGAGCGGGAAGCGAGTTCCTAAAGGAAGGGAGTAGGCAAAAGACCTCTCCGGCACTAGAAATTCAGGGAAAGGTCTTTCGCGCCCTCCCTCGAGCAAAATCGACAGTCTATGATGGCGGCGGTCAGCTTGCCTTTTGCGACGTCGAGAAGATGTCCGGTATGGAGACCGCCCTGCCTCCGGCCGTAATCGAAACGATCACGAATTCATAGTACGTGTTCGGGGCCAGGCCGGTCACGGTTGCAGACATGCCCCCCTGCAACGTCGCGGATACCTCATTGGAGGAGGCGTAGGTGGCAAGATAGACGATATAGCCTTTGTCGCCCTTCGCACCCTTCCAGGTGATCGTCGCCTTTGTCGATGCTGCGTCGACCACGAGATCGTACGGTGCCGGCGGCTGGTCGGTCTCGGCTGCGGTCGGCAGGATCGACAGGTCGATCAGCGCGTTGGCGTTCAGGGAGCCGAAGCCGGTGGTATCGTCGTAGCCGATGCCGGCATAGAAGCCGTCGGTGCCGAAGGGCGCATAGCCGTTCCTGCCGATGATCACGTCGTTGAAATCGGGGGAGAGGACGCCCTGGGCGTTCGCTCCCGATCCAAGATAATAGATCGGCGGGTTGGCAAACCCCACGACGCCAAAGCCGAGCCCCTCGGACGCGGCGTTGACCAGGCTGTAGAAGCCCGCCCAGATCGGCGCGCTCACGCTGGTGCCGCCGACGGTCACCCAGCCGCCGTTCAGCCTGGAATATATGTCGACGCCGGTCAGCGGATCGCCGACAGCGGCAACATCGGGGACGTTGCGCTGCGTGTCCGACCCGCCGTTGCTGCTTGGTTGAGCCATCGCCTGGTAGGAAGGGATCGGCCACGCGGTGCTGATGCCGCCGCCGCTCGCGCCCAGGTTCGTAAATACGTTGCCGAAATCGTCCCACGTCTTCTCGGCCTGGTAGGTATCGTTGGCGCTGAACAGCGTCGTGCCGCCGACGCCGGTGACGTAGGGCTGCGAGGCCGGGTCGGACACGTTGAGCGGGCCTGCCGACTGGTCGCCATAGGCGCCATCGTCTCCGGAGCTTGCGAACACCGCCTGGCCCTGCGCCGCCATCTGCGTCAGCACGGTGTTCTCGGCCGTGATGGCGCTTTGGCCCTGCAGCGCCTCGTCCTGCCCGTAGGAGATGCTGATCGACTTGGCGGCGTTGTCGCTTGCCATGGCGGACAGGCATTCCAGCAGGGCCTGCGGGAAGGAGTCCTGGCCGTTCTCGTAGACCAGGACCTGCCTGGCCGCGGGGTTGATGCCAATCAGCATGTCGATGTCGAGCACCGCCTCGAGTTCGACACCTGGATCGTTTATGCCGCCGCCATAATTGTTCACGGTGCGCGCCCGGACCGGCACGGCGGGCAGCTTGTTGCGCTTCAGATAGGTCGCCACGTCCTCCGGGTCGAAGCCGCCCTGCTCGAACACCGCGAGCGTCTGGGTCTGCGACGAGAACGGCTGCGGCTGCACCGCGTAGATCGCGCGCAGGTCGGCGGCCAGGAAGCCGCCGTTTGGCCCGGTGCCCGACGCCGTGGGCTTCACGCCGGCGGGCAGCCGCCGGACATAGGGCACGAAGCCCGGGACGCCGGACAGGCCGATCACGCCGTCCACCTTGTCGGCGACCTCCGCCGGCAGGAATCCCGCATTGTCGGCGACGTGGAAAATGCGGCCGTTCGCGTCGCGATAGTCATTGAAGGTCACGCCCATCAGGCGTGCCAGCACGGCGGCGCTGCCCGATACCGGGAGCACGGTGCGCGCCGCGTAGCGTTCTCCGACGGCCAGTCCCGCTGTCTTCGCCCAGGCGACCAGTGCGTCGTAATCCGCCTGGCTGGCGCCGAACCGCGCGGCATATTCTTCCGGCGTGAGGTAGTGGCGGTAGAGCGGATCGCCGAGCCTGGTCACATCGGCCACGAACGCGGCCGCACCCGCCGGATCACGCGAGGGCAGCGAGAACGCCATGCTGACGGTCTGCTCCGCCCGCGTGGCGCCGACCAGCACAAATGCGGCAGGAGCCGCGGCGGCGAGCGCCGTGCCCGACAGCAGCATTGCAGAGATCATCGACACGCGCAGACGTGGCAGGAGCACGGAGGGCAGCTTGGCTAGCGGCATCAGGTGTCTTTTCGGCGTTGTTGCAGGTGCGAAGAGATACAGGACGGAACGAAGCCGCACCATGCACGGACCGCGTAATACTCCTATTTTCGTTGCAATCACGGATATGTGAAACTAGCTCGCCACTAAGTCGTTACGCGCCAGACGCCATTGTCCCAGCTGTCCAGAGCCGACGTTCGATCGTTAATCGGCATCTTCCGGCGGCATCGGGTTTCGGACACCGCAGGCGAGGCGTGCGATTGTGCGGCGACCCCAACTTCACGCGCCGACTACCTCACCGTCCTGCAAAAGCTTCCGTTGTTATTATACCAGCCCGCTTTTAGATTGGCGCTTGCGCAAGCAGGAAAGGCCTTATTTTTTGAGAAAAAGAAGCAAAAAACTTTTGCTTCCTGCGCAGGCTCAGGCGCCTCGATCTGTCAGGAAACACCAGGCTGCTGCAGATGCGAGGGGAAGCAAAAGTTTTTTGGTCCTCTTTTTCAAAAAAGGACTGCTTGCTTTCTAAGCGCAAGCCGCAAGCCCGGTTGGTATCACTGCGCACCAAGGCCTTTCATAAACCAGCATATACCTCCGTTTCAGATACCACTTCGCCAATTTTCGCTTGGATATCAAAAAGATTGGCTTCCTGCGGGCGTTGGTCTCTGTCGCCACAGGCCTCTCTCACCACGAAAGGGGCGAACCCATTCTGCAGGGCATCCAGCGCGGTTGCTCGCACGCAGCCGGATGTGGAGAAGCCGCCGATGACGACGGTGTCGATCGAAGAGGCATGCAGGGTGCTGGCAAGCGATGTTCCGAAGAATGCGGAAGGATATTGCTTGTCGATCACGATGTCTTCGCCGGATGGTTGCAAGGATTCGTGGAACGCTCCGAGTGGCGAGCCAGGCAGGAATGCGCGCAAGGCAGGGACCTTGCGGAAGAACAGCCCGCCATCGAGGCCGCCTGCCTGATATGTCACTCTGGTGAACACCACCATCGCGCGGGCGTCGCGAAAGGCCCGCGCCAGTCTGACGTTTGCGGCCAGTACGCCGTCCGCGCCGGCATACAGGTGGCTCTCCGGGGCGAGATAGGCCAGCACGATATCCACCAGCAGCAAGGCGGGCCGCCGGCCGAAAGGTAATCTGCCGCCGAAGCCTGCTTGCCGATAATTCGTCGTCAGTTCGTCTGTCATGCCGCTCTCCAAGGTTGCCGTTGCGGCCGATGCGTTGCGCGAACCTCGCCGTCTATCGCCACGCCTGATCCGCAATGGATTCGATGCGGCAGACACTGCGCAGGGCTTCGATTGCGCTGGCATGGGTAGTTTCGGAGAACGCCGCGCATCCGTCTTCCAATACGGTCACCGCGAAGTCGCGCGTATGGGCATCGCGGACCGTGGAGGTGACGCCGCCGTTCGTGACGATGCCGCAGACGAGCAGCTTGCCGATGCCGCAGCGGCGCAGCACCCACTCGAGTCGGGACATGTAGAATGCCGAGTAGGCGATCTTTTCGACTGCGAGGTCTATCGGGTGCAGCGCGTCGACGATCTGGTGACCCCAACGGCCTGGCTGAAAGTCGCCGGTGGTGAGGAACGGGCGCAATGCCTGGAGGTGCGCCGAGATGACCGGCGCACCGCCCCGGCCGGGCACCAGGGTAAACTGCGTGGCGACTATCCAGCCGCCCAGGTCACGCACGCGTTGCGCCAGCGGCTCGATGCGGGAGGGCAGAGCGGCGATGGAGGCTGTGCAGAGCCCGGCGCGGCCGTAGGCGCCGTCCGGATGGAGAAAGTCGTTCTGCAGGTCGCAGATGAGCAGGGCCGTGTCGGCGAGGGTCATGCGCGGGTGACGATGACGTTGCCGAGGCGGTCGATCCGCGCCATCAGGCCTGGATCGATGACGCTGGTGGCGTCCGGTTGCTCCAGGATAGCCGGGCCGGCGATCTCGGCGCCCGCCGGCAGCGCCAGGCGGTCATAGATTGCGGTCTCGCGCCAGCCTTCGAACCACACCAGGCGGCTGCCTTGCCGTGCCGATTGCAGGCTGGCGCCGGGGTCTGGCGCGAGGCTCGAGAAGTCGAAGCGCGGCCGGCGGCCGATGGCGGCGACGCGTATGTTGACCAGGCGGATGCGTATGCCGGCCAGTACGCGGCCGAAAGCGGCCTGGTAGGCGGCTTCGAAGGCGCGGCGCAGCACCGCCTCGTCGAGCGCGGCGTGCGCATCGGACGGCAGGCCGACGGCGACCGTGTGGGTCTGGCCGGCATAGTGCATGTCGGCCGAGAACAGGGTGTCGACCGCGTCGATCGGCAGGCCGGCCGCGGCCACGATGCCGCGCGCGGTCTCGGCGTGTTCCAGCAGGCGGGCCTGGAGGATCCGCGGGTCGGAATCGTCGATGAACACGTTGAGGGTCTGCACCTGGTCATGGCGGATGTCGGCGATGACGCAGCCGAGTGCGGAGGTGACGCCCGGAAAGCGCGGCACGAGGGCGGCCTGCATGCCGACATCCTGTATCCAGGCGCCGGCATGCAGCGCGCCGCCGCCGCCGAACGGCAGTGCGGCGAAACGCTGCGGGTCATGGCCGCGCTCGATGGAGACCAGGCGGATGGCGCCGGCCATGCGGGCGTTAGCCACGCGCAGCACGGCTTCGGCGGCGGGTGCCGCCGTCAGGCCGAGCGGCGCGCCGACATGGGTGAGCAGGGCGGCGCGCGCGGCGTCCACATCGAGCCGCCTGAGGGCGCCCCCGATCGGGCGTTCGGCGTTGATTCGGCCGAGCACGACGTTGGCGTCCGTCAGCGTCGGGCGGGTGCCGCCCTGGGCGTAGCAGACCGGGCCGGGGCGCGAGCCGGCGCTGTGCGGGCCCACG
>CAXUOA010000191.1:0-5834 GCA_964252625.1 uncultured Acetobacteraceae bacterium | reverse complement strand
GGCGCAGATCCTGCGGCGCCAGGGCAGCCAGCGCCTCGGACACGCCCCGGCCGAGCAGCTCGGCGCCGGACGCCTGCAGCCGCGCCGGCACCTCCTCGCTGAACAGCTCCAGGAACAGCTCAGCCACGGCGCGCCACGCGCCTGTCGGCCAGGGTGCCGGCAGGAAGCGGCACCGGAAAGGCACTGCCTGCCTGCGTCATTCCGCCCCCCGCAAAGCCGGCTCGACATCCGTGCGCGAGAAATCCTCGCCGCTGAACAGCAGCGGCAGCCCCGCGATCTTGGCCAGCGCATAGGCAAAGCAGTCGCCGAAATCGAGCCGTGCGGAATGCTTGTGCCGGCCGAAATAGCGCCAGGCGTTCCGCGCGGCGGCGGCCTGCTCCACGGTCACCGGCGTGATCTCGATTCCCGCCATGCGAATGAACTCGTCCAGCCGCAGGCTGGCCAGGCGGCCACCATGCTCCTCGACGACCATCGAGAGCTCCAGCCAGTTGGCAGCCGACATGCGTGGCGACGGCGCGTCCACGATGGCCTCCAGAAGACGGCCGGCCGTCGGCTCATCAAGCAAAATGGAAAGCAGCGCGGAGGTGTCCACGATCACGCGGGCCGGCCGCTGTCGTCATAGAGATAGGCGTGCGACGCGCCTGGGACCAGGCGGAGGCTGGCGCGTATCTCGGCCGCCAGTGCGGCAAGGCGGGCCAGGCGCACGGCACGGTCGCGCAGGCGCTGCTCGCGGTCCAGCCGTTCGCGCAACGCCTCGGTCACGGCAGCCGTCAGGCTCTCGCCCGTCAGGTCCGACAGCTCGGTGGCGAGCCGGTAGCCGTCCTCGCTTTTGATGTTGAGCTGGTTGGCCATGCGGCATTAAACGCGCTCTTGGTAGAAAGTTCAAGTTCAGCGGTAGAAAGTTTTATCTATTGAGTGGTCTACCGCCCTGGCTTTCATTTGCCGGGCGCTTGAACGAAGCGCCGGTCTTGCCAGATTTGACGGGCGGGACACGGCGGCTCCAACTGTGGTAGCATGCCGCCATCTCGCCCCTGAAGGATCAATCCATGGCTTACACTCCGGATTCGAGGAGTTTCACCCGCCCCGTCGGCGTCGCCGGTGTGGCGGCCATCGACGAGGGCCTGCGCGCCTATATGTTGCGCGTCTATAATTGGATGGCGTCCGGCCTGCTGCTCACCGGCGTGGTGGCATACGGTGTGGCCAACACCAGCCTTATCAACCTGTTCTATCACCGCGTGGTCACCGAATACGGCGTGCGCGTGGCACCCACCGGCCTGGGCACGCTGTCGATGTTCGCGCCGCTCGGCTTCGTGCTGGCGCTGAGCTTCGGCATCAACCGCATGAGCCGCGGTACGGTGCAGGCGCTCTACTGGGCGTTCTGCGTGGCGATGGGCGCCAGCCTGACGAACATCTTCCTGGTTTATGCCGGCGACAGCATAGCCCGGGTGTTCTTCATCACTTCGGCGATGTTCGCCGGCATGTCGATCTACGGCTACACCACGAAGGCCAGCCTCGCGCGGTTCGGCAGCTTCCTGATCATGGGCCTGTTCGGCATCATCATCGCCAGCGTGGTGAACATCTTCCTGCACAGCCCGGGCATTCAGTTCGCCGTCAGCATCGTCGGCGTGCTCGTGTTCACGGGGCTGACCGCCTACGACACGCAGCGCATCAAGGTGAGTTACGCGCAGTTCGCCTATGCAGACGGGCCGGACGGTGCCGCCAAGCGCAGCGTGTACGACGCGCTCAGCCTGTACCTGAACTTCATCAACCTGTTCATGATGCTGCTGCGGCTGACGGGCAATCAACGTAGCAACTGACGAAGGCAAGCAGTCCTTTTTTGAAAAAAAGGACCAAAAAACTTTTACTTCCGACGTATTTTTGACAGCCCGGTGCTTCTGAAGCACCGGGCTGTTTTATATGCGGAGGAGCAAAAGCTTGGCCCGTCCTTCGAAAAGGACTGCGTTCTCGCTTAGGCCACGGTCTTCAGGAAGTCCGCCAGCTTGACGGCTGCAGCCGCCTTGTCGATCCGGTCCAGCGCGCCCAGTTCGGCTGCCAGACGATCCATTGCCGCCTCATAGATCTGCCGCTCGGAGAAGCTCTGGTCGGGCTGGCCGGCATTGCGGTGCAGGTCACGCACCACCTCGGCGATGGCAAGCGGATCGCCCGAGTTGATCTTCGCCTCGTATTCCTGCGCGCGGCGGGACCACATGGTGCGCTTGATGCGGGCCCGCCCACGCAGCACGGCCAGCGCCTCGTCGAACATCTTGCGCGTTGCCAGCTTGCGCAGCCCGGCGGTGCGGGCCTTTGCCACCGGCACCCGCAAGGTCATGCGGTTCTCTTCGAAGGTGATGTGGATCAGCTCCAGCTTGTGGCCGGCGATTTCTTCGGTGGCGATGCGCTCCACCTTCCCCACGCCGTGTGTGGGGTATACCACGTGGTCGCCCTCCTCGAAGATCTCCGCCTTCGCCATGGCGCGTGGCGGCGGCATCACCCGGCCGCCAGGCGCGATCGTCTGGCTGCGACCCATCATGTGATGCCCGGGAGAGGAGTCGTTGGCGGCCCGGCCACGCAGGCCAGGAGCGGGCGCCTCGTCCTCCTCTTCCTCGTCCTCCTCCGGCTGCTCCTTCAGCGCCGGCACGCGGTCCGCCAAAGCGACGGCGGCAGCGGCGGCTTCTTCGGCGGCCGACGGGATGGACTCGAACGCGGCAGCAGGCTCGGACAGGCCGGCCACGTCCTGCACAGGCGCTTCTTCGGGTTCGACAACCGGCGGCTGCGATGCGGCGGCGGTTTTCTTGGCGGCTGCGGACTTTGTGGGCACTTGACTGAGCAACTCCTGTCTGACTTGCGTTATGCCAGCTTGTGTCTTCGCCACTCGGGAGCAATGCCGATGCTGCTCTGAAGGCAAATCGGCTGAAGACGAAAGACCGGCGTGCGACAAAAAAACAGGCGGCATAGACAATGCCGCCTCTGACGGACTTTTCTATATCACGATTTCGCCGTGAAGTCAGGCATTAACTGCTTGGTCCGACAGTCGTGTTCCTGTCAAAAGCTGCAGATACCTGCTCCCGAAATCTTGATCGAACCTGATATTTCACCTCGTTATCGTAAGGTTCTGATTTCGGCTGCATGTCTGAAACCCGTTGGCCACACAGCCGGGGAAAGTTCGCGTTTCCGTGAAACCGATAGCCAGCGCAGCCCGTATTGCGGGCACATTCCTCAGGTTTGGCCCCAGGTATCATGACCCCTCTTATCGCGCTCAGCACCCTGTCCCTCCTCGGGTATCATCTCACATTCGACTCCGAGATGACCGCGGCTTCGGACATGTCGCAGTTCATCAACACGTTCGCCAATGGCAACACCACGTTGTGGAACAACGACGAAGCGGAGAACTACGTCAGTTTCGATCCGACGAGCGCCGCCACCCCCTACGTGTTTCAGAACGGCGCCTTGATCCTCAACGCCACGCCCGTTCCCGCCTACAACGAGCCCTACACGTCCGGAATGCTGGAGACGTCGGGCATCTTCACGCAGAGCAGCGGGTATTTCGAGATACGCGCCGAAACGCCGGCGGCGCCCGGTTTTTGGCCGGCATTCTGGATGTTGCCATCAGCCTACTATCCGGAAATCGATATTCTCGAACAGCCAAACAATTCCGGCTCCAACACGCAATACTGGACTCATACCAGTTCACCGACGGACAGTAGCGGCGGCTTCACCGACACGGGTGTGGACCTGACGCAGGGTTTTCACAGGTACGGCTTCCTGTGGACGTCCAACTCCATCCAGTACGTGTTTGACGGGACGCTCGTCGGCTCCCCGCACGTCCTGCCGCCAGCCATGGTCGGCCTGCAGATGTATCTGATCGCCAATCTCGCGGTCGGCGCACAGGGAAGCTGGCCAGGCCCGCCTGCCACAGGCGCTGTATCTACGTTCGCTATTGACTACATCAGGGTGTTCTCCAACGATCCGACCGTGCCCACCGTCAGCCAGGAGCCGATCTCCTCGCCCGACAGCGTGGACACGACCCCCGTGCTGCTACCGCCCGTGCCGCCAGTGCCGCCGGTAACAGGCATCGGCGCCGACACGCTCGTGCTCGACGTGGCTGAAGACGCCTATGCGGGCGACGCGCAGTTCTCGGTCACGATAGATGGGCGCACATATGGCGGTGTGTTCACCGCGCAGGCAAACCACGCTTTCGGCCAGACACAGCCCTTCACCATACGTGGCGCGTTCGGCCAGGCGAAACACCAGGTCTCGGTCAACTACCTTAACGACTATTCCGACGCCGGCGGCGACCGGAACCTCTACGTCACCGGTGCTTCGCTGGACGGGCAGCCGCTCAACGATGCCGTGCTGAACGAGTATGGCGGCGGTGCGCAAGGCTTCGGCTTCCAGGGCAAACCTGTTCTGCCCGTAGCGATCGGGACCGGTCCGGACGTGCTGCTGTTCAACATCAGCAACACGCCCTACACGGCGAACGGCCGCTTCACCATCGCCGTCGATGGCGTGGCGCAAGGGACCACGCAGGTCGTGTCCGCGTTGCATAATTACGGGCAGACACAGGCGTTTGCCGTCTACGGCACGTTTGGGACCACCCTGCATACGGTTACGCTGGGCTTCATAACCGGTGCTGCCGCGACTGCCACCACCGTTCCTGTCCAACTATATGTCGACGCATTGAGCTATGACGGCCTTGCCGTTCCCAACGCGGTGACCTCGTTCACCAAGCTGGGCAAATATGCGATCCAGACGCCCGCCCACCAGCCGGACACGCTTGTCGTGGGTCTGACCGAAGATGCCTGGCAAGGCGACGCCAACGCTCAGATCAGCATCGACGGCCAGGTACTCGCCCAGGTGCCCGTCACCGTGGGCAACGTCTACGGCACGCCGCAGATATTCAGCTACAACGGCGCCTGGGGCGGTCCCAACGTGGCGCACGTCGTTCAGATCACCTACCTGAACGACGCCTACGCAGGGCCAGGCGCGGACCGTAACCTGCACGTGCAAAGCATTACCATGGACGGCACGTCCATCACGTCCCAGCCGTCGAACGTCATGCGGAGCGGAGCGGTGTCGTTCAACTACGTGGCGCCTGTGCCTACCGCTGGCTGGGCGGCCGTCCCGGCAACCACGCCCGCGCCAGTTAAGCCGAAGAGCTGAGCGAG
Organism: uncultured Acetobacteraceae bacterium; assembly: GCA_964252625.1. Lineage (GTDB taxonomy): Bacteria > Pseudomonadota > Alphaproteobacteria > Acetobacterales > Acetobacteraceae > BOG-908. The sequence continues at coordinate 669 of CAXUOA010000191.1, read as the reverse complement.
AGAGGAGCGGGCCTGGTGGTCACATTACGACGCGCGGGTTGGTCTGAGAAATTATACCAACCAGCCTTGCGGATGACGCGGTCAAGGCAAGCAGTCTTTCTTTAATAGAAGGATCAAACTTTTGCTTTCCGGCACATTTGCAGCCGCCAGCTGCCTTTGAATTGATTGAGGTATTTACGCCTGAGCAGAAAGCAAAAGTTTTTTGCCTCTTTTTTTCAAAAAAGAAGATTTTGCTTGTTTGCCCGAGCGTCGCAGCCAGAGCGGGTCGATACTGATCGCCAGTGCGGCCTGACCCGTCCACTGCAACGGCAAGGCGACCGGCAGACCGGCGGCGCCTGTCGGCTTACGGCGTGCCGGGCTTGGCCGAAAACATCGCCTCCTTTCCAGGTTTGTCCTTCCAGGCATCCGCGTCGTCCGGCGCCTGACCCTTGCGCGTGATGTTCGGCCAGCTCACGGAGAACACCCGGTTGCGCTCCGCCCAGGGCGCCGCCTTGTCGTCGCTGTCCGGCACGATGGCTTCGGCCGGGCATTCCGGCTCGCACACACCGCAATCGATGCACTCGTCCGGGTTGATGACGAGCATATTCTCGCCGACGTAGAAGCAGTCCACCGGACACACCTCCACGCAGTCCATGTACTTGCACTTGATGCAGTTCTCGGTGACCACGT
>CAXUOA010000190.1:0-5835 GCA_964252625.1 uncultured Acetobacteraceae bacterium | reverse complement strand
TTTTTGGTCCTTTTTTTCAAAAAAGGACTGCTTGCTTTCTGTGCGTCAGCCGCAATACCGGTCAGTATTAAAATCTGCCTATGAAGAGAGGCTGGCGCCTTCAGGCTCTGCGGGATTGGAGCAGGCCCAGCTCTTCTCACCTCATGGTTGTTCACGGTGCGAGAGGTTTTCTTCTCGCAAGAGCAGCTGCCGCGGATTTCCGAAAAGCTACTCCATTACGCAGATATGGCCATCGGGGTCGCGCAAAATGCGGGCCTCCACCCTGCCATCTACCTTGAACACCAGCCTGGACGCGGCGATGCCGGACAGCCTTGCCATGGGCGCGGCACGCCCGCGCGGCGCGCGGTAGCCGAGCAGTTCCACATGCGGCGCGGCCACCGCGGGTGCCAGCGCCACGACGTCCACAGTCACCGCTGCCAGACCGTCCAGCGCGTCCTGCGCCGGTCCTGTGTTCACCTGGCGCGCACGCTCCGCCAGACCAAGCTCTACCATGTAGAACGCCACGCTTCTGGCCACGTCGCTGACCGCGATCGCCGAATGGTCTATCCCTTCCGCCGTAAGCGGCTTCCCGTCGGGGAATTGTATCAGCTCCAGGGGGTGCCCGTCGGGATCGCGAAACTTGAACGCTGTTATGCCGCCCGGCAGCGCCTGCGGTCCGTCGGCGGAAATCGGCGTGAACGCGGCCGAGCGCAGCCGGGCATAGGACGCCGCGATGTCGCCTGTCGCCAGCGCGCAATGCTGAAACCAGAGATCGTTGCTGCCGCTGTCCTGAGGGTAGGCTGCACCCGGCGGGCTGCACTCGGTGAGCTCGACCGACTGGCGGCCGCGCCGCAACACGGCCCTGCGCACCGCGTGCACGCCCAGCAGCGCCGCATCGCCCGGCCCGATCGCGGAGGCGGAAAACCCCAGCGCGGCCTCGTAGAAGCCGATCGACGCCTCCAGGCTGCGCACGTTCATGCCGACTCTGTCCAGGGACCGGGCCTTCATGGGCGGGCAGCGCCGCGGACGTTCGTGTAGATCGCCAGCAGTCTGTGCGCGGCGCAGATGAACAGGCGGGATCGGTTCCGCCCACCGAATGTCAGGTTGGAGACCGTGCCTCCGGTCAGTATCTTGCCCAGCAGTACGCCCTCGACGCTGATGCAGTGCACGCCGTCGCCCGCGCTGGTCCAGATACGGCCGTCCTCGTCGCAGCGAAACCCGTCGGCCAGTCCAGGCGAGACCGCGTGGAAGACGTGGCCGCCCGTCAGCCGGCAACCATCCTGCACGGCGAAGACACGGATATGGCGCGCGTCACCCGGCGCGAACTGCCCGCCGGTCTCGGCAATGTACAGCCTGCTTTCGTCGGGCGAAAAACACAGACCGTTCGGCCCGGTGAAATCATCCGCGACTATCGCCAGATGTCCGCTTGCGGGATCGAGCCGATACACGCGCGCGGGCAACTCCGCCGTCTGCTTGCCGCCCTCGTAATCCGTGTTGATCCCGTAATGCGGGTCGCTGAACCAGATGCCGCCGTCACTGTGCACCACGATGTCGTTCGGGCTGTTCAGCCGCTTGCCGTCATAACTGTCGGCGAGCACGGTGACGGCGCCGTCAAGTTCGGTGCGGGTGATGCAGCGGTTCCTGTGGGAGCATCCGATCAGCCGCCCTTGCCTGTCACGCGTGTGGCCGTTCGCGAAGCCGGAGGGCTGGCGGAACACGCTCAGGCCGCCGTCGTCTGTCCAGCGCAGGATGCGGTCGTCCGGGATGTCGCTGACCAGGAGCTGGTTCGCGTCGGCAAACCACACCGGGCCCTCCAGCCATCCGAAATCCTGGCCTAGTGTCTGCAACACCGCGTTCGGCAGGACCAGGCTGTGAAAGGCCGGGTCGACGACCTCGTAGGGCGGCGGCACGCTGCGCTAGCTGAAATGGCCGGGCTTGCGCACCGGCGGGATGTGCAACTGCACCGTCATCAGCACCGCCGGCGCGTCGCCGATCGTGCCGCTCTTGTGGCCTTGTCGCCCCTGCGCGTCGCGCGTGCAGCCCTGGTCCTCGCCGAATGAGATGTCGCCAGGCCCCATCTCGATGCGTGTGCCGTCCATCGCCTCCACCCACCAGCGTCCGGATAGCGGCACGATCCACTGCGGCGCGGGGTTTTCGTGCCACTCGCCGATCCAGCCGACCGGCTGCACGGTGAACACGGTGGTCGCCTCGGAGCGCGGCTGCTTGTTGTTCCACTGTGGATCGGCGGGTCCCACGCCCTTCAGCGCGAACGCGGTCAGTTCGCAGCGCTGCTGGTGGCTGACACCGTGTTCGTCCGCCCACAGATGCCAGTAGCCGACACTGGGTTTTCCACCTGGGTCGCTCATGGGGACACCGTTTCTGTGTAGGGGTGCGTGGAGCCGAGCGGGTGATCGAAGAACAGGCCGAGCCCGCCATGCACACCCACGACGAGCAGCAGGAAGCCGCCGGCCAGCGAGAAGTTCTTCAGGAAATCCCAGAACAGGTCGCGCCCCTTGCTGTCCCCGGCACGCCAGAAATCACCTGGTTTCCAGAACTGCTTCCACAGCAACGCGGTCACCATGCAGTAGCCTGCCATGACCAGCCCGGCAGCGCGGTCCGCTGTGCCGGTCAGTATGGCAAGCGGCATCAGGATCTCCACCGACAATCCGACGAGTATCAGAAACACCGCAAGTGGCCCCGGCGCGATCTGGCGTGCCTGCCCGACGGCGCCCCGGAAGTTGATCATCTTGTCCAGCGCGCTGAACGGGAAGAACAGCATGACAAGCAGATAGCGCGTGGCCAGTGTCGCCAGGGCCGCCCACGTCACGCGGCCAGCCTTTCCTGCAGATGCGCCGCTACCCGCAAGGCGTTGGCGATGATGGTGAGGGTGGGGTTCACCGCGCCGATCGAAGGGAAGAAGCTTGCGTCCGTCACGTAGAGATTATCCAGCTCGTGCGCACGGCAGTTCAGGTCCAGCACACAGCGGGCGGGATCGGTGCCGAACCGCAGCGTGCCCGCCTGGTGCGCGGTGCCGCTGATCGGGATGTCCTTGCCGAGATAGAGGCTGCGTTCGACCATCACGGGATGCGCGCCGAGCTTGCTCATGTGGTGCTCGAGCTTCTTGCGCAGGCGTCTGTGCGCTTCCTGCCCCTGCTCCGTCACGTCCAGCACCACCTTGTCGCCGTCGTAGAAGATGCGGTTCTCCGGCCGTGGCAAGTCCTCCGACGACAGCCAGAAATCCATCGAGTGCAGCGCCATCTTCTCGAACGGCACGTCCGGTAGCCATTCCAGCCAGCCCGGCAGCGCCTCGCCCTTTATCTGTTCGGCGTGCGACGTCGCGCACATCTGTATCAACCCGAGCGGGTAGTCCCAGTCATCCGTGCCGAAATAGTAGTCGCCTATCGCCAGCGTCTTTTGGAACACAGTGTCGTTGCGTTCCTTCATCAGCGCCATCAGCACGGATTGGTTGTGCCGCATGTAGTTGCGCCCGACCTGGCCGGAGCCGTTTGCCAGGCCGTGCGGATGCGCGTCATTGGCCGAACGCAGCATCAGCAACGCCGACGACAGCGCCCCGCAGGCAACCACCACGATGTCTGCCGTGTAACGCTCCTGCGCGCCGGCGCGCTCCACCTGCACGCCGGTCACCACACGCCCGGCCGCGTCGGTTTCCAGCTTGGAGACGTAGGCGTTCACCAGCAGTTCGACGTTCGGATGCGCCGCCAGCGTTGGGTCGACGCACATCACCTGCGCGTCCGCCTTGCCGTTCAGCAGGCAGGGAAAGCCGTCGAAGGCATCGCACCGTATGCAGATGCTGGTCGGAGTCGCGCGTCCGTCGCGTTCGTCCAGTCTGATGCCGAGTGGCAGGTGGAAGGGGTGCAGGCCCTCTTTCGCAAAACCTTCTGCAACCGCCTGGATCTTCGGCTCGTGGCTGACCGGTGGATGCGGATAGGGGCCGCTCGCCGGCGGCTCGAGCGGGTCTTCGCCGCGCTGCCCGTGCACGCAGAACAGCTTTTCCGCCTCCGTGTAGAACGGCGCGAAATCCGCATACCCGAGCGGCCACGCCGGCGACACGCCTTCCTGGTGCACCACTTCGCCGAAATCACGTTCGCGCAGCCTGAACAGCGCCGCGCCATAGACCTTCGAGTTGCCGCCCACGTAATAATGCAGGCCAGGGTGGAACGTCTCGCCCTTGCTGCCATACCAGGTGTCCTTGGCCTGGTAGGCGCCGTCGACGAACACCGTCTTGGAATCCCAGTTGGCTGTGCTGCGCGGCAGGTAATCACCGCGCTCGATCAACAGGATGCGCTTGCCTGTTGGCGCCAGGCGATGGACTAGCGACGCGCCACCCGGGCCGCTGCCAATCACGATGAGGTCGTAATGCGGCATGGTTTCTCCGTTTGCGGCGCCTGTAGGAAACCGGCGGGGGCTGGTTAGTTCCGCAAGGAAGCAAGGCCTTCTTTTTTGAAAAAAAGGAGCAAAAACTTTTGTCTCTGGCGCCTGCATCACGGCGTTGTCTGGTTCTGCCAAAACGAGCCGTGGCGCAGGCGTGAGGAGCAAACGTTTTCTGCTTCTTTCTTTTAAAGAAGGTCTTGCCTGCCTTACCGGGCGTTCTCTCGCCCAAGCTCCGCCAGCATCTTCCCCCGCGCGCCCTGCGTCTCGAACATCCACCCGGGGTACTCACGCGGCAGCGCGCTCACCTTGTCCAGCGTGTCCAGTTCCGCCTCGCTCAGCGTCACCTCGGTCGCCTTGATGTTGTCGTCCAGCTGTTCCAGCTTCTTCGCACCGACGATCACGCTGCTCACCACGCGCCGGTGCAGCAGCCAGGCCAGGGCAATCTGTGCCACCGACACGCCATGCGCCTCGGCGACCGGCCGCATCGCGTCGATGCAGTCGAACGCACGCGGCCGGTCCACCGGCGGAAAGTCGAACTGCGCGCGGCGACCGTCCGCCGGCTTTTCGTCGTCGCGTCCATATTTGCCGCTCAGCAGCCCGCCGGCCAGCGGGCTCCACACCAGCAGGCCGACGTGCTCGGAGCGCAGCATCGGCACGATTTCGCGTTCCAGGTCCCGCCCCGCCAGCGTGTAGTAGGCTTGCAGGCTCTCGAACCGCGCCAGACCCTCGCGCTCGGCGATCCCCAGCGCCTTCATGATCTGCCAGGCCGCCCAGTTGGACACGCCGACGTAACGCACGTGCCCGTGCTGGACGAGGATGTCCAGCGCACGCACGGTCTCCTCGACCGGCGTGATCGGGTCGAACCCATGTATCTGGTACAGGTCGATGTGGTCCATCTGCAGCCGCTTCAGGCTGGCCTTCACCGCGTCGATAAGATGGACGCGCGAGTTGCCGCGCTCGTTCAGCCCGGGCCCCGTCTGGCCGAACGCCTTGGTGGCCACCACCACCTGGCTGCGTGGGACCTTCAGGTCACGCAGGGCCTGGCCGGTGATCTGCTCGGACAGGCCCTCCGCATACACGTCGGCGGTGTCGAAGAAGTTGATGCCGGCGTCGATGGCGCGGCCGACGAGACGCCCGGCCTCCTGCTGCTGCAGCGCGCCGATCTTCTGCCACATGCCTTCACCGCCGCCGAACGTCATGGTGCCGAGGCAGAGTTCGGAGACGAGCAGGCCGGTGCGGCCTAGTTTGTTTGAGCGCATGTCGCGGGGATTCCTGAAGTAAGAAAGCAAGCAGTTCTTTTTTGAAAAAAAGAACCAAAAAACTTTTACTTCCCCGTCTGCATCGGCGCTTGCGCTGTTTCTGCCAACACGCGCACTTGCAGGATCAAACGAAGCCTGCGTGCAGGCGGGGTAGGAAAAGTTTTTTGCTTTTTTTTCAAAAAAGAAGCCCTTGCTTGCCTACCCC
>CAXUOA010000189.1:0-5840 GCA_964252625.1 uncultured Acetobacteraceae bacterium | reverse complement strand
CGGCACCCGTTGGCGGACGCGTTGCGCGCGCCGACCACGCCCACGGCGCGGCCGTGCAGGGCGGTGACGTCGCCCAGGATGGAGAGGACCGGCGGCGGGTCCGGCAGCAGCGCCATCATCGGCGGATAGTCCTCGCCGCCGATGAAAACCATCCGGCCGCCCAGCTTGGCCACGCGCTCGAGCTCGCGCGTGGCGTCGCGTTCGCTGGGGATGGCGGGTGCGGTGGCCCGGCCGGCTGTGCGGGTCAGGTCCGGCAGTCCGGCGATGGCGTCCGACGCGGTGCGGAACTGGGCCATCAGGCGGCGGTAGGTGACGGGGCCCACGCCTTCGGTGCGGGCCAGGCGTAGGCGGTCCAGGTCGCTCATGAGGGAAGGAAGAAAGGCCTTCTTTTTTGAAAAAAAGAAGCAAAAAACTTTTGTCTGAGCTGTCGCGGGGCGCTTAGGCGTTCGTCTCCGCGATACGAACCTGACGGGGATCAAAAGTTTTCTGGTAATTGCTCACCCTGGGGATAGCAGGAGTTTTTGTAGCCAGCGCGTCTCGGACTGCGTCCAGCACGGCTGTATTTTGCGCTATGGCGGTGCTGACGACGGAGCGGAAGGCGGCGCAGGTGTCGGCACCCCATTCGCAGCGCAAGCCGTCGGTGACTTTGTGGACGATGACGCTGGGGCGCAGGTTTCGCTCGGAGATGGTGTTGGTGGCGGGCACCCGGCGGTCGCTGCCGAAGACGAACAGGTGGCGCCGGCTGGCCAGGATGCGCTTGCGCAGCCTGACGCCGTCGGCACCCACGGGCACGGCCGCGGTGATGCGGCCGAGCCTGCGGTCCAGGTCGGCTGCATGGCGCTTCCGTGTGGTGTCGGCCAGCTGCTCTCGCCGTCGGCCGATGGCGAGAGCCCGCAGCAGCAACAGCTTGAACGCGGCGCTGAAGGCGCTGTCGCCGCTGTCGACGGTTGAACTGCGCGCGGCACAGCAAATGCGCCAGTCAGACCTGCCATCGATGCGGTCATGGACCTGCTGCAGGGTCTGCGCACCGGCGGGGAAGCTGGTGGCGCAATGCGGGCAGGCCTGCAGCGTGGCGTCGACGATGCGGTCGGGATTGGGCTCCAGCATCCGGCCCACACCTGGACGGCCGCCGCGGGGTGGCTTGCCGGCCTGGCTACAATCTGCCTTCTGGCCCTTCGACAATGGCAGCGACGCGTTGTTCGGTGTCTTCTCCGGCCGCTCGTATCTGGCCACTGTCGGGCGGCACACAAAGCGTGAATCGAACCGTCCCCGGGCGCGTCAAACAAGATCGCTCACCCCAACCCCGAAGCACCACGAGACCCGGGGTGAGCAATTACGTTTCTTTTAAAAAGAAAGCCTTCTTCCTTGCTTGCGCGGGCGTCTACCGCAAAGCGGGTTGACATAAATACCAAAGCCTCCAGCGGATCACCAACGGGCACCGCCTCTTACCTCACCCGGAAAAACGCAGGGCGGCCGGTGTGAGCGCCGCGCCGCTGCACGGTGTCAACCGGCACACGTTGCGGATATCGGCACGCGCGCCCTAGAACCGGTAGGCCGCGTTCATGCCGATCGTGAACGGGCGCAGGGTGAACCCCTGCAGGTTGCGGGTCTGGGTGCCCAGGTAGTTGAAATCGTAGATCGGCGAAGCGGACCCTTCGATGTCCGGCCGCTGGATGATCTTGTTGTTGTTGGTCAGGTTGCGGCCGAACACCGTCACCTCCCAGGCCCCCACATCCAGGCCGGCCGTGGCGTCCAGTGTGATGTAGGAGGGGCGCTTGTAGTCGGGGTTGCTGGTGATGACGTCGCCGTGGCTCTCGCCCACCCAGTTGGGCGCCACGGAGACGAAGCCGCCGATGCGGTCCGTCACCCGGAAATTCTGCCGGGCGTTGTAGCTGATGTTGAAGTCCGGCACGCCGGGCACCTTTTCGCCGGCGAACGTCCCGGTGATGAGGTTGCCGTTGACGATGACGCCGTGGTCCAGCGTGGCCTGCACGACGCTGCCCGAGAGCGCCATCGTCAGGTCGTCGGTCACCTGCGTGCGCAGCTCGAACTCGCCGCCGTAGCTGGTGGCCGAGCCGGCATTGGTCTGGAACTCGTCGCCGGACGTCACCAGCGGCACTTCCGTCTGGATGTCGCTCCACAAAATATAGAAGAAATCGCCGCTGAAGGTCAGGCGGCCGCCGAACAGGCGCCCCTTGTCGCCGATCTCGAAGTTCCACAGCTTGTCGGGACCGAAATTGCTGGGCGAATTCGCATGTATGCCGAGCTGGGCCAGGTCGTAGCTTGGCGTGCCGCTATTTGCGGTATCGCTGGCCACGTAAGGGATGCGGCGGTTCTCGCTGCCCAGCCGGAAGCCTTTCGATGCGTTGGCGTAAATCGTGTTGTTGGGCGTGATGTCGTAGCTCACCGCGAATTTCGGCAGGAACGTGTAGAAATGGCCGACCGAGGTCACCAGCCCCGGATCGCCGTAATCGTAGAAGTAGTTTTGGTAGGTGCTCTCGCCATCGCGGGCGAACTGGTAGCGGGCGCCGGCGGTCAGGCGCAGGTTCGGCAGCGGGTAGTAGGTGCCTTCGCCGAACACGGCGTACTGGGTGGTGTCGTAGGAGGTGATGCCCTGGAACACCTCGTCGTTGGCGATGGCGCCGGGAAACCCGCCGCCCAGCACCGTGGGGTCGCCCGGGCTGACGCCGAACTGCCGGAACGTGGCCGAGGCGCCGTTGACATACTCGGTGTCGGTGGCGGTGGTGCGCTCGTCCGAGTAGTACAACCCGGCGATCCAGGTGAAGGGAAGCGCGCTCTCGCCTGGCACGTAGGGCTTGGAGACCAGGCGTATCTCCTCTGACCATTGCCGTACCGTGTTGCTGAAATAGGTCTCGCTGGGACGGTTGTTCAGCGAGTCGAACAGGCCGGGCGGCGCGCCGTGTATCGGGTTGCCCGCCGCGTCGTTGCCGCAGAAGCCGGTGGCAGGCACGCCTGGTCCGTTGGAGATGTCGGTGTTCGGGTCGCAGAGATAGACGGCCAGGTTGTCATAGACCGAGCTGTCCAGCGTGCGGTGGAACTGCCGCTCGTAGTTGCCGGTGACCGCGATCAGGTTGGCGAACCCCAGATCGGCGTTGGCGGTGAACGACGGCACGATCAGCTTGTCGTGGCCCGGTTCGGCCACGAGTTTTGGCGTCTGGTCGTGTGGCAGGGTGGTGTATTGCGCGTCCGAATCGCGCTGGTCGAAATTCTGGAAGAACACCGCCGGGGTCAATGACAGCCAGTCGGTGGGCGTCCAAAGCAGCGTGCCGCGCACCACGTTGAAGCCGGTGGAGTTGATGCCGTCCTTGATTGCGGCACCGGTGGCGGGATCGACGTGGTTTATGTAGCCCGCGTCCGAGCCCGTCTCGCCTGCCACGCGCAGCACGAGCTGGTGGTCCACCAACGGGATGTTGAGCACGCCCTGTTCGTCGTAATTCGGCCCGCCGCCGTGATAGGTGCCGGACGCTTCGGTGAACACATTGCCTTCGAAGACGTCCATCTTCGGCTGGTTGCTGATGTAGCGCAGCGTGCCGCCCAGCGCGCTGGCGCCATACAGCGTGCTCTGCGGGCCGCGCAGCACCTCGATGCGCGCGATGTCCAGGAAGCGGGGTTCGGACGCGCCCTCGGTCGGCAGGTTGCGCGTGGTCAGCGACGTGTCGTCGAGGTAGATGGCAACGGTGGCGGTGCCCGCGGCACTCGAGATGCCGCGTATCTCCAGGTTGGACAGGCCTTCGCCCGCCTGGCTGGAGAACGAAAGGTTCGGCACCGCGCGCGAGAGGTCCGCGAAGCTTTCGATGTGGGCGGCCCGTATCTGCGCGCCGCTGAGTACGGTGACGCTGAGCGGCACCTTGCGTACGTTCTCCGAGCGTTTCTGCGCAGTGACGGTGATCTCCTCGATGCGGCCGCCATGCAGCGCGCCGGCCGTGCTGGCCTGCTTGTCCTGCCTGGCCTGGCCTTTCGGCGTCACCTTCTGCAAGGCGGCATCCTGCGGCTGCGCCAACGCCGGCCCGGCGGCGCCCGCCAACACCAGGCCCGCAACGAGTTGAACCCGCAACTTTCGCAAGATCTCCGTCTCCCCCTCAGGCGCCGCTGGTCAATTCCGTCCGAAACCGGGCCGTTCCGCAAGCGATTGTTGTGGTCCGGGCCGGTCTGATGTCACGGTCAAGCAAATGATGTGCCGGTGAGGGGCGGACGTGGAAAAGGAAGCAAGCAGTTCTTCTTGAGGAAAAGAACCAAACAACTTGTTCGCCCCGTCGGCGGCTGGAGGACAGGTCCGCGACAGCGCGGACAAAAGTCTTTTGCTTCTTTTCTTCAGAAAAGAAGGCCTTGCTTTCTCGCTTCGCTCCCGCTTGACAAACGCCATGCAGCAAGCCGCCCCGTCGTTCAGCCGAAACATGAAGATGGCCGGCTGCCTGCTGATTACGCTGTCCTCCGTCACCCCCGCCTCCTCCATCTTCATCGTAGTGCCAGGCGTGGTGGAGCAGGCCGGCAGCGGCGCGCTGGTCAGCTTCGCGCTCGCCGCGGGCGTGAGCCTGCTGACCGCCTACGTGTATGCCGAGCTGTCGTCGGCCTTTCCGCTGACCGGCGGCGAATACGCCATCGTCGGGCGCACGCTGGGGCCGCTGGCCGGGTTCATCATACTGGGCCTGAACCTGGTCGTGCTGCTGCTCAACATCTCCGTCGTGGCGCTGGGGCTGGGCAGCTACATCGGCGCGGTCCTGCCCGGCACTTCGCCGGTGCATGACGGCTTGGCCTGCGTCGTCTTCACTACCCTCTGCGCGATACTTAACGTGCGTACCAACGCGCTTATCACCGGCGCCTTCCTGATGCTGGAACTGGTGGCACTCGTCGTGGTCACCGTGCTGGGCTTCGCCTATCCGGCGCGCAGCTGGGTGAGCCTGCTGGCGCATCCCGTGTTCCTCGCCGGCGCCGGACATCTGGCGCCGGCCGGCATCGGCGTGATCGGGCTTGCCACGTCCGTCGCCATCTTCGCCTTCTACGGCTACGGCAACGCCGTCTATCTCGGCGAGGAGACGCACGACGCGCCGCGCCAGGTCGCGCGCGCGGTGCTGTGGGCGCTGGTCGTCAGCGTGGTGAGCCAGGCGCTGCCGCTGGCCGCCGCCCTGCACGGGGCGCCCGACCTGGCGGCGATGTTCGCCTCCGACACGATGTTCGGCGACTTCGTCCGCAACCGCGGCGGCGCGGGAATGGGCGTGGCCATCAACCTGGCGGTGGCGCTGGCGATCGTGAACGCGGACATCGCCGTGGTGGTGCTGGTCTCCCGCATGCTGTTCAGCAGCGGGCGGGATGCGGTGTGGGCGCCGTCGGTGAACCGCGCGCTGACGCGCGTGCACGCACGTTTCGGCTCGCCCTGGGCCGCCACCCTGGTGACGGGTGCGCTGGCGTGCCTGCTATGCTTCGTCGACCTGCAGCTTCTGCTGGTGATGACGGGCACCGCCATCGTTCTGGTGTATGGCGCGCTGTGCGTGGCGGTGATCGTGGGGCGCCGGACGGGAAGCACGGCGCATGCGGCCTACCGGATGCCGTTGTTCCCCTGGCCGCCGGTACTGGCGCTGATCGTGCTGGGATACGTGATCTACACCAACTGCATCGACCCGGTGACGGGGCAGAAAAGCCTGGTGGTTGACCTGCTCGTGGTGGCGGTGTCCGCGTCGTACTACCAGTTCGTGCTGAAGCGCCGGGGAAGGTGGGTTTTGCGCGGGCCTGAGGGGTAGGTGAAAGCAAGCAAGGCCTTCTTTTTTGAAAAAAAGAAGGCCTTGCTTCCTTGCAATGAAAATCACCCGAAGAACCGCCCTTGC
>CAXUOA010000188.1:0-5935 GCA_964252625.1 uncultured Acetobacteraceae bacterium | reverse complement strand
GCCGCAGGCGATGCGCGCGCTCGGCACGCGCGGCCTGACGCGCGTGCTGGTGGAAGGCGGGGCGCAGCTCGCCGCTTCGCTGCTGCGCGCAGACCTGGTCGACCGCATCGTCTGGTTCCACGCGCCTGGCGTGATCGGCGCGGACGGTGTCGCGGCTCTGACCGATCTCGGCACGGACGCGCTGGCCACCATGCCGCGGTTTACTCGGCTGGGTGCGCCGCGTGCTCTTGGGGCTGACGTCGTGAGCGAGTTTGCGCGGTGAAGAAAGCAAGCAGTTCTTTTTTGAAAAAAAGAACCAAAAAACTTTTGTCTCCGCTGTCGCAAACCTGTCCGGCAAGACCGCGAGAGCGGCGTCAAAAGTCTTTTGCTTCTTTTCTTCAGAAAAGAAGGCCTTCCTTCCTTTCGCAGGACCCAGCACATGTTCACCGGCATCATCACCGCGCAAGGCGAAGTCCGCAGCATCACCCACGCAGGCAACAGCCAGGACATGCGCGTCACCATAGGCGCGCCGCCTGACTTCCTGGCAGCGCAAGGCGGCACCGCCATCGGCGCCTCCATCGCCTGTTCCGGCTGCTGCCTGACGGCCACGGCACTCGGCCCGGACTGGTTTGCGGTGGACGTGTCCGGCGAGAGCGTGTCGCGCACCACGCTGGGGGGCTGGGCGGCGGGCACCCGCATCAACCTGGAGCGCGCGCTGCGCCTGGGCGATGAGCTGGGCGGCCACATGGTCAGCGGTCATGTGGACGGGCTGGGCGAGGTCACCGGCGTCACGCCGGAGCAGGGCTCCCTACGCATCGGCGTGCGCGTCCCTGCCCCACTGCACCGCTACATCGCGGCAAAGGGTTCGGTGGCGATCGACGGTATCTCGCTGACGGTGAACGCGGTGGAGGGCCAGGATTTCGGCGTCAACGTCATCCCGCACACGGCAGAGCACACCACGCTCGGGTTGCGTAAGCCGGGCGATGCGGTCCACATCGAGATCGACATGCTGGCGCGCTACGTGGCCAGGCTGAGTGAGACTTAAGGAAGCAAGGCCTTCTTTTTTTTAAAAAAGAAGGCCTTGCTTCCTTCCTTATCTTGAGGACGCCAACCCGTGACACTAGACACGCTAACGCGTCACGCCCTGCACGACGCCATCTCCAGCACCGACGAGCTCATCGCCGAGGCGCAGGCCGGCCGGATGTTCATCCTGGTCGACGACGAGGACCGCGAGAACGAGGGTGACCTGATCATCCCCGCGCAGTTCGCCACACCGCAGGCGCTGGCCTTCATGATGCGCCACGCGCGTGGGCTGATCTGCCTCTCGCTGCCGCCCGCGCTGGTGGAAAAGCTGGAGTTGCCGATGATGGCGGTGGCCAACCAGCAGCGTCACCAGACCGCCTTCACCGTCAGCATAGAGGCGCGGGACGGCATCACCACCGGCGTCTCGGCACGCGACCGCGCGCACACGATTGCGGTGGCCATAAACCCGGAGAGCACGCCGCGCGACCTGGTCTCGCCGGGGCACGTCTTTCCGCTGGCTGCGCGGGCGGGCGGCACACTTGTCCGCGCCGGGCACACCGAAGCCGCGGTCGATATCGCGCGCATGGCCGGGCTGATCCCGGCCGGGGTGATCTGCGAGATCATGAACGCGGACGGCACCATGGCGCGGCTGCCGGACCTCGTCGGCTACGCGCAGTTCCACGGGCTGAAGCTCGGCACCATCGCGGACCTGATCGCGCGCCGCCGTGGGTCCGAGAAGCTGATCACCCGCGAGCACGAGACGCACACCAATGCGCTCGATACCGGCCCGTGGCGGGTGATCATCTACACGAGCACGCTGAACCAGGCCGAGCACGTGGTAATGGTGAAGGGCCAGATCGCGCCGGAGCGGCCCACCCTGGTGCGCATGCAGGCGATTGACCCGATACAGATCCTGCCTGGCGGGCGCACCAACAAGCTGATGCACCAGGCGATGCGCATGATCGAGGCGGAAGGCTCCGGCGTCATGGTCATGCTGCATGACGGCCGCTCCAACAGCATACTGGAGATGGTGACCGGGCGGCGCAGCCGCGCCGCCGCGCAGGAGAGCATATTGCGCGACTACGGCATCGGCGCGCAGATCCTGGCCGACCTCGGCGTGCGGCAGATGGAGCTGATCTCCAACACGGACCGCACCATCGCCGGCCTGGAAGGCTACGGCCTGCGCATGATCGGCCGCCGCGCGATAGAGCTGCCGGCATGAGCACCGCCGACGCTCCCCTGCCCGCCGCACCCCGCGTGGACGGTCCGCCGCCGAGCCTGCTCGTCATACGCGCGCCGTACTACCGCGCGGTAGTAGACGGCATGACGCAAGGGGCTGTGCGCATACTGGCAGAAGCCGGCGCGCGACACGAAATTTTGGACGTGGCCGGCGCCTTCGAGCTGCCGCAGGCCATACGCATCGCGCTGCGCGGCAAGCGGCAGTGGGACGGCTTCATCGCACTTGGCTGCATCGTGCGCGGCGGCACGGACCATTACGACTACATCTGCCGCGAGACAATGGCCGGGCTGATGGGGGTAGCGCTGCAATTCGGCATCGCTTTGGGTTGCGGCGTGCTGACGGTGCACTCGATCGAACAGGCCGTGGCGCGCAGCGGCGCCGACGGCCACAACAAGGGTGCGGAGGCAGCCGCGGCGGCGCTGCTGCAGATCGCCGCCGCGCGCCACCTGGGGGCTATGTGATGGGCAAGACACCGGCACTGACGCGGCCGCGCACGGCGGCGCGCGTGGGCGCCGTGCAGGCGCTGTTCCAGGCCGAACAGGGCGGCGAGAACCCGGAGGCGGTGATCGAGCAGTTCGTCCGCCACCGCCTGGGCGAGCTGCCGGGCACCGGCGGCTACGAGGAAGGCCGCGTGCCGGACGCCCATGTGAAGCTGTTCGGCCAGATCGTGCGCCAGGCGGTGCAGAAGCAGGACCAGATAGACGGGCTGCTGGCAGGGGCTCTGCCGGAGGAATGGCCGCTGGCGCGGCTGGACCCCGTTTTGCGCGCGCTGCTGCGTGCGGCAGGCGCCGAGCTGGTGATGCGCGACGGGCCGCCGGTGGCGGTGGTGATCAATGAATATATGGACGTGGCGCACGGCTTCTTCCATGGCGACGAGCCGAAGATGGCGAACGGGTTGCTGGATGCGCTGGCGCATGTGCTGCGGCCTCGGGAGTTCGAGGCGCGGCAGTAAGCAGGCAAGGCCTTCTTTTTTGGAAAAAAGAAGTAAAAAACTTTTGGTCCGCTGTCGCCGGCTACTGTGGCAGGCGGGTGTCTGCGGATAAACACGCTCGTTGACACAGGACCGGGAGCAAAAGTTTTTTGCTTCTTTTTTTCAAAAAAGAAGGCCTTCCTTCCTTGCCCCTCCCAGCCGAGTTCGCCCTCATCGCCGCCTTCCGCCCGCTTGCCGCCCCGGAAGCGCTGGGCCTGCAGGACGACGCCGCAATCTTCACCCCGCCGCCCGGCCGCGAGCTGGTCGTCTCCGCCGACGCCATCGTGGAAGGCGTGCATTTCCTGCCTGACGACCCGCCCGGCCTGGTCGCGCGCAAGCTGCTCCGGGTCAACCTGTCGGACCTGGCGGCCATGGGTGCGGCGCCGCTGCATTACCTGCTGACCGTCTCCGTGCCGCACGGCACGGAAGCCGCCTGGTTCGCCACCTTCGCGCAAGGACTGGCCGAGGATCAGGCGCGCTACGGCATCACGCTCCTGGGCGGCGACACGACAAGCACGCCCGGGCCTGTCTCATTGTCGGCCACGGTAATCGGCCACGTGGCGCCCGGCCGGGCGCTGCGGCGCGCCGGCGCGCAGGCCGGCGATGATGTCTGGGTGACGGGAAGCATCGGCGATGCCGCGCTGGGGCTGCTGGCGCTGCGTGGCGCGGTGGCCGACCCGGACGGCATTCTGGCGGACCGCTACCGCCTGCCGCAGCCGCGTCTCGGCCTGGCGCTGGCCGGCCTGGTGCACGCGGCCATGGATGTGTCCGACGGGCTGGTGCAGGATTGTGGCCACCTCGCGCGCGCTTCTGGGCTGGGCGTGGTGATCCAGGCGGCGGACGTGCCGCTTTCCGACTCTGCACGCGCGGCCGGGCGGCTCGATGTGTGCCTGACCGGCGGCGACGACTACGAGCTTCTGCTCGCCGTGCCAGACCGCGCAAGTGCCGCAGTGCAGGCCGAATGCCGCCGCGCCGGCGTGGCGGTCGCGCGCATCGGCCGGTTCACGGCGCAAGGCGCGCAGGATGCGCGCGTCGTTGGACCGTTGGGTGAGGACATGCGGTTTCCCCGTCTGGGTTACAGTCACTTCTAGCCTACACGTTCCTGATTCTGAGAGATTATGCCAACCAGTCTTGCGGCTGACGCACAGAAAGCAAGCAGTCCTTTTTTGAAAAAAAGGACCAAAAAACTTTTGCTTCCCTTCGCATTTGCAGCAGCCGCGTGCTTCTGGATCGATCGAGGCATTTGAGCCTGCGCAGGAAGCGAAAGTTTTTTGCTTCTTTTTTTCAAAAAAGAAGGCCTTTCTTGCTTGCCCAAGTGTCAATCTCAAAGCGGATTGGTATCAGGCAAGGTTAGGCCTCTCCCCGAACCCCAGCTGGGGCCTCGAGGCTCCAGACCCCATCTGTTGACACTGCTTACAAACCTGTCGTTAGCGGACTGCGCATGACGCCCTCACAGGCCAGCCTCTTTCTTGCCGCCCCGCATTGCCCGGCCACGCTTCGTCACACTAGAAACAGCCCATGCCGCAACACCCCGTCCTGATCGCACCGAGCCTGCTCGCCGCAAACTTCGCGCGGCTGGCCGATGAGGTCGCCGCCGTGGAGGCCGCAGGTGCGGACTGGCTGCATCTGGACGTGATGGACGGCCATTTCGTCCCCAACATCAGCTTCGGCCCCGTGGTCCTGCGCGCGCTGCGCCCACTCACCCGCCTGCCGTTCGACGTGCACCTGATGATAGCACCCGTCGATGCCTACCTGGCCGCCTTCGCGGACGCCGGCGCAGACCACATCCTGATACATGCCGAGGCGGGACCGCACACCCACCGCTCGCTGCAGGCGATCACCGGGCTGGGCCGCAAGGCGGGGCTGGTGCTGAACCCGGGCACTCCCGCATTGCAGGCAGCGCCGGTGCTGGACATGGTGGACATCATCCTGGTGATGTCGGTGAACCCGGGCTTCGGCGGCCAGAAGTTCCTGCACAGCCAGCTGGCCAAGATCGCCGAACTGCGCCGCATGATCGACGCGAGCGGACGCGACATAAGGCTGGAGGTGGATGGCGGGGTGGACGCGCACACCGCACCGCTCTGCATCGCGGCCGGCGCGGACACCTTCGTGGCGGGCACGGCGGTGTTCGCCGCACCGGATTACGCGGCCGCCATCGCGTCCATCCGGGGCAAGCCGGCTTCGTGACGCCCTCACGGCCCCTGCGCGCGCTTCGGCTACGGCTGGCCAGACTGCCGAGCCTGCGCATGTCCGTCCCCGACGCCCCGGCGGTTCCCGTGCGTGACCCGTGGCCGGGCGACCCGGCACGTGGCGCCAGGCTGCTGAAGGGCGAACTGACCCTGTCGGGTGCGGCGCGCGTGCTGAAGCCGGGGAGCTGGGCGGATACCGGCGGCCACCCGATCATGCGGGCCCACGCGCACGGCTTCACCTGGATGCGCGACTTGCGGGTGATCGGCACGGACGCCGCGCGCATGCGGGCGCGCGCTTTGGTGGGCGACTGGATCGCCGGCGGCGACGCGGACCCGCTGGCCCAGCGGCCGGACGTGACAGGCAGCCGCATCGCCGCCTGGCTGGGACATTACGACTTCTTCGCCGCCAGCGCGGACGACGATTTCCGCCGCCGGCTGATGTGGCGGCTGGTGGCCGACGCCCGTGTGCTGTCGGCGGCGCTGCCGGCCGAAGAGCAGGACGGCCGGGCGCTGACTGCGATCAAGGGACTGATC
>CAXUOA010000187.1:0-5947 GCA_964252625.1 uncultured Acetobacteraceae bacterium | reverse complement strand
AAGGCCTTCTTTTTTGAAAAAAAGAAGCAAAAAACTTCTGCTTCCTGCGCAGGCTTAACTGCCTCGATCAATTCGAAAGCACTTGGCTGGTGCAAATGCGGGGCAAGCAGAAGTTTTTCGGAAAAGGACTGCCTGCTTTCCATGCGTCAGCCTCAAGACGGGTTGGTATAAGGAAGGCTTTCTTGCTTGAGAACGTCTGCCTCTGCCGGCGCGCCCTGCCCGCCGGCCGCCGAAAGACAGAAAGAGTCTTTTGCTTCCCTGTCTTCAGGAAAAGAAGGCCTCTCCTGTCCTCCCTAGATCCGTATCACGACCTTCCCCAAATGCGTCGCGCCCTTCAGATGCCGGTAGGCCTCCCGCGCCTCCTCGAACGCAAAGACGCGGTCCACCACCGGCTCCAGGCGGTGCAGCGCAATGGCGCGGTTCATCGCCTCGAACATCTGGCGCGACCCCACATAGATCGGCCGGACGAGGCAGCCGCCGCCGAAGACTGCGAGCGGGTCCAGCGTCCCGCGTGTCAGCACGCCGATGAGCGACACCACGCCGCCGCCGCGCGTGGCCTGCACCGAGCGCTGCACCGTCCCGGGGCCGCCTACCTCCACCACGTGGTCCACGCCGCGGCCGTCGGTCAGGCGGCGCACGGCCACCTGCCACTCCGGCTCGGCCTTGTAGTTCACGCCGTCCGAGGCGCCCAGCGCGCGTGCCCGCTCCAGCTTCGCGTCGCTGGAGGATGTGGCGATCACCCTGGCCCCGGCCGCGCGGGCGAATTGCAGCGCGAACATCGAGACCCCGCCGGTGCCCAGCACCAGCACCGTCTGTCCGGGGAGAAGCGGCTGCAAGCCGAACAGCGCGTTCCATGCCGTGACCGCCGCACAGGGCAGGGTCGCCGCCTGCTCGAAGGAGAGGTGGGCCGGCACATGCACAAGGCCGCGCTCGTCGAACACCACGTGCTCGGCCAGCACGCCGTCCACCGCACCGCCCAGGGCGCTGGCGCCATCGTCCGGTCCCATCTCGCCGCCCATCCAGCTCTGCATGAATATGCCGGCGACCCGGTCACCCACCTGCACGCGGGTGACGCCCGCGCCCAGTTCCACCACCTCGCCCGCACCGTCCGACAACGGCACCAGGTCCGGCGGCAGGGTGCCCATCATGTAGCGTCCGGTGGCCACGGCCAGGTCGCGGAAGTTCAGGGACGCCGCACGCATGCGCACCAGCACCTGGCCGCGGCCCGGCCGCGGGGTGCTGGTTTCCACCAACGTGAGGTCGTCGATACCGGTGTGCTGCGGCAGGCGGTAGAGGCGCATTCTTGGCTCCAGGAGACGAGAGTGTGTGCCTGGCATGCGTCGGGGCTGCGCGGTTCTGCCCTGGACGGAGACGCCTGGCGGTCGGGTTGCCGCCTGGCTCTAGCATGGCCGGAGAGGTCGCACACCAGATGGAAGCGGCGCAGGGCCGGCCGGGCGGGAACCGCGGCCGCCGACGGCGTCACGGATTTGTCTTGCAACCCCAGATAACGGAAGTGTTAACGTGGAGCAAAACAGGAAGGAACGAACATGCGATCGTATTCATTGACCGCCAGTCTTGCCGTGGCGCTGGCCACCGGCACGGCGGCGGCGCAAAGCGTCACCACCTATCACAACAGCCTCAACCGGCATGGCGAGTACACGGTTCCCGGCCTGACTGCCGCCACCGCCAACAGCATGCACCTCGATCCCGCCTTCAACGGCACGTTCACCGGAGACGTCTACGCCCAGCCGCTCTACTGGCAGGCCAGCGCGAATGCCGTGGGCAACGTCATCATCGCAACCGAGACCAACCTCGTGCAGGCGTTGAACGCCAGCACCGGTGCCGTGGTGTGGAGCACCCAGCTGCCCGCCGGTCCGGCCAGCAACCAGCTGCAATGCGGCAACATCCCCATCGAGGGGATCACCGGCACGCCGGCGATCGACCCTGCGAGCGGCCTCATCTATCTGGACGCCGTGACGGGCACGAGCTCGAGCACGGTGCGCCACCAGGTCTATGCGCTGTCGGCCGCCACGGGCGCCGTGCAGCCGGGCTATCCGCTGGACGTGCAGTCCGCACTTGCCGCTCGCGGCGTCAGCTTCGACTCCACCATTCAGGGCGAGCGCGGCGCGGTGCTGTTCTTCAACGGCGCCGCCTACTTCACCTATGGCGGCCGCTCCGGCGATTGCGGCGACTATCACGGCACGGTCGTTCAGGTTACGCCCTCTGCCACCCCCAGCGTCGCAGGCGTCTGGAGCACGCGCGCGGATCGCGGCGGCATCTGGGCCCAGGGCGGCTCGGCGTCGGACGGGTCGTCCGTCTATGTCACGACCGGAAACACCTCAGGCGCCACCACGTGGGGTGACGGCGAAGGCATCATCCGGCTGAAGAGCGGCCTCGCACACTCCACCAGCACGCTCAACTACTTCACACCGACCAACTGGCAGACCCTGGACGATGACGACCTGGACCTCGGCGGAACCGAGGCGCTGCCGTTCCTGGCAGGCGGCGTCAGTGGCAGCCCGCGCGTCATCGCCTTCGGCAAGGATGGCAACGCCTATCTGGTCGACCGCCGCAACCTAGGCGGTATCGGCGGCCAGATCGCCACGCAGAAGGTCTCCAACACGGCGATCATCACCGCACCCGCCATCTACAACACAGACCACCTCTCGATGGTGGTGTTCCGCGACGCAAACGGCATCCAGTGCAGCGGCAGCAGCCTCACCATGCTGTCGGTGGCGCCCTCCGGCACCTCGCCGATCAACGAGGTCTGGTGTGCGGCCCTGAACGGCGCAGGCGCGCCGATCGTGACGACCACCAACGGCGCCGCCAACCCGCTCGTCTGGGTCGTGGGTGCGGAGGGCGACAACCTGCTGCACGGCTACAATGCCATGACGGGTGCCGCGGTGTTCACCGGCGGTGGCCAGACCCTGCAGGGATTGCGGCACTTCCAGACGATCCTGGCCGCGAACAACCACCTCTATGTCGCTGGTGCCGGCACGCTGTACGCCTACACTTTCAACTAGGCGCGGACGAAGAGTTTCCGTCCAAACCAGGACGGCTACCTGCGCCCTGCCCGGCCTTGCGGGCAGGGCGCAGAAGCTGTTTGCCGGTACATGCAATGACGCCAGCCAGGCGGGCCGGCAGGTGCGAAGCGGCTTCAGTTATGCCGCATGGTCCCGAAATGGGTGGACGTCAGGGTCTCGCTGGTGGGGAGCGTCTCGGGCAACGTGGTGAGCAGGCTGTCATAGCCACAGGTGCTGATGGGACAGGTGGCTTCGTTGCCAGGGCCGTTGACCAGCAACTCGTATCCTTCGTTGCCAAGCGCGTCCGCGAACGCCGCCTGGATCTTTATCGTCCACGAGACGGCCTGGCCGGTCGATCCCGTCGTCACCGTGCCCCATAGGAAAGAGTCGAGCTGGCCGCCGTAAGCGGCGCCTTTTGCCAGGTAGCCGGTGATCTGCGGCAGCTTGTTCAGCCCGTCCGCATAGGTGCCGAGCTTCGTCAGCGTGTAAGTCGTGTCTGGCTGGATCGTGCCCGGCACACTGAACTGCAGCACCACGTGGGTGAAGCCGCTCGACCCGGCGCTGGCTGCGGTAAAAACCGGGCCAGTGTAGGTGAAGGTGGCGGCCGCAGCCGGGACAGCCGCGAGGCACGCACATAAAGCCACGGCCGCTTGCTTCATATCCAAAACGCTCCCGGAACCGTGATAATTAGCATACTCATGCCCTAACGCACACGGCCGGCATATGCAACGCTTCGGCACGATTTCGTTACATTTTAGCGGGGAACTTGCTGTGGCCATGCGAATAGTCGTCATCGCCGTGTCCGGTTCTGCACATGGCAAGACAAAAAGTTTTGCAACCGATCCAGCGTCAGGCGGCTTAGCACACGGACACGGACACGTGCCAGTTCGGGACGTGGAGAGGAGAACCCCCAGATGGCGGGCGAGCGCCCCATTCTGATCGTCGACGACGACAGATCGCTGCGTGAGGAGCTGGCCGCCCAGTTGCAGGTGGATGGCGAATTCACTGCCGACGAAGCGGCTTCGGTAGGCGAGGCCGAAACCAAGATACGCCAGCACGAACAGCGGTTCGACGCCCTGATACTCGATGTAGGGCTGCCGGACGGTGACGGCCGTGATCTTTGCGCCACGTTGCGCAAGGCCGGCCTGCGGATGCCCATTATAATGCTGACCGGTTCGGACGAGGAATCCGACGTTGTGCGTGGGCTTGAGGCAGGGGCCAACGACTACATCGCCAAGCCTTTCCGCCTGAACGAGTTGCTGGCCCGCCTGCGTGCCCAGCTGCGTATATTCGAGAACTCGGAGGACGCGGTGTTCACCATCGGTCCGTATACGTTCCGGCCATCCGCCAAGCTTCTGCAGGAGCCGTTACGCAATCGCCGCATCCGGCTGACGGAGAAGGAGGCGGCGATCCTGAAGTTTCTCTACCGCGCAGGCACCAAGCCCGTGGCGCGTCAGATCCTGCTCAACGAGGTATGGGGCTACAACGCGGCCGTGACGACGCACACGCTGGAGACACACATCTATCGCCTGCGGCAGAAGATCGAACCCGATCCGGCGAACGCGCGGCTTCTGGTGACGGAGGGCGGCGGCTACCGGTTGGATCCCGCGGCCTGAGGCCGGACCGCGCGCAGCACCGTCCCGGGCGCGTGTCTGTCCCGGTCAGGCCGCACTCTCGCCGTGCAGCGCCGTATCGAGCCCCTCCCTCTCCTCCTCCGGCGTCACGGTCAGACCGATCGTCAGCTTCAGGCTGTAGAGCAGCACCAGGCTGACCACGCTGCTCCATACCAGCGTGACGGCCACGGCTTCGCACTGCACTACGAACTGGTGGAGCGAGCCGTCCGTGCCGCCGATCGTGGCCGAGGCGAATACGCCGGTCAGCAGTGCGCCCACTATTCCGCCCACACCGTGCACCCCGAACGTGTCGAGGCTGTCGTCGTAGCCGAACGCGTGTTTCAGGTAGGTGGCGGACAGGAAGCACACCACGCCTGCCGCCACGCCGATGACGATGGCACTGCCCGGCAAGACGAATCCGCTGGCGGGTGTCACGGCCACCAGGCCGGCCACCGCGCCGGAGATGATCCCCAATACGGAAGGTTTTCCCTTCAGCACCCATTCCGCGAACATCCAGGCGAGTGCCGCGGCTGCCGTGGCGATCTGGGTCACTGCCATCGCCATGCCGGCGCGCCCGGTGGCGCCGACGGCGGAGCCCGCGTTGAAGCCGAACCAGCCGACCCAGAGCAGCGCCGCGCCGATCACCGCGTACGTAAGGTTGTGCGGGCTCATGTTGTCATGCCCGTAGCCGCGGCGGCGGCCCATGACCAGGCAGCACATCAGCCCGGCGACGCCGGCGTTTATGTGCACCACCGTGCCGCCGGCATAATCCAGCGTGCCAAGCGTGCTGAGCCAGCCGGTGGGTGCCCACACCCAGTGCGCGATCAGGCTGTAGGAGAAGATGGACCAGCCCACCATGAAAATGCACATGGCGGAGAACTTCATCCGCTCCGCGAACGCCCCGGCGATCAGCGCCGGCGTGATGATCGCGAACGTCATCTGGAACATCATGTACACCGTCTCCGGTATGGCGTACGGCACCGGCGTGAGGCCGGGCACGTTGTTGCCGAGGATGAAGCCGGTGTCGTCCTGCTTGCTGAAATTGTCGGCGATGCCGTGCAGCATGAAGCGGCCGGCGTCCCCGAACAGCGCGTTCAGCGGGACGCCGAACATTGCGCCGGTGGCCGGCCCGTTGGTGAACGCGATGCTGTAGCCGCAGACCGTCCAGACCAGCGTGACGAGGCAGCAGATGGCGAAGCTCTGCATGACGGTGGCCAGGATGTTCTTGCGGCGGACCATGCCGGCGTAGAACAGGGCCAGGCCGGGTATGGTCATCATCAGCACCAGCGCCGTGCTGGTGAGCATCCAGGC
>CAXUOA010000186.1:0-5955 GCA_964252625.1 uncultured Acetobacteraceae bacterium | reverse complement strand
GACTGGGTGGCGGGCATCTCCATCGGCGCCATCAACGCGGCGCTGATCGCCGGCAACCCGCCGGCGCGCCGGGTGGAACGGCTGGCCGCCTTCTGGGAGCGCATCACCGCGCACACGCAGTTCTGGCCGCAGATCGGCCTGCCGGGCTGGGAGACGGTGGAGCAGAAGATGGGGGCCGCCGGCGCCATGCTGCTGGGCCAGCCGGGCTTCTTCCGCCCGCGCCTGCCGCTGGAATGGCTGGGCGGCGCTCAGCCCGTCAGCTTCTACGATACGGCGGATTTGCGCGCCACGCTGGAGGAACTCGTCGATTTCGACCGCCTGAACGACGGCGGGATGCGCCTTTCGGTCGGCGCGGTGAACGTGGAGACCGGCAACCTCGCCTATTTCGACACCGCGCAGATGCGCATAGGCCCGGAACACGTGATGGCCAGCGGGGCGCTGCCGCCCGGCATGTCCAGCGTGGAGATCGATGGCCAGTCCTACTGGGACGGCGGCCTGGTGAGCAACACGCCGCTGCAATACGTGCTGGCCGAACGCCAGAAACACCACAGCCTGGTCTTCCAGGTGGATTTGTTCCCCGCCCGCGGCCGGCTTCCCACCAACCTGGACGAGGTGGGCGAGCGGGAGAAAGACATACGCTATTCCAGCCGCACCCGCACCGGCACGAACGACGCCGGCGAACGGCAGAACCGCCGCCGGCAGACGCGCGTCTTCCTGGACCGCCTGCCCGAACACCTGCGGCATGATCCGGTGGCGGAGCAATTGCGCGCGTTCGCCTGCGGTGCGCTGGTCGACGTGGTGCACCTGATCTACCGGCCGGACGTGCCGCAGGGCGCGCTGAAGGATTTTCAGTTCGACCGCGGCACCATGCAGCGGCGCTTGGCGCAGGGACTGTCGGACGCGCGCGTGTCCCTGGCGGCCGCACCCTGGACGGCGCCGGTGGGCGAGGATGTGGGGTTTCGCACGTTCGATGCGTTTGCGCCTAAGTGAAGGCAAGGCAAGGCCTTCTTTTTTGAAGAAAAGAAGCAAAAAACTTTTGCTACTGACGCCGCTGAACGGTTTCGGCTTTCCTGCGCTATGGTTGGCTGGCGGCAGGAAAGGTTTAGGCTGCTCCTGAACCCGCTTTGAGACTGACGCATTCGCAACAGCCAAATGTTTTCGGATTGATCAAGGCATCCGAGCCTGCGCAGGGATCAAAAGTTTTTTGCTTCTTTTTTTCAAAAAAGAAGGCCTTTCTTGCTTGCTTGCTTGCTTGCTTGCACAAGCATCAATCTCAAAGCGGGCAACACTACATTCCCGCGAACCAGTTGAACCCACGCTTTTCCCAGTAGCCCCCAGGATAGGTATTCGTCACCTCGATGGCGGTGATCCATTTGGGGTTCTTGTAGCCCAGCTTAGTCGCCATGCGCAGCCGCAACGGGAACCCGAACGGATCGGCCAGGGTCTCGCCGGCGTATTTCGTGGCAAGCAGAGTCTGCGGATGCAGCGCGGTCGCCATGTCTATGCTGCTCGGATAATCGTCCGCCGTGCGGAACGCCACGTATTTCGCCCGCGTGTCCGCGCCCACCCGTTTCAGGAACGTGCTGAGCCGCACGCCGGACCACTGGCCGATATAATCCCAGCCCTCCACGCATACATGCCGTATCACCATCGCGTTCTCCGGCAACGCGGCAATCCGGCCGACGGTCCACGCCGTCTTATCGGCGATCAGGCCACCCAGCTCCAGTTTCCAGGTGGCGCCGTCCACCGGCTTCACCTTGTCCACGTCGTAATACGCGTTGAATTTCGGCGGCTTCAGAACCATCGACGCCGGATAGGTCGGCGCCAGCCTTGCAGGGTCGAACAGCAGCCCCTGCACGGCGTCGTTCAGGCCGGATATCGCCAGCAGCGCCCCTTCCACCGATCGGGACGACGTGAGGTCGCAGCCCGTCAGCATCGTCAACGCGCCGAGCGAGAGACCGCCACGCAGCAGGCCGCGCCGCTCCAGCGAACCGATCAGCGTGCGGTGCCCGTCCAGCATCGCGCGGTGGGGGAGCACCGCCGGCCGGAACAACGACCTCATGTCGCCGCCCGCCGCGCGAGGCGGGACTGCACGCGAGGCCCGCCCGTCAGCATCGCCCACAGCGTCCGCGGCACAAGCAACGCTAGCGCCACATGCACCGCCAGGAACGCCACGATCACCGACATGCCGAGGAAGTGGACCACCCGCGCCTGCTGGAAACCACCCAGCACCGACACCAGCCCGGCAAACTGCACGGGTTTCCAGATCGCAAGCCCGGTCACCACCTGCGAAATGCCCGCCAGAATGACGACGATGTAGAGCAGCTTCTGCACCGCATTATACACCGTCAGGTCGGCATGGCCGAGCCGGAAATGCAGCGTGTCGATCACCGTCTGCACCAGCTCGCGCAGCCGTATCGGCAACAGCCGTTCCCGCAAGCGGCCGGTCGTCACGCCGTATACCAGGTAGGCCAGCCCGTTGATCGCCAGCAGCCACATGCCGGCAAAATGCCATTGCAGGCTCGGCGCCGCCCACGCGCCCAGCCGGAACCATTGGTTGAAGTGCAGGCCGCGTATGATCACGTCGTCATCGTAGATGCCCCAGCCGGACGTGATCATAACCAGCATCACCGCGGCGTTCACCCAGTGCATGATCCGCACCGGCCAGGGATGCAGCGTGCGGCCGGCCTGCGTGCTGTGCATGTTCGTCTCCTGTACAGGGTTTGTTTCGGGCCGTTTGTGCAGGCAAGGAAGCAAGGCCTTCTTTTTTGAAAAGAAGAAGCAAAAAACTTTCGCTCCCTGCGCAAGCTCGGTTGCCTCGATTAATCCGGAGGCGCCCGGCTGGGGCAATGCGGAAAACCTGGTTGGTATCGTACCCTTTCGGCCGTAACCGCCGCGCGGTTGCAGCGAAATCCTCCACATCCGCACCAGCAAGCTGCGTCACCAGGCGCCGAAGCCTCCCGAGCAGCGCAGGAGCAAAAGTTTTTTGCTTCTTTTTTTAAAAAAGAAGGCCTTGCTTCCTTTCACAAACACGGGCCGCCAGCATCACGTACAAACCCGCCTCCCTGTTAGCCGCACTCCTGTTGCTGGTCGGCCCGCCAGCCGCCGGCCAGGCGCTGCCAAGCCAGGCCGAACTCGCCGCACAATCCGCCCGCCGCTTTCCCCAGCCCGTGCGCGTGGGGGACCTGCTGCATCGCGCCGTGCTGAAGCCGGTGGAAAGCCAGGATGTGCTCGGCCATGTGGATCAGGTGCTGCGCGGCCCGGACGGCGCGGTGTCCGTGGTGATGCGCTATGGCGGCCTGCTCGGCCTGGGCACCCACCCGATCGCCGTGCCGCTGGATGCCATGGTGCTGGTGGGCCAGGTGCTGGAAGTAATCGGGCTGACGCCGCGGCAGTTGCGCGAATTGCCGGCCTATCAGGGCGGTGATGGAGTGGAACTGCCAGATGACGCGGTAATCAAGGTAGGGCTGGCCAAGCCGTCCCATTAGCAAACGCCGACCCGCCGCATTTGCACCGGCCGGTTATCTCCGGGTAGACCAGGGCTTCGCAGCGTCGGGGAAGCAAAAGTTTTTTTGCTTCTTTCTTACAAAAAAGAAGGCCTTGCTTCCTAACCTTGATAGACAAGATCGTCCCCACTTTGGCAGCCGCCCTGGCCGGCATAGGCGACGGCGCCACCATCCTGGTCGGCGGCTTCGGCGAGACCGGCGTGCCCTTCGCCCTGCTGGAAGGCGTCGTCCAGTCCGGCGTGCGGGATCTCGTGCTCGTCAGCAACAATTCCGGCGTGGCGGACAAGGGCGTCTCGCAGCTGCTGCAGCTCGGCCGCGTCCGCCGCATCATCTGCTCCTACCCGCGCTCCGCCGGCTCCGTGGTGTTCGATGAGGTCTACGCACGCGGCGGGCTGGAGCTGGAACTCGTGCCGCAGGGCACGCTGACCGAACGCATACGCGCCGGCGGCGCGGGCATCGGCGGCTTCTTCACCCGCACCGGCGTGGGCACGGAACTGACGAAAGGGCGGGAGACCAGGGTGATCGACGGACAGACCTACGTGCTGGAAAGCCCGCTGCGCGGCGACGTGGCGCTAATAAAGGGCGAGCGCGGCGATCGCTGGGGCAACCTCACCTACCGCCTCTCCGCGCGCAATTTCGGTCCCGTGATGGCGCCCGCCGCCACGCTGACCATCGCCCAGGTGCGCCACATCGTGGACCTCGGCAGCATAGACCCGGAGCACGTGGTCACCCCCGGCATCTTCGTGGACCGCGTGTGGGCCTGCCCCGAATGACCACGGACCATCGCCACGCCATCGCGCGCCGCGCCGCACAGGACCTGCCGGACGGCGCCTACGTGAACCTGGGCATCGGCCTGCCCACGCTGGTGGCCGGCCACACCCCGCCCGGCCGGGAGATCATCTTCCACAGCGAGAACGGGCTGCTGGGCGTGGGCCCGCCGCCGCCGCCGGGCGCCGAGGATGCGGACCTGATCAACGCCGGCAAGCAGCCGGTGACGCTGCTGCCCGGTGCGGCCGTCTTCCACCACAATGATGCCTTCGTGATGATGCGCGGCGGCCACCTGGATTACGCGCTGCTCGGCGGCTTCCAGGTCTCCGCGGCTGGCGACCTTGCGAACTGGAGCCTGGGCGAGGCCACCAAGGCGCCTGCCGTGGGCGGGGCGATGGACCTGGCCGCCGGCGCCCGGCAGGTGTGGGTGCTGATGGAGCACACGACCAAAGCGGGCGAGCCGCGCATCGTGGAACGCTGCACCTATCCGCTGACCGCGCCCGGCGTAGTGCGGCGTATCTACACCGACTTGGCGGTGATCGACGTGGGCGTGGAACTGGTGGTGCGCGATCTTGCCGACGGAATCACGTTCGAGTTCTTGCAGGCACGGACGGGGGCGCGGCTGGTGGGAAGATAGTAAGTGCCAACCTGCTTTGAAGTTGAGACTTGCGCAGGGAAGCAAGGCCTTCTTTTTTGAAGAAAAGAAGCAAAAAACTTTTACTTCCTGCGCAGGCTCAGCTGTCTCGATTTATCCGGAGGCACCGGGCTGTTGCAGATGCAGGGGGTGGTTTTTTCAAAAGAAGACTGATTGATGTACCATAACGCCAACCCGTCTTCAGGCTGACATATAGCAAGCAGTCTTTTTTAAAAAGACCGGAAAACTCCTACTTCCCTGCTTTTACACCAGTCAAATACTTTCGGATCGAACCAGGCCTCTGAACCTGCGCAGGGATCAAAAGTTTTTTGCTTCTTTTTTTCAAAAAAGAAGGCCTTTCTTGCTTGCCCAAGCGTCAATCTCAAAGCGGGTTGGTATAAGGCTTTACTCTTTTGCAAAAACCTTTGACTCCGGTGTCGTGGACCCGACAAGGCGCAAAAGGTATCTCGTTCTTTTCCCTGAGGTTCCAGCATGCAACTTCCCGTCCAGGGCGCCACTCCCTTCACCGTCCGCCGCATCTACTGCGTGGGCCAGAACTACCGCGCGCACACGCTGGAGATGGGCGGCAATCCGGACAAGCAGACGCCATTCTTCTTCCAGAAACCGGCCGACGCCATCGTCCAGGACGGCGGCACCATGCCCTACCCGCCGCGCACGTCCGCCTTCGAGCACGAGGTGGAGCTTGTCGTGGCGATCGGCACGCAGATTTGCGGCGTCGCCGCGGACCGCGCGCTGGGCTCGGTGTTCGGCTACGCGGTTGGCCTGGACATGACGCGGCGGGACCTGCAGGCGGAAGCAAAGAAGGCCGGCCGGCCGTGGGACATGGCGAAAGGCTTCGACCATTCGGCGCCCTGCGGCACCATCACGCGCGCCGCCGAACTGGGCGGCATGATTCAGGGCGCCATCTGGGTGCGCGTGGACGACGTGGAGAAGCAGAGCAGCGAGCTGTCGCAGATGATCTGGTCCGTGCCGGAAATCATCGCCGAGCTGTCGACCTACGTGACGCTGCTGCCGGGCGACCTGATC
>CAXUOA010000185.1:0-6070 GCA_964252625.1 uncultured Acetobacteraceae bacterium | reverse complement strand
TCTCGAGCGTGGCGGTGAACGCCGCGCGCTTCTGCGGATCGTTCAACAGATCGATCATCTGCCTGGTCTCCGCGGGCGTCAGCGCCGGAGCCTCCGGCGGCTTGGCGGCTGCCGCGGAGACCGTCGGATGGGCCAAAGCGAGCGCGGGGACCTGCGCCCGGGCGCGCGGCCCTGCCACGGCGAGCAGCACTGCCAGAAGCAGAAGCACGCGGGGGTGCACAAGCCCTGGCCAGGCCTTATGTCCGGGCAATGACATCAATACTGATGATCCTCCTTCTGGTGACCATGCTGGGCGTGGTGGTCGTGCTTGGCCTGGGCATGGCCGGCGTGGTGCGTGGCGGAGACCCACGGCGTTCGAACGCGCTGATGCGGGCGCGTGTTCTGCTGCAGGGCCTGGCGCTGGCGTTGATGGTGTTGATACTTCTGCTTCGCCATAGCTGAAAGGCGTTCCCCATGCCGCTGGACACCACGGGAGAGCTGCCCGGCCCCAGGCTGAACGTACTAGGCGGCAGGCTGGAAGCCTGCTCGACGGACCCGATGACCGGCTACACCCGCAACGGCTGCTGCGACACGGGTCCGGACGACAGAGGCAGCCACACGGTCTGCGCCGTGATGACGGCCGAGTTCCTGGCCTTTAGCCGGCAATCCGGCAACGATCTGTCGACGCCGCGGCCGGAATACGGGTTTCCTGGGCTGCGGCCTGGCGACCGGTGGTGCCTGTGCGCACCGCGCTGGCAGGAAGCGTTTGTGGCTGGCTGCGCGCCGAAGGTGGTGCTGGCGGCCACCAACAAGGCGGCGCTTCTGCATTGCGATCTGGCGGATCTGTCGGCGCATGGTTGACGTTTGCGCAGGCAAGGAAGGCCTTCTTTTTTGAAAAAAAGAAGCAAAAAACTTTTGCTCCCTGCGCAGACTCAGATGCGTCGGTTGATCCGGAGGCACCGGGCTGCTGCAAATGCGATGGGAAGCAAAAGTTTTTTGGTCCTTTTTTTCAAAAAAGGACTGCTTGCTTTCTACTCAGCCAAGCCTGCCAGAGGCTAAGCGCCATTACTTCCCTGGCGTGGGAATGGTGCTCACCGTACCGTTCGGCCCGATGACGGTGCTGGTGCCGTTCCCGTTCGGCACCACGATGCTGCCGTTCCCCGTAGGTCCATTCAATGCTTTCACCTCGCCGCCGCCGCCGATCCCCACGCCGTGCTGCCCGTTCGGCAGGTTGACGACGCCGCTCGGGAACGTGGTCGTGGGCGGCTGGGCGTGCGTCTGCTGCTCCGGCACTTCGTAGCCGGGCAGTTGCGGCAGCGGCTGCAGCGGCGTGTAGTTCGGGGTGCCGTTGCCGTTGGAGATCTCCTTGGCCTGCTGGTTCTGCAAATCCTTCAGCGTGGGCGGCGCCTTGGGGGCGGGCGGCCACACGTCGCCGGCTTCGTAGAGCATCGGCTTCGGCTCGTCGTTGGTTCCGCCGCGGATTTTGGCGTAGGTTTCGTTCTGGGTGCCGGTGGACGGCGCGGGCGTGATGTTGGGGTTGTCGTGGAACGGCAGGCGGAACGTGTCGCCCCAGTAGGAATATACGCCCGATCCCGCGCAGCCCGACAGGAGGCTGGCCGCCAGCAAGGTGGCGGCCGGCCTGGCACCGTGCCGTTTGGATTGAACCACGTCCGTCATCAGGCAACACTTTCCAGCAAGTGGGGCGCAACATGCCTGCAGGCACGCTGCTTCTCAAGCCGCGGCGTCGGGCCGCCTCACGAAATCCGTGATCCAGCGCGCCACGACCGCGGGATCGTTCAACGGCAGCAAGGACGGCGTGCCGGTCAGCATTGCGTCGGCGGCGACGGCCAGGATGGCCGGCGCAGCAGGCCACAAGGGTGGTTTGCCGAGGCTTAACCGGTGCACCTCGATTTGCGGGATGCCGGAGGATTTGAACCCTTCCACCAGGACCAGGTCCACCGGCGCCAGGCGGCCGGCCAGCGCGGCCAGGTCCGGCATGTCCGTCACCTCGCGCAGCAGCGCCCAGCGCTGGCCGCCCACCACCAGCACCTCCTCGGCGCCTGCCTCCCGGTGGCGGAAGCTGTCCTTGCCCGGCCGGTCCAGCTCCAGCCCGTGATGGGCGTGCTTGATGGTGGAGACGCGCAGTCCGGCCGCGCGCAGCAGTGGCAGCACGGCCACCAGCAGCGTGGTCTTGCCGCTGCCGGACCATCCGACGAAGCCGAGCAGTTTCAGTGCGGTAGCGCCGCCGAGGAACCCGGCGCCGGATGCCGCTTGGGGCGCATGTGGTCCAGTCCGGCGCGCAAATAGTCCCACCCGGTGATCAGTGTGAGGAGGGCTGCGGCCCACAGCATGGCGGTGCCGATGAGGCCCACCGGAAGGAACCCCAGATGCAGCACTGCCGCCCCGTCATCGCCTGCCAGCAGCGTGCCCAGGGCGGCCATCTGCAGGCCCGTCTTCCATTTCGCCAGGCGGGTGACCGGCAGCCCGACCGAGAGCCCGGCCAGGTACTCGCGCAGGCCGCTGACCAGGATCTCCCGGCACAGGATGACGATGGCCGGGTACAGCCCGTGATACGGCAGGCGATCCTGCCCGGCCAGCACCATGAGGGTGGCCCCCACCAGCAGCTTGTCGGCGATCGGGTCCAGCATGCGGCCGAGATCGGACAGCATCTGCCTGTTGCGGGCGATGCGGCCGTCCAGGTAGTCGGTGATGCCGGCCAGAGCGAACACCAGCATGCCGGCCACGTTCCCGCCGGGCGAGTGCACCGCCACCAGGGCCACCAGCACCGGTATGGCGGCGATACGCGAGAGCGTCAGCAGGTTCGGCAAGGAGGGGATCATGCGGCGCCCACGATAGACCGAAGCGCCCGCCGGGTCAGCCGCTATCTGCGCCCGTGAGCCCGTTGCCTGAAATCACCACCCGTGGCGATAGCGTTACGAGTTTGCTTGCGAAACGAACCTGTTTCTGTCAGAGTTCGCCTATGGAAGAAGAACCCGTACTACGCGAAGCCCTCTCCCGCCGTGACGCGGCCCTCGCCGAAGCGCGCCGGCTCGACGAGTTCGTTCGCCTGTATAACGAACTGCGCGGCCGCCCGGCGCTGACCGTGGTGACGGACAGCAGCCGGACCGGCACCGGCACCGACACCCCGGCCGGCGAGTTCATCCTGGACAAGAGCCGGCCGAACGTCAGGTAGGGCGGCTCATCCCGCCTGGCCGTGCTCTGATGCCGGCCCCGTCCGGTGACCACGCCGAGGCCGGAGCAGGGCGCTAGCGCAGGAAGCCCGCATCGTGCGGCCGGTCCCGCATGTCGTTGCCCCGCTCGCCTTCCTCCTGGTCGGTGTCCTCCAACGGGTCGGCGGTGAAGTTCCGCTCGCCATGGTCGTGCAGTGCTTCCTGCTCCAGTTTGCCGGCCGTGCGGTCCACCACATAGACGCGGCCCAGCTTGCGGCGTTCGGCTTCGGCCTCCGCGGCACTCACCGCCTGGTCCAGGCTCATCGCATGGCCGTCCTTGGTTATGGCCGGCAGCGTTCCGCTCTCCGCCCCGTAGAAGACGATTTCGGTGACGACGGCCCCGGGATCATCCTCGCCCATGCGGCGCAGCACCAGCATGTGGTTGCCGTAATCGGGCACCGGATCGTGCGGGGCCAGGCGGATCGTTTCTACCATGGATGGTCTCCTTCGCGCTCGGAACGGCGGCGCGCGTTTGTCGGTTGCAGGAAAGTGGGCGGTCTTTTTCTGGAAGATGGCCCGCGGAACACCCGGAGTCCGGCTGATACCGACCCGCTTTGCGGCGCTAGAAAGCAAGGCCTTCTTTTTTGAAAAAAAGAAGCAAAAAACTTTTGCTTCCTGCGCAGGCTGATGTACCTCGATCGATTCAGAGACACCCCGGCTGCTGAAAAGGCGGGGGGAAGTAAAAGTTTTTTGGTCCTTTTTTTCAAAAAAGGACTGCTTGCTTTCTTGAGGCGTCCGCTGCCGCCCCAACCCGAAAGTTTTTTGCTTCTTTTCAAAAAAGCAGGCCTCTCTCCTGCCCATGCAGCACCTCCTGACCGGCTACCAGAGATTCCGCGCCAGAAGCTGGCCGGAACGGCGCGCCACGTTCGAGGCCCTGTCCGACAACGGCCAGCGCCCGCAGGTCCTCGTGGTCGCGTGCGTCGACAGCCGCGTGGACCCGGCGGTGATCTTCGACACTGCGCCCGGCCAGCTGCTGACCGTGCGCAACGTGGCCAACCTGGTACCCCCTTACGCGCCGGACGCCGCCTATCACGGCACCAGCGCGGCGCTGGAGTTCGGCGTGCGCGTGCTGGAAATCCCGCATCTGGTGGTGCTTGGGCACGGGCAGTGCGGCGGCGTGCGCGCGCTGCTGGACGGGGCGCCGCCGAACGCCGGCGATTTCGTGGCGCAATGGATGTCGATTGCGGAGCCGGCGCGGCGGGCGGCGCTGCGCTGCGAGGACCCCGAGGCGCGCGAGCGATGCTGCGAGCATGAGGTGGTGAAGGTATCGCTGGCCAACCTGCGCAGCTTTCCGTGGATCGCCGAGCGCGAGGCGGCGGGTCAGCTGGCGCTGCACGGCGCCTGGTTCGCCATCAGGACGGGCGTGCTGAGCATCCTGCAGCCGGATGGTGCATTCAGGGATTTCTCCGGCGAATGACCGCCAGCGGTCCGCACGAAGGCGAAGTCCGGTCCCGCGTCAGAAAAGGGTCGCTTGCTTCCTCGCCTGCCTGCTTGCCGCCAGGTTCATCGCCGCCCGCACCGCCGTCGTCTGCGCCGGATCGATCACCGCCGTGATCGCGCCGGTCTCCTCGCCTGCCGCGGCGACCACCCGCCCCCAGGGGTCGCAGATCAGGCTGTGGCCGTAGGTGGCGCGGGGACGGCCGGCGCCGTCATGGTGGATGCCCGTGGTGGGGGCCGCCCCCCCCCCGCACTGCGTGTCGCTCGCGCGGGCCCGCAACAGGATCTCCCAATGCGCCTGGCCGGTCTCCGTGGTGAAGGCGGACGGGACGACGATCACGCCGGCGCCGGCTTCGCGCAGCTCGAGATACAACTCGGGAAACCGGAGGTCGTAGCAGACGGACAGGCCCAGGATGAGCGTGCCGCCGGGCGGGCCGATGCGGCAGGTGACCAGTTCGTGCCCGGCGCCGAACAGGCTGCTCTCGCGATAGCCCTGGCCGCTGGGCGTCGTGGCGTCGAACAGGTGGATCTTGCGGTAGCGGGCGAGTTCGGCGCCGTCCGGGCCGAACACCAGCGTGGTGTTGTACAGCGTGCCGCCGTCACGCTCGCCGATCGACCCGCCATGCAGGGTGACGCCGAGACGGCGCGCGGTCTGCTGCAGAAAGCGGTAGGCCGGCCCTGGCTCGGCGGGGGGCAGGGTTTCGCTCTGCGCCAGCTTGGTGTCCCGGCTGGCGCCCAGGCAACTCCACATCTCTGGCAGGCTGATGAGCGCGGGCCGCTCGTGGCCGGCCGCCGCGTCGATCAGCCGGCCGACTTCCGCGATGTTGACATGCTTGTCGGCCCCGGGCGCACATTGGATTGCGGTTACGCGCATGCGCCGTGCCAGCCGCTAATCCCGCAGCAACGCCAGCAGGTCCGAGGGCAGCGGCTCGGCAAGGGTCGGGTCGTAGCGGCGTGCGAGGTCGGACGCTATCCAGGCGTCGATCGCCTTCTGATGCTGCGAGTCACGGCCTTCTGTCATCACGCGCCTGCTGTCTTGCCTGTCAGCCATGCAAACCTCAATGCGGGTCGGGCTGGGCGGTTCCGCCAGGGCCGACCGGCGTGTTCTACACGGGACAGTTTCACGCAGAGAGGTAATGGAACGGCTAACGCGCAAGCTTCGCATCTTCGTTCGCGCGAACCCTCACGCGTGTCATCCCGCAAGACAGCGGCGGTTCGATGCAGGCACGCGACCAGGGGTTCCTGCCCGTTTCTTCAAAAAGAAAGCCAGGCTCTTGCGCCTCATACCAACCCGCTCTGCGGTTGAGACTTGCGCAGGCGAAGAAGGCCTTCTTTTCTGAAAAAAAGAAGCAAAAAACTTTTTATTCCTGCGCCGGCTTAGCTGCCTTGATCAATCCGGAGGCAACTGGCTGCTGCAAATGCGC
>CAXUOA010000184.1:0-6112 GCA_964252625.1 uncultured Acetobacteraceae bacterium | reverse complement strand
GCGCCTTCGGCGGACAGGCCAGGCGCGCCTTCGGCGCGACGTCCGTAAATCTCCAGCCGGGTGGACACAAGCGCGAAGCCGAGCCGGGAGGCGATCTGCTGCATCAGCCGTTCGTGCTCGCCGCCTTCGAACTCGATCACCCGGCCGGTGTCGATGTCGATCAGGTGGTAGTGCCGTCCGTGCTCCGTCGGCTCGTAGCGCGCCCGGCCGCCGCCGAAATCCCGCCGCTCCAATATGCCACGCTCCTCGAGCAGACGGACGGTGCGGTACACGGTGGCGATGGAGATGCGGCCGTCCAGCGCGGAGGCGCGCCTGTAGAGCTCCTCCACATCAGGGTGGTCTTCCGCATCCGACAGCACGCGCGCGATGACCCGGCGCTGCCCGGTCATCTTCAGCCCGTGCTCCACGCAGATGCGCTCGATGCGCGATGTCATCCGCTCTCCACCAGGGCCTGGCCCGAGGCGCTGGGTAGCCGATAGCAGGGCGGCTTGTCGAGGAACCCGGGGGAGGAAGAAAGAAAGCAGTCCTTTTTTGAAAAAAAGGACCAAAAAACTTTCGCTCTCCCGCCTGCACGAAGCTGCGTGCAGGCTCCGCAAGCATCAGGACCTGCACCCAACCCGGGGCAAGCGGGGGAGCAAAAGTTTTTTGCTTCTTTTTTTCAAAAAAGAAGGCCTTTCTTGCCGAGAACCTACCAGAAAGCCTTTCGATGAAGTGCACGCTCCCGATCGCCCTCGCAGCCCTGGCCGCCGCCTCCCATGCCCGCGCCGAAAGCTGCTTCCAGACCCTGGCGGCGACGCGGAACTTCACGCTGGGCCAGCCGGTGCACGCGATGCCGTCGCCCGATGGCAGGCGCGTGCTGTTTCTGCGCAGCGGACCGCGCGACACGAAACTGGGCCTGTACTCGCTGGACCTGGCGACGCATGCGGTGACCGCGCTGGCGCAGCCGGCCGCCAGCGAGCATCTGAGCGTGGAAGAGCGCGCCAGGCGCGAGCGCCTGCGCATGACGCTGACCGGGATCACCGATTTTGCTTTCAGTGAGGACGGCGCGCGCGTGCTGGTCTCCCAGGGCGACCACCTCTCGGTGGTGGCGCTGCCCGGCAATGCGGTCTCGCCGGTGCCGGGCACGGGCTGGATCGCGCCGCATCTCTCGCCGGACGGCCGCTTCGTGGAAGGCGTGCACGACAACGACGTGCATGTGGTGGACCTGGCCACCGGGCAGGACAGGCCGCTTACCACGGGCGGCACGGATGTGGTGACGCATGGACTGGCGGAGTTTGCGGCGTCCGAGGAGCTGGACCGGTCGGACGGCACCTGGTGGTCGCCGGACAGCACGAAGCTCGTCTATGAGGAAGCCGACAGTTCCGGCGTGGAGAAGCACTTCATCGCCGACCCCGAGCATCCGTCGGTGCCGCCGACCGAGTTCCGTTATCCACGCGCCGGGACGGCGAACGCGACGGTGCGGCTGGGGCTGGTGGCGCGCGAGGGCGGCGCCACGACCTGGATCGACTGGGACCATGCGGCCTACCCCTACGTGGCCAGGGTTGTCTGGCAGAAGCAGGGCAAGCTCAGCCTGGTGCTGCTGAACCGGGCGCAGACGCGCGAGGCGGTGCTGGCGGTCGACCCCGCCACGGGGCGCACGACCACGCTGGTGACCGAGACCGATCCGGCGTGGATCAACCTGGACGCGATGCACGGGGCGGGGCTCACCGGCGGGCACACGCTGCCGTACTGGCTGCCGGACGGCTCCGGCTTCCTGTGGGCGGCGGAACGCGGCGCGCATTGGCAGCTGGAGCTGCGCGGCGCAGACGGTGCGCTGACGCATGCGGTGACGCCGCCCGGCCTGCCGTTCCTGTCGTTCGACGACTTCAACCCGGCTACCGGCCTGGTGACGGTGACCGCCAACCCGGACCGGTTGGGCAGTGGCGTGTTTCAGGTGAAGCTGGACGGCGGTGCGCCCACGCCGCTCGCGGCCGCACCCGGGCTGCATGACGCCATCTTCGACGAGCACCAGCACACGATATTGCTGGACAAGACCGAGGGCGCCGACGGCACGGCGGCCACCAATGTGCTGAACAGCGCCGGCCGCGTGCTGGCCAGCCTGCCGAGCGTGGCCGAACAGCCGCCCGCCGTGCCGAAGGTGGAGTTCCGCACCGCAGGCGCCCTGAAGATGGACGCGGCCGTGCTGCGCCCCGCCGGCGCCAAACCCGGACAGCCACTCCCCGTCGTGCTCTACGTGTATGGCGGTCCCACGGTGAAGGTAGTGTTGCGCAACCCGCGCGCCTACCTGGAAAACCAGTGCCTGGCCGACCAGGGCTTCATCGTTGCCAGCCTGGACGGCCGCGGCACGCCGGGCCGCGACCACGATTGGGAGCGGGCGACGAAGCTGGATTTCATCGACATCCCGTTACAGGACCAGGTGGACGGGCTGCAGGCGCTCGGGCACGACATCCCCGAGATGGACCTGGCGCATGCCGGCATCACCGGCTGGTCGTTCGGCGGATATTTCACCGCGATGGCCACCACGCGCCGG
Organism: uncultured Acetobacteraceae bacterium; assembly: GCA_964252625.1. Classification (GTDB taxonomy): domain Bacteria; phylum Pseudomonadota; class Alphaproteobacteria; order Acetobacterales; family Acetobacteraceae; genus BOG-908. Next base: position 3,582 of record CAXUOA010000184.1, on the reverse strand, counting down.
CCGGACGTGTTCCGCGCCGGGGTGGCGGGCGCGCCCGTGGTGGACTTTGCCGACTACGACACGGCCTACACCGAGCGTTACCTGGGCACGCCGCAAGCCCAGCCGGACGCCTACAGGAAGACGAACGTGCTGACCTACGCGGCTGCCCTGAGCCGCAAGCTGCTGATCATGCACGGGCTGACGGACGACAACGTGTATTTCCAGAACACCGTGAAGCTGACGCAGGCGCTGATCGCGGCGGGCAAGCCGTATCAGTTGCTTCTGCTGCCTGGCACGCACCAGTTGCCGGACCCGGTGCTGCGGGCGCAGGTGGACGAGGCGCGGGCTGCGTTTCTGGGGGAGAACCTGCGGAAGTGATGCCGACGGCCCTGGCGTGTTGACGGGCTCATACCAACCGCTGTCGGGGTTGACGCACAGAAAGCAAGCAGTCCTTTTTTGAAAAAAAGGACCAAAAAACTTTTGCTTCCCGTCGCATGTGCAGCAGCTAGGTGCCTCCGGACTGATCGAGGCTTCTGGACCTGCGTAGGAAGCAAAAGTTTTTTGCTTCTTTTTTTCAAAAAAGAAGGCCTTGCTTGCTTGCGTAAACGTCCACCCAAACGCTACGTCACAGCCAGAATAGCGCCCGTAAGATGATAAAGGCTGCTTGCCGGCGCAGGCATGTCTGCAAACGTCCCGTCGGCCGATCGCCGCTCGTGCCACAGGCCATCCGGGCGTAGATACGCCGCCAATGCGCGGACGGCTTGCAGCAGCCGGGCTTCGGACGCGTCGAAGCGAAGACACTCGGCACGCAAGCGTTCCGTCTGCGGCCACAGGCGCGAGCCGGCGGCGCGGACGGTGCCGTCGCTGTCGAGTTCGTCATATAGCGCGCCGGTCGCTGGGTTGATTGCGTGGCGGTCGGCGAACTGCATGAGCCGCGCGGGGATGTCCTGCGGGACGGCAAGGCCGAGCGTGGCCGCCTGGTGCAGCAGCCAGACCCATTCGCAATGATGGCCGGGTTCCACGAGAAAACTGCCGCGGTCGCGAACCGGGGTAAGCGAGTCGTCGAAGAACTCTGGCAGAGTGCCCGATTGCGTGTCGAAGAAGCGGTTGGCGAACAGGTCGGCCAAGGCTTGGGCGCGGGTGTGAAAGATGTCGTCGCCAAAGGCGGCGGCAGCGGCGAGCAACGCCTCGAACAGATGCATGTGCGGATTCTGCCGGCGGGGCAGCGCCGGCGGCAGGCTTTCCTGGTAGCCGCCGGCGGGATGGGTGAACCGCTCGTCCAGCCAACGCAGCAGCGCAAGCGCGGACGGACGCAGGACCTCCACCCCGACCAGAGGCGCCGCGCTGGCCAGTGCCAGGAGCACGAAGGCGTGGTCGTAGAGGTCGCGCGTGTGGTCGATGGGCTTATGCGCGAGGTCGAACCGCCAGGCGTAACCGCCATCTTCCAGAGCAGCATGCGTTTCGAGGAAATGCAGGCCGAGCCTTACCGCCGGCGCGGCACCCGGCACACCAAGCGCGTGCGCCTGGGAGAACACGACGATCTGCCTTGCGACGACGCGCAGGCGGCGGAAAGGCGCTGCGCAACGATGCGTACGCAGGTCCAGCGCCTCGAAGAAGCCGCCGCGCGCATGGTCGATTCCGTGTGCCAGCCACAAGGGAAGCGCCGCCTGCAGCAGCCAGGCGCGCAGCTGCGCCAGCTCGGCGCCGAGCTCAGCCGGCATGAGCGGCGGACGGGACAGCGCCCGCAATGCGAGACCTGGGCAACGCTGCCGGGAGCGAAGGTTTTCCGGTCGTCGTATTCAACAAGGAACCGTCTGCCTATTTGCCCGGTTTGCGAAACCGGAACGCAAACTGGTCCGTGTGGCCCTTTATCGCCGGGTCGAACACCTTGAGCGTGTGCGTGTCGGCAGGATTGGCCAGCACGTCCGTCGTGCCGTCCAGCACGAAACCCGCGGCAAGCACCTGCGCCTTTACGGTTTCCGGATCGATCCGGTGCAGCGTTTTCGGCGCAGCGTCGCTGGCGCCGGCCAGAGCCGTGTGGTCGACCACGACGAAGACGCCGCCGGGCTTGAGCGCGCGGAAGATGGCGGCGTCCGCGGCAGCCGCGTGCGGCGCGCCGAAGAAGCCGGAGATGTCGTGGTTGTTGTCGCTGGTCCAGACGAGGTCGAGCGGGCCGGACGCCAGCGCCTTGGCGCCCGTGGCGTCCATCGGCTCGATCTCCTCGGTGACGTTGGCGAACGCGGGCTGCTTCACGAGCGCCTCGGTGGGCTGGACCATCTTGGGTATTTTCTGCAGCTCCTCCGGGATCACCGCGAAGACATGGCCTTTCGGTCCGGCGATGTCGCTGAACAGGCGGGTGAAATAGTCCCCTGCCGGCACGAAATCGGCGATGCGGTCGCCCGGCTTGGCGCCGGAGAAGACGAGGAGCGCCAGGACGTGGCGGGCACCGTCGCGGGCCACGTCCTCGGCCGGGCGGTCCTTGCTGGCGATAGCCTGCGCCACGTATTCGGGTACGGCAGCCTGGGCGGTCAGGGTGGAGAGCGCGAAAGCGGCGGCAGCGGCGAGGCGTCTCATCGAGGGTCTCCTGTGCTGGAAGAAAGCCGTTTGTTGAAACTTTTGCTCCGCCCGCATTTGCACCAGTCAGCTGCATCCGGAAAGACCGAAGCGCCGGCGCGGCGACGGGACCAAACACTTTCCCGCTTATCAATCAAGCAACGCGGGCTCATGCAACGCATTGTTTTAGCGCATAGTTCGCTCATCGAAGGAGGTAATGATGCGGGCTTTGATGAGAGGGCTGATGGATGCCGAGTTCCAGCGGCAATACGGCACCGAGGCGCAGTGCGCTACGGCCCTGCTGGCGGTTCGCCAGGCGGCCGGCATGGCATGCCCCGCCGGTGGCAACACGCGCATCTCCGTGTCCGGCCGCCGCATCGGCTGCAGCCTGTGCAACAGGCGCTGGTCGCTGACGAGCGGCACGGCCAGGCGCTGCCACAATGTCCCGGCGGCAGGCGGCCACCCTGCCCGCGCGGCGCCCCGTTCTTCGTGGTTAACCGCCATCGCCAATCTCAGCACGGCCATCAAGGCCACCCACAAGGCGATCTCGGCCAAGCACGCCGGCGATTATCCCGGCGCGTCCTGCTGGACGACAAACCGCAGACGCGACAGGGCCGGCATGGTCCCAGCCCTCTGCCGCGCCATACCAACATCTTCCCGCCTGACCCGACGGTCGGTCTACGCAGCATAGGCCGTGCCGCCTGGTTGATAAGCGGGAAAAACTTTTGGTCCCTGTTGCATTTGCAACAGCCGGGTGCCTCCGATTAATCAAGGCGTTGGAGTCTGCGCAGAAAGCAAAAGTTTTTTGCTTCTTTTCTTCAAAAAAGAAGGCCTTCCTTGCCTGCGCAGGCGTCAACCGCAAAGCGGGGTGTTGGGGTGGACGGCCCAACCGCATCTTGTGCCAGGGTTGAGTTGTCACCCACCAACCGAGGATCGTCCTGATGACGTATACGCGCATCGCGATCGAGACGTCCAAGCACGTCTTCACGCTGCATGGGGTGGCTGAGAAAGAACGCCCGGTATTGCGGCGCGCGCTCAGGCGCAGCCGGA
>CAXUOA010000183.1:0-6201 GCA_964252625.1 uncultured Acetobacteraceae bacterium | reverse complement strand
GCTGGTTCGACGAGCCGATGAACAGCAGGTTCACCGCCGCCACCCGGCCGCGCATGCCGTCCGGCGTGCGCATCTGCACCAGCGTGGAGCGTATCACCACGCTGACCACGTCCGCCCCGCCCAGCAGGGCCAGGGCCGCCGCGGAGACAGGCAGCGAGGTGGACAGGCCGAACGCGATGGTGGCGGCGCCGAACACCAGCACCGCGATGAACATCGCCGGGCCCAGGTGGCGGGTGAGCGGGCGGCGCGCCAGCCAGAGCGAGACGCAGAGCGCGCCCAGGCCGGGTGCCGCGCGCAGCACACCCAGGCCGACCGGGCCGGCATGCAGGATGTCACCGGCGAACAGCGGCAGCAGCGCGGTGGCGCCGCCGAGCAGCACGGCGAACAGGTCGAGCGAGATGGTGCCCAGTATTTCCGGCCGTTGCCGGACGAAACCGATGCCGGCGAAAAAGCTGGCCAGCGTGGCGGGCGGCTGGGCGGCCACCGTGATGCGGGCCGGCAGCCGGGTGCTGGCGCCGGCAGCCAGCAGGAAGCAGGCGGCGCAGGCGGCATAGGCGAAACCCGGCCCCAGGCCGTAAAGCAGCCCGCCCAGCGAGGGGCCGGCGATATTTGCCAGCTGGAACAGCGAGGAGGACGCCGCCGCCGCGCGCGGGTAGCTGGCCTGCGGCACCAGGCTGGGCAGCAGCGCCTGCAGGCTCGGCGCCTCGAACGCGCGCGCGCTGCCGGTGGCCGCCGCCAGCGCATACAGCATCGGCGGCGTGGCGCCGTGCAGCAGGGTTACGGTGGCCAGTGTCAGGGCAGAGACGCATTCCGCACCCTGGCAGATGGTGGCAATGCGCCTTCGGTCCGACCGGTCCACCACCGTGCCGGCCACGAAGACCAGCGCCATGAACGGCAAGAACTGGGCAAGCCCGATCAGGCCCAGCGCCCAGGCACTGTGGGTGAGCGCGTACATCTGCCAGCCGAGTATGACGGCTTGCATCTGGTAGCCGAGCGAGGAGAGCGCCCGCGCGCAGAGCAGGGCCAGAAAGCCGCGATTGCCGAGAAGCCGCGCTGGGTGAGTGGGTGACACAGGCGGGGAGTAGGGCCGTCAGGGGCCGCGGTGCAATCTTCCGGCGGCTGCGGCGCTGCGAAAAGACCGCCCGGTTCGCGGAACGGTGCGACGGATGGGTCGTTGATGTGGCGCCGGTTCGCAAGATCCTCGGCGAGGTCGCGCGCGGGCTCAGCCGGCGCGTGCCTTCTGTGTGCAGCAACTGTTCCCTGCCCGGTGCGGTGACGCGTGCACGCTGGCAGCATTTCTGCGTCCTGCTGTTCTTAACCAATTAATCCGGGGACATTGCCGTGCCGAACGTCAACACAAGCGTACGCCTTCGCGAAGGCCGCCCCTCGCCGCGTGGCGCCAGCTGGACCGGCACCGGCGTCAACTTCGCCGTGTTCTCGGCAAACGCCACCCGCATCGAGCTCTGCCTGTTCGACGACGCCGGCGAAAAGGAGGTCGCCCGCGTCGACCTTCCTGAATACACCAACGAGATCTTCCACGGCTTCCTGCCCGACGCGCGCCCCGGCCAGATCTACGGCTACCGTGCGCACGGCCCCTACGAGCCGGCCGCCGGCCACCGCTTCAACCCTAACAAGCTGCTGCTCGATCCCTACGCCAAGGCGCTGGTGGGCCACGTGGAGTGGAACCCCGCTCTGTTCGGCTACAAGATGGAGACCGCCGACGACCTCACCTTCGACGACCGCGACAGCGCGCCGTTCATGATGAAATCCCGGGTGATCGACGGTGCGTTCACCTGGGGTGTCGACCGTCCGCCCAACACCGGCGCCGACCGCACGCTGATCTACGAAGCCCATGTGCGCGGCCTGACGAAGCGCCATCCGGACGTGCCGGAAGCCTTGCGCGGAACGTTCCGCGGCCTGACCGATCCGGCCGTCCTGCGCCACCTCAAATCGATCGGCGTCACCGCCATCGAGCTGCTGCCGATCCATACGTTCCTCGATGACGACTACCTGCTCGACAAGAAACTGAAGAATTACTGGGGCTACAACACGGTCGGCTTCTTCGCGCCGGCGCGCCGCTACGCCAGCGTGCCGGATTTCGCGTTCTCCGAGTTTAAGGAGATGGTCGCCCGCCTGCATGAAGCCAACCTCGAGGTGATACTCGACGTGGTGTACAACCACACGGCCGAGGGCAACGAGCGCGGCGCCACGCTGTGCTTCAAAGGGCTGGACAACGCCAGCTACTACCGCCTGATGCCGGACGACAAACGCTACTACATCAACGACACCGGTACCGGAAACACTGTCAACCTCAGCCACCCGCGCGTCATCCAGATGGTCACCGACAGCCTGCGCTACTGGACGCAGGAGATGCATGTCGACGGGTTCCGTTTCGACCTCGGCACCATCCTGGCGCGTGAGCCGTACGGCTTCGACCAGCAGAGCGGCTTCTTGCGCGCCGTCGGCCAGGACCCGGTGCTCAGCCAGGTCAAGCTGATCGCCGAGCCATGGGATTGCGGCCCCGGCGGCTACCAGGTCGGCGCGTTCCCGCCGGGCTGGGCCGAGTGGAACGACCGCTATCGCGACGTGGTGCGATCCTACTGGAAAGGCGATGACGCGATGCTGCCCGAAATGGCAACGCGCCTGACCGCGTCCGCCGACAAGTTCGACTGGGGCGGCCGGCGTCCGTCGTCGAGCGTGAACTTCCTGACCGCGCATGACGGCTTCACGCTGCATGACACCGTGGCCTACGACGACAAGCACAACGAGGCCAACGGCGAGAACAACCGCGATGGCACCGACAACAACCACAGCTGGAACCACGGCGCCGAAGGCCCCACGGACGATGCGGAGATCAACGCGCTGCGCTGGCGCCAGAAGCGCAACATGCTGGCTACCCTGCTGCTGAGCCAGGGCATGCCGATGATCGTGGCCGGTGACGAGTTCGGCCGCAGCCAGAACGGCAACAACAACGCCTATTGTCAGGACAACGAGATTTCCTGGCTCGACTGGGAGCACGACGCGGACGCGAAGTCGCTCATCGCCTTTGTCGGCGACGTGATGCGCATCCGCCGTACCTTTCCCATACTGCGCCGCGAACGCTTCCTGACCGGCACCCATAACGAGGCGCTGGACATCAAGGAGCTGACCTGGCTGACCGCGGCCGGCACGGAAATGACTCAGGAGAACTGGGACGACGCAAGCGCGCGCGTATTCGGCATGGTCCTGGACGGCCGTGCACAGCCCTCCGGCATACCTAAGCGCGGCATCGACAGGACGCTGCTGCTGATCCTCAACGCCTACCACGATCTGGTGGGCTTCACCCTGCCCAAGGTGCCCGGCGGCACAGGATGGATGCTGCTGCTGGACACCAACCGGCCGGAGGGCCACGAGACATCGCGGTTCGATTTCGAGGCGCAGTACGGCGTGACCGGCCGTTCGCTGTTGCTGTTCGAGCTGGAGCCGGATGCCGCCGCGATGGAGGCTGCCGCGACGAGCTGAACTGCGGGCACCCTGAGCCGACGCGGCCGGGCGCGAACAGGCGCCCGAGCGGGGGCTCAGGGGGCGGCGGCAATCGCGCCGTTGCCTACGAGCGCCTCGATCTGCTCGAGCAGGCGGGAGAAATCAACCGGCTTGGGGTGATAGTCGTCGCAGCCCGCCGCGATGGCCTTTTCCCGATCGCCGGACATGGCATGCGCGGTAAGCGCGATGATCGGCGTGCGCGCGGCCTGGCTGCTGGCCTTCAGCTTGCTGGCGACCGTCCACCCGTCCATGACGGGCAGGTTCATGTCCAGCAGGACGATGTCCGGGCTTTCGGACAGCGCGCGGTCGAGTCCCTGCTGGCCATCCGTTGCCACCAGCACCTCATGGCCGCGGCGCTTGAGGCGGCGCGACAGGAAGTCCCAAATTTCCTCGTGATCTTCTACGAGCAGGATGCGGCTCATGGCAGGTTCCCAGCGTTGGCTTGATGCTGCAACGCCGCGACGTGCGCTTGGCTCCTCGGGATTAGCCGGTATCGAGCGTGCCTGGCTACGGGCAAGGTTGGGGCTCTGCCTCAAACTCCGTCGGGGCCTCGAGGCCCCACACCCCGTCTGTCAGGACTGCTGAACAACGGTTGCAAGATTGACCAGGAGCGTCACGCGAGAGCGTGCTGCGCGCGCGCCCGTATCCGATCCCGCTTCAGGCTGACAGGCAAAAGCCAGCAGTCGCTTTTGAAAAAACGGACTAGAAAACTTCTGTCTGCGCCGGTTTGAGTGCCGTGGTGGAGGGCGTTCGAGAAAACGAAGGTCTTCTTTTTTGAAAAGGAGGCAAAAAACTTTTGACTCCGCTGTCGCGGACCTTTCCGGTTGCACGCCCACAGGGAGGAAAAGTTTTTTGATCCTTTTTTTTAAAACAGGACTGCTTGCCTTCCTTCCCTTTCTGGCCTGCGCTACGCTCTCTCCCACGCGGGTGTAGTTCAATGGTAGAACGGCAGCTTCCCAAGCTGCATACGTGGGTTCGATTCCCATCACCCGCTCCAGCTAGTCCGCCAGCCCCGCCGCCAGCGCCACCATGCCGTGCTTCTTCGGTGTCAGCCCTCCGTTCGGCCGTCCGGACTGCACAGGGCTCACGGAGCGACCACCGACGGCGGCCTGGCCTGCGACTGCTAGAGCATTTTCCGTTCGCCAGGGGCTCACTGCGAATGCTCTAGCTATCTGATGTTGCGAGCATCTTTATCCGACAGGTGACCCCGGTCGATCGGATGATGCTCTAGTAGCTGAACCCGTCATAGCCGTAGCCGGGCGTGGCGTAGGGGATGCTGTAGAACGCATCCGGATACTCGAAACTGTGCACGTTCGGCGCGTAGGGAGTGCCGGGCGGCCCGGCGTCCGGCCCGCCGCCGAACTGCCGCATGCGGCCGTGCGCGGCCATGCACCGCCCATGCGCCATGTCGTAACGCTGCGCCGCGGACGGGCCGGAGGCGCCCTGGATGGCTGCGGCGCCGACACGCTGGCAGGCATCCTCGTCCTCCGCATACGTCGCGAAGTCATGACCGTATGCGGGTGCTGCAAGTCTCGTGGCGAACACGCCGGCGCCCAGCAGGCAGGCGGCGGCGAGGATGATGCGGGATGTCGGCATGCCATGCTGAACGCTGCCGGAGGCCACGCGCTGCACCGGCGGGCGTATTTTCCGCGGCAGGGCGGCGGGCAACCCTAGATCAGCCAGGCCAGCAGCGCTTCCCAGAGCATCGCGCGCGCGTGGGAGCCTGCCACCATGCCCACATGCCCGGCTTGCGGCCGCAACACGGTAGCGCCCGGCAGAAGTGCCGCCAGCGCCAGCGCGCTGCCCGGCGGCACGATCCTGTCGCGGGACGGCACGGCGACGAAGCTGGGCAGCTTCGGCACGGTCACCGGCAGGCCGGCGACGCGCCAGCCGCCAGCCGCCGGCGTGTTGCCGCCGTACCAGCCGCCTATCACCTCGCGCGCGACAGGGGCTGCCAGCGGCACGCCGTCATTGAGCCAGTCCTCGATCGCCACGAACATGCCGGCACGCGGGCCGTCCTGCGCCTGCCGGCCGAAAGCCCGGTATTTCGCCGCCACGCTCCCCGGCTCCAGCAGGCCGAACAGCATCTGCATCACGTCCACTGGCAGGGTGCCCTGCGCCAGGACGGGTTCCAGGAATGGCAGGCTTACGCCGAGCCGCCGCGCCGCCGCGTCGTCCTCCGCCCAGAAATCCCACGGCGTGGCCAGCAGGACCAGCCGGCGCACCAGGTCCGGCCGGCGTGCGGCGGCGGCCACCGCCAGGAGCCCGCCCATGCAGTAGCCGGCCAGGGTCATCGGCCGGCCCAACGCCGCCATGGCGCGCTCCAGCCGGCCGGCCACGTAGTCCGTCAGCGTGAACGTTCTGGCAGCCGGGTCAGGCCAGCCCCAGTCCAGCAGCAGCGGCCGCACCCCGCCTGCCGACAGAAAACGCAGCAGAGAGTGGTCTTCCGCCAGGTCCAGCACGTAGGCCCGGTTCACCAGGCTGGGCACGAACAGCACCGGCTCGCCGCCGTCCGGCCCGTAATCCAGCAGCCGCGAGCCGCCTTCCTCCCAGATCGCCGGCGGGTCGGCCACACGCCGCTGGTAGGGGTGCGCGCGATAGGCGGCGATCCCGGCCAGGAGCGCCGCGTCACAGGCGGGCGGCGTCCAGCCCTGCGAGGCGCCGCTCCAGCGCGTCCAG
>CAXUOA010000182.1:0-6225 GCA_964252625.1 uncultured Acetobacteraceae bacterium | reverse complement strand
AGCAAGAAAGGCCTTCTTTTTTGAAAAAAAGAAGCAAAAAACTTTTGTTCCTGCGTTGGTTCCAGCCGCCCCGTTTCAATCAGAAACACCCGGCTGGAGCTAAAGCGCGATCCTTCCTCCAAAAGGACTGCTTGCTTTCCTTACGTCAGTCGCGAGAATTGGTTGGTATTAAACCGTCTCCAACATGCCTCCGGCGTGATCCACCATGCGCATGTGGTGGTCGGTATCGCCGAACAGGCTCTGTATCATCGTCAGGCGCTTGAAGTAGTGCCCGGCCCGGTACTCCATCGTGACGCCGATGCCGCCATGCAGCTGTATCGCAGTCTCGCCCACGAACTTGGCCGAGTTGTTGATCTGCACCTTGGCGGCCGACAGCGCGCGGCGCCGCTCGCGCGGATCGTCGGAGGCGGCCATCATGGCGGCAAAATATGTCATGCTGCGCGCCTGCTCCAAGGCGGTGAACATGTCCACCGCCTTGTGCTGCAGCACCTGGAAGCTGCCGATCGGCACGCCGAACTGCTTGCGCGTCTTGAGGTAATCCAGCGTCAGCGCATGCAGCGACGTCATCGCGCCCACGGCTTCGGAGCACACCGCGGCGATCGCGATGTCGATGACGTGCTCGATCAGCGCGCCGCCATGGTCCAGCATGCCCACGATGGCGCTCTCCGGCACCTCCACGCCGGCGAACGACACCGCCGCGCCGCGCTGGCCGTCCTGAGTCGGAAAATCGCGCCTGGAAATACCCGGTGCGTCGGCGTCGACCAGGAACAGCGTGATGCCGTGATGATCGCGCCGGCTGGCGGAGGCGGTGCGTGCGCTGACTATCAGCTTCTGCGCGCTGTCGCCGGACAGCACGACGGATTTGTCGCCCTCGATCGTGTAGCCTTTGTCGGTGCGTTTCGCGTGCGTGCCGACGTCGAACAGATCGTAGCGCGCCTGGCGCTCAACATGCGCGAACGCCACACGCAGCGAGCCGTCGGCGATCTTCGGAATGCACGCCTCGCGCTGCTCCGCCGTGCCGCCAAGGCGCAGCAGGTTACCACCGATCACAATGCTGGCCAGATACGGCTCGAGTGCCAGGCCGCGGCCGATGGCCTCCATCACCACCATCGTCTCCACCGGGCCGCCGCCGAAGCCGCCGTCTTCCTCGCTGAACGGCAGCGCGGTCAGGCCTAGCTCGGCGTATTTGCCCCATAGCTCCTCGCTGAAGCCTGGTCCCTGCGCCTGGGTGGATTTGCGCTTGCCGAGGTCGTCGTAGGCCGGGCCGATCAGGCGGTCGATGCTGTCCTTCAGCATGCGTTGCTCGTCGCTATACTCGAAGTCCATTGGTCTGCCTTACAAAGAAAGAAAGAAAGGCCTTCTTTTCTGAAGAAAAGAAGCAAAAGACTTTTTCTCCCTGTCGGCGGCTGTTTCAGCAATCGCCGACAGGGAGAAAAAGCTTTTTGGTTGCCTGGCCTTAGAAACCAAGCACCGCCTTGGCGATGATGTTGCGCTGTATCTCGTTCGACCCGCCATAGATCGATACCTTGCGGTAGTTGAAATACTCCGGCGCCGCGGTGTCCGCCCAGCCGAAGCCGTCCGGCAGGTCGTTGCGGCCCTCGGGGATTTCCTCTTCGCCGTCGTGATAGGCAAGCGCGAAAGGCCCCGCCATCTGCAGCGCCAGCTCGGTGGTCGCCTGCTGTATCTCGCTGCCCTTGATCTTCAGGATGGAGCTGGCCGGGTTCGGCTTGTTGCCGTGGTCACGCTCGGCGGCCACCACGCGCAACTGCGTCATCTCCAGCGCCTTGAGCTCGATCTCTATGCCGGTCACCTTGTGGCGGAACGCCTCGCTGTCCCACAGCGCGCCGTCACCGGCCGGCACGCTGCGCGCGAGCTCGCGTATGCGGCGCAGGCGCGCCTTGCTGGCGCCGATGCGCGCGATGTTGCTGCGCTCGTTGCCCAGCAGGAACTTCGCACAATCCCAGCCACGGTTCTCCTGGCCCACCAGGTTGCCATAAGGCACGCGCACGTCGTCGAAGAACACCTCGTTCACCTCGTGGCCGCCGTCGATCAGCTGGATCGGCCGCACCGTGACGCCCGGCGTTTTCATGTCCACCAGGATGAAGCTGATGCCTTCCTGCTGCTTGCGCGCTTCGGGGTTGGTGCGCGCTAGGACGAAGATCCAGTCAGCCCACTGGCCGAGCGTCGTCCAGGTCTTCTGGCCGTTGATCACCCATTCGTCGCCCTCGTGCACCGCCTTCGTCTTGAGGCTGGCGAGGTCCGATCCGGCGCCCGGCTCGGAGAAGCCCTGGCACCACCAATCGTCGATGTTGGCGATGCGCGGCAGGTACTGGGCCTTCTGCGCCTCCGTGCCGAACGCCGCGATCACCGGGCCCACCATGTGCGTGTTGAAGGGCAGCGGCGTCGGGCAGTTCTCGCTCATCATCTCCTCGTTGTAGATGTAGAGCTGGATCGGGCTCCAACCGCGGCCACCGTACTGCACCGGCCAGTGCGGCACGGCGTAGCCGTGCTTGTTCATGATGCGCTGGCTCTCGACCCACTCTTCCTTGTTCACGTGGCGGCCGGCGCCCAGGCGGTTGCGGATTTCCGCCGGGATGTTCTCGCGGAAGAAGGTGCGCATCTGGTCGCGGAAGGCGACTTCTTCCGGGGTGAAGCGTAGGTCCATGATTTTGCTCCTGAAGAGTAAGGAAGAAAGGCCTTCTTTTCTGGAGAAAAGAAGCAAAAGACTTTTGACTCCGCTATCGCAGACCTATCCGGTGAGTCTGCGACAGCGCCGCCGAAAGCTTTTTGGTTCTTTTTTTCGAAAAAGAACGCCTTGCCTTATTATTGCTGCGCGCGGGCGCGTTCCTCGTCGGCAAGTTGGGTGGCCAGCAGCTTTCCGACAGGGCTCCTCGGCAACGAATCGCGCAGTTCCAGCGCCTTGGGCATCTCGTGACGGCCGACCTTGTCGGCCAGAAACGCCCGCAGCTGGTCCAGATCGAGCGGCGGCGTGCCGGCCCGCAGCTTCACGAACGCCTTGGCCGCCTCGCCGCGATAATCATCCGGCACACCTATCACGATCACCTCTTCCACGTCCGGATGCTCGTAGATGCTGTTCTCGATCATCGCCGGATACACGTTGAAGCCGCCGGAGATGATCAACCGCTTCTTGCGGTCCACCAGCGTGAACAGCCCATCCTGGCTCATGCGCCCGATGTCGCCGGTCAGGAAAAAGCCGCCGGCGTAGCTCTTGGCCGACAGCTCCGGCTGGTTCCAGTAGCCGCTCGTCACGTTCGGCCCGCGTATGGCAATCTCGCCCACCTCGCCTGGCGGCAGCGCGCGCAGCGGGTCGTCCAGCGCCACGATGCGCATCTCCACGTTGGGCAACGGCACGCCTATCATGCCCGCCGTCGCCGCCACGCCCGAAGGCACGCGCGTGCCGATCGCCGCCGTCTCCGTCATGCCCCAGCCGGTGCGCAGCTCGTGGCCCACCAGCCGCTGGGCGCGCTCGGCCACGTCGGTCGGCAGCGGCGCGCCGCCGGAGCCCATCATCGTCAGCGAGCTGAAATCCTGCGTCTCCACGCCGGGTGTGGCCAGCAGGGCGATTATCATCGTGGGCACCGCCGGAAAGGTGGTTGCGCGCTTGCTGGTTATGTCCTCCAGCGTGACCGCCACGTCGAAGCGCGGCCGCAGCAGGATCTCGTTGCCATCGGCAATGTTGAGCAGCAGCACCACGCCAAGCGCATAGACGTGAAACATCGGCAGCACGCCGATGACCCGCATGGTGCCGGAGGCCGGCTCGGTGGTGTCGCGCCATCCCAGGTAGCTGAACGTGGCGGCGATCATGTTGGCGTGCGTGAGCATCGCACCTTTTGGCAGGCCCGTGGTGCCGCCGGTATACTGCAGCAGTGCCAGGTCGGTGGGCTTGATCTCCGGCCAGGCGGACGGCGCAGGCGTGTCGAGCAGATCGGCCAGATTGTCCACACCTGCGCCGTAGGTCACCGCGTCGCCGGTGGTGCCGCCCCAATAGGCATCCTCGCCGACCAGCAGGCGGGGCACCGCGCCCATGGTCACCAGCTTGGCTGCACCCGCGGCAAGGCCGCCCAGGTTCGTGGCGATCACGACCGTGGCGCCGCTGTCGCTGATCTTGTGCATCACCTCGCGCGGCGCATCGAGCGGGCTGAGATGGGCGAGCCTGGCGCCTGCCTTCAGTGCCGCGAAGAAGCACACCGTGTGCCAGGGCGTGTTGGGAAGGTAGAGTGCGATGGTGCTGCCCGGCCCGTAGCCGGCGGCAAGCAAGCCGGCCGCCATGCGGTCGACCAGGCCCGAGATCGCCGCGAAGCTGACCTGTCTGTCGCGGTATTCGATCAGCGGCCGCTCGCCGTATCTGGCAGCCCCGCGCTCCAGCAGCTGCGGCAGGGTGATCGGCTCGATCTGCTGGCGCCAGCTCACATGGGAAGGGTAGTGGACCTCCCAGGGATGGCGGGTCGCGCCGGAGGCTGACGCGTCAGGATGGTCGAGCGCCGCCGACCCGTGATGGTCCATTCCCTCACCCTATCGTTCGCTGGCCGGCGTGGCGGCGCATTGCGTGTTTTGCATCAGGTTAGGGTATTTGCCCGGGACGTCAAATCATCAGGCAAGTAGGCAGAAGAAAGCCCTTTTTTACAAGAAAACGGTGGCCCGGCATCTGCGCCGGCACGATGCATGGTCTCCCACCCGCAGCTGGACAGCGCCAGGATCGGATGTTTTTGCTTCTTCTTCAAAGAAGTGCCCCCTGGCGAGACCAGAAACCGCGCCGATCCCCCGACCTGTCGGCAAAGTCGCCCTGGTCACCGGCGCGAGCCGCGGCCCAGAGCATCATCCGATCAACCGGGGGTCCTGTCGGATAAAGATGCTTGCAACATCAAATAGCTAGAGCATTCGCAGTGAGCTCTTGCGAACGGAAATGCTCTAGGCCAGGCCACCGCGCCCGTCTGCTCGCCCGGCATGGCGCACACGTCCTGGTCCACCCGCGACGCCTCTCAGGCCCGGCCTGTCGGTTCCGTCGAGGCTGGCCAAAGCGTTACTACGGGCAGCAAGGCTGCCGCGGCAATGGCCAGGTAGCCTGCCGAGGACGTGCGGCCTGGATCATTGCGGCACAGAGAGGCCGCTTGCGCCATGGCGCGCCGCTTTGCATGTTGCCGCCGTGAAAACGCCCGATCCCGAGCGAATGGCCTTTCCCGGCGGACCGGCCACCGTCCAGTGGCGGCGCAGCGCGCGCGCCAGGCGGATCACCCTGCGCATCGACGCCAGGCACGGCCAGGTGGTGGTGACGCTGCCGGCACGCGCGGCCAAATCCGCCGGCGTGGCGCTGCTGCGGCAGAATGCGGACTGGGTCAGCGCGCATCTGGCCGCCTTGCCGGATGTGGCGCCGTTCGCCGACGGGGGTTCCGTCACCATCGACGGGGCGGCCCTGCCGATCCGTCACGTGCCGGGCGGCCGCGGCGGCGCCTGGCTGGCGGAAGGCGCGCTGCACGTGTCCGGTGACCCGGACTTCCTGGCCAGGCGGGTGGGCGATTTCCTGCGGGCCGAGGCCAGGCGCCGTTTTTCCGTGCAGGCCCTGGCCAAGGCGGCCGGCGCGGGGCTGACGGTCAGGCGGGTGACGGTGAAGGACACCCGCACGCGCTGGGGCAGCTGCTCGGCGGACGGCGCGCTGATGTTCTGCTGGCGGCTGCTGATGGCACCGCCTTACGTGCAGGATTACGTGGTGGGCCACGAGGTGGCGCATCTGCGGCACATGAACCACGCGCCGGCGTTCTGGGCGTTGTGCGACGCGCTGTCGCCGTATCGGGCGGCGGCTACGGGGTGGCTGGTGGAGGAGGGGGCCAGGCTTTTGCGGACGGGGTAAGAAGCAAGGAAGGCCTTCTTTTTTGAAAAAAGAAGCAAAAAACTTTTGCTGCCGGCGCCTGCACGAAGGTCCGGCCTGCCGATGCCAGCGCGCGCCTTGCAGGATCAAAGCGGGCTGATGCAGGCGCCGGGAGTAAAAGTCTTTTGCTTCTTTTCTTCAGAAAAGAAGGCCTTGCCTGCCTTAAACCTGCCTCAAGAACCGCGCAGCATCCCCCACGGCCTCCACCGTCTTGCCGATTATCGGGCCCATCGTGAAGAACCCGTGATACACCCCGTTATACCGCTTCATCGTCGGGAGCACGCCGGCGTGGGCCAGCCGCGCGGCGTATGCCTCGCCGTCATCGCGTATCGGGTCCACCT
>CAXUOA010000181.1:5901-6256 GCA_964252625.1 uncultured Acetobacteraceae bacterium | reverse complement strand
CGAAGGAAGGAAGGCCTTCTTTTTTGAAAAAAAGAAGCAAAAAACTTTTATCCCCGCGCTTGCACCTCGGCCTGCGTCGATTCTGCAACGATCTTCCCTGGCGGAACCCGCGTGCGCAATGGTGCAGGCGACAGGGATAAAAGTTTTTTGGTCCTTTTTTTCAAAAAAGGACTGCTTGCTTACTTTTGAAGTGCCTTCACCATAGTACTTCCCAACGCGGACGGGCTCTCCGCCACATGGACGCCTGCCAGCCGCATCGCCTCGAACTTGGCCGCCGCCGTGTCCCGCCCGCCGCTGATCACCGCGCCGGCATGGCCCATGCGCCGGCCGGGCGGCGCCGTGCTGCCGGCGATGA
>CAXUOA010000181.1:0-5891 GCA_964252625.1 uncultured Acetobacteraceae bacterium | reverse complement strand
CGGCTTGGGGGAGCGCTCGCGGGCCAGGAACTCGGCCGCGTCGATCTCGCTGGCGCCGCCGATCTCGCCGATCATGATGATCGACTCGGTCTCCGGGTCGGCGAGGAACATCTCCAGCACCTCGATGAAGTCCAGGCCCTTCACCGGATCGCCGCCGATGCCCACGCAGGTGCTCTGGCCCAGACCGGCCGCCGTCGTCTGCGCCACGGCCTCATAGGTTAAGGTGCCGGAGCGGCTGACGATGCCCACCTTGCCGCGGCGGTGGATGTGGCCGGGCATGATGCCGATCTTGCAGGCGTCCGGCGTGATGACGCCGGGGCAGTTCGGGCCGACGAGGATGGATTTCGTGCCGGAGAGCGCGCGCCTGACGCGTACCATGTCCAGCACCGGAATGCCCTCGGTGATGGTGACGATCAGCTCCATGCAGGCGTCGATGGCCTCCAGTATGGCGTCCGCGGCGAAGGGCGGGGGCACGTAGATGGCTGTTGCGGTAGCACCCGTGGCGTGGCGGGCCTCGGCCACCGTGTCGAACACCGGCAGGTCGAGGTGGGTGGTGCCGCCTTTGCCAGGAGTGACGCCGCCCAGCACCTTTGTGCCGTAGGCGATCGCCTGCTCGGAGTGGAAGGTGCCCTGGGCGCCGGTGAAGCCCTGGGTGATGACGGTGGTGTTGCGGTCAACGAGGATCGCCATGTCAGTTGGCCTCCTTCACGGCGCGCACGATCTTCTCGGCGGCGTCGGCCAGGTTGTCGGCCGAGATGATGGGCAGGCCGGATTTGGCCAGAATGTCCTTGCCCAGCGCCACGTTGGTGCCTTCCAGCCGGACCACCAGCGGCACGTTGAGGCTGACCTCGCGGGCCGCGGCCACCACGCCTTCGGCGATGACGTCGCAGCGCATGATCCCGCCGAAGATGTTGACGAGGATGCCCTCCACGTTCGGGTCCGACAGGATGATCTTGAACGCGGCGGTCACCTTCTCCCGGGTGGCGCCGCCGCCGACATCGAGGAAGTTGGCGGGCGAGCTGCCGTACAACTTGATGATGTCCATCGTGGCCATCGCCAGGCCAGCGCCGTTCACCATGCAGCCGATCACGCCGTCCAGCGCCACGTAGTTCAGGTCGAAGCGGGCGGCCTCCAGCTCCTTGGGGTCTTCCTCGGCCTCGTCGCGCAGGGCGGCGAGCTCGGCGTGGCGGTAGAGCGCGTTGTCGTCGAAGCTGACCTTGGCATCGAGGGCCACGACCTCGCCGGCCTTGGTGATGACGAGCGGGTTGATCTCGACGATGGCGCAATCCAGGGCGATGAACGCCTTGTACATCGCGTCGACGAACTTGCTGAACGCGCCGATCTGCTTGCCCTGCAAGCCGAGGCCGAAGGCCAGCTTGCGGGCGTGATAGGGAAAAATGCCGGCGGCGGGGTCGACGGCTACGCGGAGGATCTTCTCCGGACTGTGGGCGGCGACTTCCTCGACTTCCATGCCGCCTTCGGTGCTGGCCATCACCAGCACCCGCGACGTGTCGCGGTCGACCAGCAAGGAAAGATACAGCTCGCGCGCGATGTCACAGCCAGCTTCCACGTAGACGCGGCGGACGTCGCGGCCAGCGGGGCCGGTCTGCTTGGTGACCAGCGTGTGGCCGATCATCGCCTCGGCGGCTTCGCGAACCTCGCTGGCGGAGCGGGCCAGGCGGACGCCGCCTTTGCCCTGCGGATCATCCTTGAAGTGGCCGGCGCCGCGGCCACCGGCATGGATCTGACTTTTCACCACGTAGACCGGGCCGGGGAGGCGGGCGGCGGCGGCTTCGGCTTCCTCGGGAGTCCAGGCGGGGAAGCCTTGCAGGACGCTGACGCCGTAGCCGCGTAACAGCTCCTTGGCCTGGTATTCGTGGATGTTCATCGGGTCGCCTCAGGTAAGGGAAGAAAGGAAGCAGTTCTTTTTTGAAAAAAAGAACCAAAAAACTTTTGACTCCGCTGTCGCGGGACTGTCCGGAAACTCGCCGACAGGGAGCAAAAGTTTTTTGCTTCTTTTTTTCAAAAAAGAAGGCCTTGCCTTACACCTCCAGCTTCTTGAAATCCTCGATCAGCTTGCGCACCGCGTCGCACGACTTGTCGAACATCGCCTGCTCGTCCGGCTGCAGCTTGATCTCGACGATGCGCTCCACACCGCCGGCGCCGATCACCACGGGCACGCCGATATAGAGATCGCTCAGGCCATACTGGCCGCTCAGCTTGGCGGCGCAGGGCATGACGCGCTTGCGGTCCAGCAGGTAGCTCTCCGCCATGGCGATCGCGCTTGCCGCTGGGGCGTAGAAGGCGCTGCCCTTTTCCAGCAGCTTGACGATCTCGCCGCCGCCGTTCGCGGTGCGGGCGCAGATCGCGTCGATCTTTTCCTGGGTGGTCCAGCCCATGGCGACCAGGTCGGCGAGCGGGATGCCGGCGACAGTGGAGTAGCGGGTCAGCGGCACCATGGTGTCGCCGTGGCCGCCGAGGACGAAGGCGGTGACGTCTTCGACGCTGACGTTGAACTCGTGCGCGAGGAAGAGCTTGAAGCGCGCGCTGTCCAGCACGCCGGCCATGCCCACCACCTTGTTCGCCGGCAGGCCGCTGCGCTGCTGGAGCTGCCAGACCATGACGTCCAGCGGGTTGGTGATGACGATGACGAACGCGTCCGGGCAGTGCGCCTTGATGCCGTCGGCAACCGTGTTGATGACGCCGGCGTTCTTCGCGAGCAGGTCGTCGCGGCTCATGCCGGGCATGCGGGGGAAGCCGGCGGTGACGATCACCACGTCCGAGCCGGCGATGGCGGCGTAATCCGAGCCGCCGGTCATGTGGCTGTCGAACAGGTCGACGCTGCCGGATTGCATCAGGTCCAGCGCCTTGCCGGCGGCCACGCCGCCGAACACGTCGAACAGGACGACGTCGCCCAGCTCCTTCAGGCCGACCAGGTGGGCGAGCGTGCCGCCGATGTTGCCGGCGCCGATCAGCGCGATCTTGTTGCGGGCCATGGGAGTCCTTCGTGCGGTGCGATGCGGTGTAGCCCGGGTGCTAGACCAAAGGTGGGGGTGCTTCAAGCGGCGCCTTGGCGGGTCCGTACTGCGGCGGCAGCCTCGCCTCTCGATGCTGGTGGAAGGCATGAAGCGTGACCGCGAGACATTGGTTTGGCCGGCTGCTAACCTGCGCGGCACGTCGACAGGGATGATCCATCTTGCAACGCCGGGTCCGGGCAGCGTTCCTTCTGGCATTCGGCTCGATTGCTGCGCCGCTCCAGGCCGCGCCGCCGCCGCCTGCACCGGAAATCGCCGCGGCCGTCGATGCCGTCCTGCGCCGGACGCTTCAGGCGGACGGGACACCCTCGGTGTCGGTTGCCGTCGTCATCGGCGGCCGGGTGGTGTATGCCGCCGCCTCCGGTATGGCACGGCTCTCGCCGCCGATGGCTGCCACGACCGGCACGCGCTATCAGATCGCGTCGATTTCCAAGACGCTGACGGCACAGGCTATGTTGCGGCTCGCCGCGGCGGGCAAGCTGTCATTGGACGACAACGTCGCAAGATGGCTGCCAGACCTGACTGATGCGGCGCATGTCACGTTGCGCGAGCTGCTGTCGCACACGGCGGGATATCCGGAGCATTACCCGCAGACTCACCTGGCCGGTCCGCGCGGCCAGCCGACGACACCGGACAGCATACTTGCGACATGGGGGCATCACAGACTGCTCTTCACGCCGGGCACCGAATTTCAGTATTCCAATTTGAACTATCTGATTGCGGGGCGGGTGATCGAAAAGGTTTCCGGCGAGCCGTTCTTTGCCTTTCTCAACCAGCAGATATTTGCGCCGTTGCATATGATGGACACTGTCGATCTCGACCACGTCACGGACACCACGCCAGCGCTTGCAACCGGCTACATCCGGACGGCGCTCGGGCCGCACGAGCCCGCCCCGTACGAGGGTGCCGGCTGGTCGTTCGGCGCGGGCCAGGTGGTGACGACGGCGCACGACCTGGCACGCTGGGACGAAGCGTTTCTCGCCGGCGACCTTCTGTCGCCGGTGCAGGCGCGCGAGGAGATCACCGTCCCGCTGCTCGCGAACGGCACGCCTTCGGACTACGCGCTCGGCCTGTTCGTCTCCCATCGCGGTGGCCGGACGATGTTATACAATGTCGGCCAGGGCCTGGGTTTTTTGGCGGTGAACCGGATCTACCTCGCCGAACATTGCGCAATCGTCGTGCTCACGAACGACAGCAGCTCACTGACGTTTCAGCATGTGGCAGATCGGCTCGAATATCTTTTCGTCCCGCCCACGCGCCCGGATGCCGAAGCGCGGGCGATCTTCGCCTCCTTGCAAAAGGGCACACCCGACCGGACGCTGTTCACTGCAGACCTGAACGCGTATTTCGATGCACGGGTGATTGCGGAATATGCCAGCACTCTCGGCCCGTTGGGAGCCATCGACAGCTTCACTCTGCATGGCGAATCAGAGGCGGACGGGCTTGTGACGCGGCTCTTTGATCTCGTTGTCAGCGGTCAACGTCTGCGGCTTGTGGAACAGGTGCGTGCGGACGGCAAGATCGAGAGTTTTCAGGTGCAGCCAGCGGCTGATTGAGCCGTGGCTGCGCTTTTCGGCGAAAAGCAAAAAAGCCGTCCTTTTCGAAAAAAAGAAACAAAAATTTTTATCTCCTCGCCTGCATGGCGACCTACTCTGATTCTGCCAGCGTGCGTAGTTGCAGGACCTGCACGGCATTGATGCCAGCGCCAGGAGCAGAAGCTTTTTGGTCCTTTTCTTGAAATTTGGTCCTTTTCTTGAAAAAGGACTGCTTTCTTGCTTTCAGTGTCTCAGCCCAACCAGGGTTGGTATGAGCGGCCAGACGGCACAGTCTCGCGTCACGCCGCCGCTTTGGCCGCACGCTTGGCTTCGTTGCC
The DNA here is from genome assembly GCA_964252625.1 of uncultured Acetobacteraceae bacterium. Taxonomy (GTDB): domain Bacteria; phylum Pseudomonadota; class Alphaproteobacteria; order Acetobacterales; family Acetobacteraceae; genus BOG-908. The sequence continues at coordinate 983 of CAXUOA010000181.1, read as the reverse complement.
GAGCATGCCATGCACCCGCAGGTGATGGCGGAACTGATAGTAGCTGAGGCCGAGCTGGCGGGCGGCCTCGGCCTGGTTGTAGCGGCAGCTCTCCAGGGCGGCGGTCAGAAGCTGGGCCTCGTAGGCGCGGGTGGCCGCTTCGAACCCGCCGGCCGGTGTCACCGCGGGCGGCACCGCCGGAAGGGCGGGCGGGCCTCCTCCAGGTTGGCTCACCGGAGCGACCGGCGGCGCCGCAGCAGCGGGCGAGAATGCCGAGGCGAACGGGTCCAGCACGATACGCGCCAGCTTCTTTTCCGGGTCGGCCATGCGGTAGACGCTGCGTTCGACGGCGTTGCGCAGTTCGCGGACGTTGCCGGGCCAGTCGTGGCGGACCAGTGTGTCGAGTGCGGGATTGGCGAAGCCGGCGAAGAACGCGCGGCCGAGTTCGGCGGTCATCTTGGTGGCGAAGTGTTCGGCCAGGCGGGGAATGTCGTCGCGGCGGGCACGCAGCGGCGGTACGCTGACCACGTCGAACGCCAGGCGGTCCAGCAGGTCGGCGCGGAAACGGCCGGACGCGGCCAGGCTGGGGAGGTGCACGTTGGTGGCGGCCACCACGCGGACGTCCACGTGCAGGGTCTCGCTGCCGCCGACGCGTTCGAAGCTGCCGTACTCGATGACGCGCAGCAGCTTTTCCTGCACCGCGGCCGACGCGGTGGCGATCTCGTCGAGGAAGATGGTGCCGCGGTCGGCCAGCTCGAAACGGCCGGGTCGGCGGCGGGCGGCGCCGGTGAAGCTGCCGGCCTCGTGGCCGAACAGCTCCGAGTCGAGAAGCGCATCCGGCAGGGCGGCGCAGTTCAGCTTGATCAGCGGGGCGGACCAGCGGGGAGACAGCAAGGCGAGGCGGCCGGCAACCAGCTCCTTGCCGGTGCCGCGCTCGCCGATCACCAGGACGGGGCGGTTCAGCGGGGCGGCCTGGGAGATGTGCTCCAGCATGTCCAGAAAGG
>CAXUOA010000180.1:0-6316 GCA_964252625.1 uncultured Acetobacteraceae bacterium | reverse complement strand
GGCCTTCTTTTTTGAAAAAAAGAAGCAAAAAACTTTTGCTCCCTGTCGGCGGCTGGTGGGTCAGGGTGCGCGGCTTGACCCAGGGTGTGCGCTCCTTACACCCTTGGCCCATGCGTCTGTTCGTTGCCCTGGACCTGCCCTGGAGCTTGCGCGAGCAGCTCTCCGGCCTGACCTTGGGCCTGTCCGGCGTACGCTGGGTGCCACCGGAGAACTACCACATCACGCTGCGCTTCATCGGCGAAGTGCCGCGCCACACCGCCGAGGAGATCGATCTGGCGCTGGCCGGCCTGCGCGGACGCGGCTTCGCGCTTGCGCTGTCCGGCGTAGGCACGCAGGAAAAGGCCGGCCGCGTGACGGCCCTCTGGGTCGGGGTGGAGCGCAATGCGGCGCTGGACCACCTGCGCGGCAAGGTTGAGACCGCGCTGCAACGCACCGGGCTGGAGCCGGAACGCCGCCGCTTCCTGCCGCATGTGACCCTGGCGAGGCTCGGCGAGCCGGCGGCCGAACCGAAGCTCGCGCATTGGGTCCAGAGCCACAACCTGTTCCGCTCCGGGCCGGTGCCGGTCGCGCACTTCACCCTGTTCAGCTCTCAACTCGGCGGCGAGGCTGCGGTCTACACACCGGAAGTGGAGTACCCGCTGGCGTGAGCGGTGGTCTCGACGCGCTGCTGGCGGAGGTGCGCGCCTGCACCGCCTGTGCCGCACACCTGCCGCTGGGGCCGCGGCCGGTGGTCCACATCTCGGCTACCGCCCGCCTGCTGATCGCCAGCCAGGCGCCGGGCACCAAGGTGCACCATGCCGGCATCAGCTTCTGGGACAACAGCGGCAACCGCCTGCGTGACTGGCTGGGGATGGACCGCGCGCTGTTCTACGACGAGAGTCAGGTGGCCATCCTGCCGATGGGGTTCTGCTATCCCGGGCGCCTGCCGAACGGCGGCGACGCGCCACCCCGCCCGGAATGCGCGCCGCTCTGGCGCAAGCGGGTGCTGGCCGCGATGCCCGCGCTGCAGCTGACGCTGCTGGTGGGCAGCTACGCCCAAGCCGCGGTCGCCGCCGAAGAGGGCTGGCCGCACGCGCGTATGGGCGACCGGGTGCGGGATTTCCGGCGTTACCTGCCGCGCTATTTTCCGTTGCCGCATCCGTCCTGGCGCACCGGCGCGTGGGAGCGCGCGAACCCGTGGTTCACGGAGGAAGTGCTGCCGGCGCTGCGCTCGGAAATTTCGCGGGCGCTTAAGTGAAGAAAGGCCTTCTTTTTTGAAAAAAAGAAACAAAAAACTTTTGTTCCCTCGCATCTGAAACAGGCGGGTGCTTCCTGGATAAAGGAAGCAACTGAAACGGCGCAGGAGTAAAAGTTTTTTGCTTCTTTTTTTCAAAAAAGAAGTGCTTTCTTTCTTGCCCCAATTCCAGAACCCACCCACGAAGCCGGCCTGAAACGCGAGATGACCGCCTGGGGCATGGGCGCCGCGATCCTGAACGGCGTGGTAGGCGCCGGCATCTTCAGCCTTCCCGCCGCCATGGCCCAGGCTGCCGGTGCACGCGCACCCATTGCCTACCTCGTATGCGCCGCCGTGATGGCGCTGGTGGTGGTCTGCTTCGCCGAAGCCGGCAGCCGCATGCCGTCTACGGGAGGCGTTTATAGCACGGTGGCAGCTTCTCTCGGCCCGCTGCCCGGTTTCATGTGCGGCATACTGACCTGGATGGCTAGCGTGCTGGCGTGCGGTGGCATCGCTGGTGCGTTCGCCGCCACGCTGGGCACGGTGGTGCCGCAGGTGGCGGCCGGCCCGGGGCGCGCGGCGGTGATAGTGCTGGCCCTGGGCGGGATCGCGCTGATCAACCTGCGCGGGGTGCGCGAGGCGTCTTGGGCGATCTCGGTGGTGACCGCGGTGAAGCTGGTGCCGCTTCTGCTGTTCGTGGGCGTGGGGGCCGTCATCCTGGCAAGCGGCGCCGTGGCACAGCCGCCCGTGCTGGCCGCCAAACCCGCCTCCGGCCTGGCAGAGGCGGTGATACTGGGCGTGTTTGCCTTCAGCGGCATGGAGACGCCGCTCTCGGCCAGCGGCGAGGTGCTGGAGGGGCACAGGAACGTGCCCCGTGCGCTGTTCGGGTCAATGGGGCTGGTCCTGGTGCTGTATGTGGCGATCCAGCTTGTGGCGCAGGGGGTGCTGGGGGCAGGGCTGGCCGGCCAGGCGGCGCCGCTGGCGGCCGCCGCCGCGCGTGTCGGGCCCGTGGCACGCGCCATCCTGGTCGGCGGCGCGGGCCTGTCCATGCTGGCGTGGCTGGGCAGCGACATACTGGGTGCGCCGCGAATCCTGTTCGCCTTCGCCAGGGACGGGCTGCTACCCAGGGCGTTGGGGCGGGCGAACCCGCGCACGGCGGCGCCCGACGTGGCGATCATCGCGCACAGCGCGCTCGCCGCGGGACTGGCCCTGTCCGGCAGTTTCACCGGGCTGGTCGTGGCCTCGGCACTGAACACGGCGGGGCTGTATTTCCTGGGCTGCTGGGCGGCCTGGGTGCTGCACAAGCGCGGCGTGGCGCTGCTCGGCCCGCCGGTCAGCTTCGCAATGCTGCCGTATGCCGCCATCGCCGGCATGCTGGCCATGGTCGTTCTGGTCTGCCTTGCGCCGTGGAACGAGATACTGGGCCTGGCCGCCGTGCTGGCCGCGAGCGTGGCCATCTACGCGGTGGCGCGCGCCGTGGGCAGGCGGGCGCTGCCGACGGGGTGACGCAGTGGATTACGCGGCGTAGGGTCGGTCCTGCATAGACCAGGAATATTGCCGCCGATGACCGCACGCGTGCTGACCAGCTCCCTTCTGGCTCCCGTCCTGGCATTCGGAGGGCTGAGCGCGGCCTTGGCGGATACGCCCGCCAACCCCTTGCTGACACCGAGCACGCTGCCCTACCAGGCGCCGCCTTTCGACAAGATACACGACGCCGACTACCTGCCGGCCATCGAGGCTGCGATGCGCGCGCATGATACCGAAATCGCGGCTATTGCCGGCGACCGTGCGGCACCGGATTTTGACAACACGATCGTGGCGATGGAACGTTCGGGCGCGCTGCTGACCCGCGTGTCGCAGATCTTCGGCAACATTACGCAATCCAACACGGATGACGCGCTGGACCGCGCAAAGGATGAGATCGACCCCAAGCTGCAGGCGCATCAGGACGGCATCTACCTCAACCCGCTGCTGTTCGCGCGCGTGAAGGCCGTCTACGAAAAGCGCGCGGGACTCGGGCTGGATGCGAAATCGCTCTACCTTCTCGAGCAGACCTACAAGGCGTTCGTGCACGCCGGTGCGGCGCTGGCAGCGGCGGACCAGGCTCGGCTGCGCACGCTGAACCAGCAAATCACCGTCTTGCAAACTTCGTTCCAGCAGAAGCTGCTGGCGGCAACGGCGGGTGGCGCGGTCGTGGTGGATAACGTGTCCGAACTTGCGGGCCTGGATCAGGCGGCCGTCGGCGCGGCGGCGGAGGCCGGCAAGACGCGCGGCCATGCCGGAAAATACGTGCTGCCGCTGCGCAACACCACGCAGCAGCCGCCACTCGCCAAGCTGACGGACCGGGCGTTGCGCGCGCGCATCATGGCCGCGTCCGAGACGCGCGGCGACGTGCCTGGCCCGAACGACGTGCGCGACCTGGTGGCGCAACTGGCCAGGCTGCGTGCCGACAAGGCCAGGCTGATGGGTTTCGACAGCTTCTCGGCCTACGCGCTGGACGACCAGATGGCGAAGAACCCGGCAGCCGCGATGAAGCTCCTCGACAGCCTGGTGCCGGGTGCGACCGCCAAGGCACGCGGCGAGGCGGCTGACATGCAGGCGATCATCGATGCGCAACACGGCGGCTTCAAGCTCGCCTCTTACGACTGGAATCTCTATTCCGAGCAGGTAAGAAAGCAGAAATATGATCTTGACGAGGCGCAGGTGCGTCCGTATTTCGAGCTGGGCCGCGTGTTGCATGACGGCGTGTTCTTTGCCGCGAACAAGCTCTACGGTGTGACGTTCAAGGAGCGTCACGACATCCCGGTGTACCAGTCCGACGTCCGCACGTTCGAGGTGTTTGACGCGGACGGGACGCCGATCGCACTGTTCTACGCCGACTATTTCGCGCGGCCGAACAAGCAGGGCGGCGCCTGGTGCGACGAGTTCGTGCCGCCGAGCGGACTGCTGGGCCTCAAGCCGGTCGTGGTCAACGTGACGAGCTTCAGCAAGCCCGCATCGGGCCAGCCGGCGCTGATCAGCTTCGACGATGTGACCACGATGTTCCATGAATTCGGCCACGCGCTGCACGCCATCTTCAGCAACCAGCATTTCCCCAGCCAGAACGGCTTCGCGGTGCCGCGCGACGTGGTGGAGTTTCCGTCGCAGTTCAACGAGCATTGGGCGCTGGATGCCACCGTGTTCGCCAACTATGCGCACCACTACCAGACCGGTGCGCCGATGCCCGCGGAGATGGTGGACAAGATCAAGCGTGCCAGGACCTTCAACCAGGGTTACATGCTGACCGAGTACCTGGCCGCCGCGCTGCTCGATCTGGAATGGCACAGCCTGCCCGCCGGTGTGCCGCTGCAGACGCCCGACACGTTCGAGGCGGCCGCGCTGAAGAAGCATGCGATCGACCTGGACACCGTGCCGCCGCGTTACCGCACCACGTATTTCGCCCATATCTGGGCAGGCGGCTACGCGTCCGGCTATTACGCCTACCTGTGGGGCGAGGTACTGGACGACGACGCCTATGCCTGGTTCACTGAACACGGCGGCTTGACCCGCGCGAACGGTCAGCGTTTCCGCGACATGATGCTGGCGCCCGGGCACACGGCTGACCCGATGGCGTTATACCGTGCGTTCCGCGGACACGACCCGGACACGGCGCCGTTGCTGAAGCAGCGCGGACTGGACGCGCAAGGGTAGGAAGGTCTCTATTCCGAGCAAGCAGCCCACCGGAAAAAGTCGCGACAGCGGAATCAAAAGTTTTTTGCTTCTTTTTTCAAGAAAGAAGCGCTTGCCTTACGTCAACATCCTCAAATCGGGCCAAAGCCAGGCAGCGCCGCGGACACCCGAACTATCCCCGTGCAGGCTGCGTAACACCGGCGTCGACATGTCATGCGCGTTGACATGGCGTTGCAGCAGCGCGGGCACCTCCGTGTAAATGTGTTCCATGTTGGACAACCCGCCGCCGATGACGATGGCGTCCGGATCAAGGATGTTGACGATCACCGCGAGCGCGCGGGCGGTGCGGTCCGCATGTCGCGCCAGCGCGGCAGCCGCGCGCGCCTCACCCGCTTCTGCACGGGCAGGGATGCCGCTCGCATCCGAATGGCCGGGTCCGTCGCAATCGGCGGCGAGTGACGGCCCGGCGATGTAGCGCTCGATGCATCCTGTGTTGCGGCAGAAGCAGGCGTGATAGGGCAGGTCCTCCGGCGTGGGCCAGGGGAGCGGCGTGTGCCCCCATTCGCCGCAGATGCGGTGGCGGCCGGGCAGCACGGCGCCGTCCACCACCAGCCCGCCGCCGCAGCCGGTACCCAGGATCACGCCGAACACCACCCGGTATCCCGCAGCTGCGCCGTCGGCCGCTTCGGACAACGCGAAACAATTGGCGTCATTCTCCACCCGGACCTCGCGGCCGAGTGCCGCCGACAGGTCGCGGTCGAACGGGTGGTCGTTCATCCACAGTGAATTCGCGTTCAGCACCAGGCCGGTGGCGGGGCTGATGGCGCCGGGAATGCCGACGCCCACGGTGCATGTGGCGCCCAGCTCCGCTTCGGCGTCATCGACCAGGACTCGCACGCAGGCGATGGCAGCCTCGTACGTCCTGGGATTGGGAATCCGGCGGCGCAGAAGCTGCCGGCTGCCATCACCTAGCGCGACAATCTCTATCTTGGTGCCGCCGAAATCTATGCCTATGCGCAAGAAATGACGCCTTCTTTTCCGAAGAGAAGCAAGGGGGGCGTATCATACCACCAGTCTTGCGGCTGATGGAGTGAAAGCAGCAGTCCTTTTTTAAAAAAGGGGCCAAAAGCCTTGCTTTTTTCGCATGGGCAGCAGCCATCTGTCTTTGGATTGATCGAGGCATCCAAGCCTGCGCAGGAAGTAAAAGTTTTTTGCTTCTTTTTTCAAAAAAGAAGGCCTTTCTTACTTGCGAAAATGTCAACCACAGAGCGGATCGGTATCATCCTACGATCCGCAATAGTCTGCGACGCCGCTCCGCAACCGGAAAAGCCATGCTTTTCAACAGGCTGGGCAAGTCTGGGGCTCTGCCCCAAACCCCGCGGGGGGGGGGGGGGCGGCCCCCGCCCCCCCCCCCCACACAAACACACGTCCCAC
>CAXUOA010000179.1:0-6328 GCA_964252625.1 uncultured Acetobacteraceae bacterium | reverse complement strand
AGATGATGCTGTCGGAAAGCCAGGAGCGCATGCTGATGGTGCTGCGGCCTGACCGCCAGGAGATGGCGCGCGCGATCTTCGAGAAATGGGAGCTGGACTTCGCCGTCATCGGGCATCTGACCGACACCGGGCACATCGTCATCCGTCATCAGGGGCGGATGGAGGCCGACATACCGCTGGAGCCGCTGGCCGACCTCGCACCCTCCTACCGCCGGCCGTACACGGAGCCGCCCGCGCCGGCGCCGCTCGGCGACGTGGCCGATCCGGTTGGCATCCGGGCGGCGCTGCTGACGCTGATCGCGTGCCCGGATCTGTGCAGCCGCGCCTGGATCACCGACCAGTATGACAGCACCATAGGCGGCCAGACCGTCCGCCGGCCGGGTGCCGCGGACGCCGCCATCGTCCGCCTGGAGGGGAGCCGGCGCGCGCTGGCGCTGACCACCGATTGCACGCCACGGTACTGCGCGGCCGACCCGCGCATAGGCGGCGCGCAGGCGGTGGCGGAAGCCTGGCGCAACATCACCGCCACCGGCGCCCGGCCCTTGGCGGTGACCGACAACCTCAATTTCGGCAATCCGGAAAAGCCCGAGATCATGGGCCAGTTCGTGGCCGCCGTGCAGGGCATGGGCGACGCCTGCCGCGCGCTGGACTTCCCGATCGTCAGCGGGAATGTCAGCCTGTATAACGAGACGCAGGGCACAGCCATCCTGCCCACGCCGGCGATCGGCGGGCTGGGTGTGCTGGATGACGCCGCGGCCTCGATGGGGCTTGCGCTGAGCGAGGGCGACACGCTGGTTCTGGTGGGCCGCACGCTAGGCCATCTCGGGTGCTCGCTGTGGCTGCGCGAGGTGGCCGGCCGGGAGGAAGGCGCGCCGCCGCCGGTCGATCTGTCCGACGAACGCCGCACTGGCGACTTCGTGCGCCGGATCATCGGCAGCGGCGAGGTCAGCGCCTGCCACGACCTGTCCGACGGCGGCTTGCTGGTGGCAATGGCCGAGATGGTGATGGCAGGTCCGGTCGGCGCCACGCTGTCGGCGCCACCCGCCACACCGGCGGCCCATGCCTGGTGGTTCGGCGAGGACCAGGCGCGCTACGTGCTGGCCACGCGCAATCCGGCGACGGTGCTGCGCGAGGCGGCCGCCGCAGGGCTGGACGTGCGCGTGATCGGGCGGGCCGGTGGGGATGGTTTGACACTGCCCGATGGCGTGACCATATCGGCGGTAGCGCTACACGAGGCCCATGACCGCTTCTTCGCCACGTGGATGAAGGACTGAACCCAGATGGCGATGTCGGCCGCCGAGATAGAAACCCTGATACGCACCGCGCTGCCGGACGCCGAGGTGAGCGTGGAGGATCTGGCAGGCGACGGTGATCACTACGCCGCGCGCATCGTCAGCGAGAGTTTCCGCGGCCGCAGCCGCATCCAGCAGCACCAGATGGTGTTCTCCGCCCTGGGCGGCCGCATGGGCGGCGTGCTCCACGCGCTGGCGTTGCAGACTTCCGTGCCAAACCAGGAGATTTCCCGATGAGTGACACAGCGACCACCGCCCGCATCGAGCAGGAGATCGGCCAGAACCCCGTCATGCTCTACATGAAGGGCACGGCGATGTTTCCGCAATGCGGCTTTTCCGCCCGCGTGGTGCAGATCCTGACGCATCTGGGCGTGCAGTTCGGCACCGCCAACGTGCTGGAAGACCCGGCGTTGCGCGACGGGATCAAGGCTTTTTCGAACTGGCCCACCGTGCCGCAGCTTTATGTGAAGGGCGAGTTCGTGGGCGGTTGCGACATCGTCACCGAAATGTTCCAGGCGGGCGAACTGGAGACGTTGCTGGCCGAAAAGGGCGTGGCGCATACGGCGCAGGCGTAGGAAGCAAAGCCTTCTTTTTTGAAAAAAAGAAGCAAAAAACTTTTGCTCCCTGTCGGCGGGCGCTGACACGGTCGCCGACAGGGACTAAAAGTTTTTTGGTCCTTTTTTCAAAAAAGGACAGCTTGCTTTTCTTGTATGGCGGCACGCGCCAGCTACCATCACGGCAACCTGCGCGAGGCGCTGATCGCGGCCGCGCTGGACATGATACGCGCCAGCGGCCCGAACGGCTTCACGCTGGCCGAAGTGGCGCGGACCGTGGGCGTCAGCGGAGCCGCACCGTACAGACATTTTCGTGACCGCAACGCGCTGATCGCGGAGATTGCCAAGCAGGGCTTCGAGAAATTCGCCGAGGAGCTGTACGCCGCCTGGGACGAGGGACGGCCCAACCCGGTGGCGGCTGTGGAAGCCTGCGCTCGCGCCTATCTGGGCTTCGCGCGGCAAGAGCCGGCATTCTACGCGGCGATGTTCGAGCCGGGTTTTCCGCTGGAGGACGATCCTGCCTTGCTTGCTGCGTCCGAGCGGGCGTTCGGCGTGTTGCGCCTGGCCGCGGATGCAGTGGTGCGGGGGCTGAAGCAGGCAAGGCGGCCGCCGTCGCTGATGGTGGCGCTGCATATCTGGTCGATGTGTCATGGTGTAGCATCGCTGTTCATCGAGGGACCGAGCGGGTCTCGGCGCAAGCTGCCGATGGCGCCGGAGGATTTGCTGGAGGCGGGGCTGCTGATTTATTTGCAGTCGGTGGGGTAGGGAAGAAAGGCCTTCTTTTTTGAAAAAAAGAAGCAAAAAACTTTTGCCCCTGGTGCTGTTCAGGCGCCTTGTACTGTCCCGACGCACGCGGCTGCTGAAACAGCGACAGTAGCAAAAGTTTTTTGGTCCTTTTTTTCCAAAAAAGGACTACTTGCTTTCTTTGGCTGAAGCCGGACGGAGAAAAATCCATGACGACCATGAACGCTGCCTGTCATTGCGGCGCCGTGCGGTTCGAAGTGGCGCTGTCGGACGGGTTGAACACGGCGCGGCGGTGCACGTGTTCCTATTGCCGGATGCGCGGCGCAGTGGCGGTATCGGCCGAGTTGGGCGGCATTCGTTTTCTGTCCGGCGAGGAGAAGCTGACCCGCTACAGCTTCAACACGGGCACGGCACAGCATTTCTTCTGCTCGGTCTGCGGCATCTACACGCACCACCAGCGGCGCTCCAACCCGCGGCAGTTTGGCGTGAACGCGGCCTGCCTGGAGGGTGTCAGCCCATTCGATTTCGCCGCGATCCCGGTTCTGGACGGCGTGTCTCATCCCAGCGACGCGTTGCCCGGCACGCCGGCCCGGCAGGCGGGTGTATTGCGGTTCGAGCCTGCAGGATGAACAAGGGTCTTGACTTCGGCCCACTGTCGTCCATCTATGTAAATGTGTTTCACATTCACACACGGGAGACTTGCGGTGCCGATCGTCGAGAAGCTTGATGAGTATGGCAAAGGCGCCTGGATTGCGCTGATAATCCTTGGTTTCTGGACCTTCTGGCCGGTCGGCCTGACGGCCCTGATGTTCGTGCTGTTCAGCGGCCGGGCGCGCGCGTGGCGCTGCCAGTCTCGCGGGCAGTGGTACAACACCAACATGCGCGGCCGCGGCTACCGGTTCGGCGGCACGCAGTCCAGCGGTAACGCGGCGTTCGACGCGTACCGCACCGAGACGATCAAGCGTCTGGAGGACGAACAGAAGGAGTTTGTCGAGTACCTGGAAAAGCTGCGCCAGGCCAAGGACAAGCAGGAGTTCGACCAGTTCATGGCCGACCGCCGCGGCCGGGACATCCAGGCCTGAAAGCTAGGCGCGCTCCCACGGGGCGCGCCTTTTTCCGCGACTCCGCGACAGCGCCGCCGAAACTTTTTTCTTCTTTGCTAAAAAAAAGCAGGCCTTTCTTCTTCTCGATGCTGAACCTGTAGTAGGGTAATCGCACGGCAAGGAGTTTCGCTACACGTTTGACTTAGTCTATATTCCGGTCGGGTTTCGGGCCGCCGGGTTTCGTGATGTGTCGGATCGGGTGTGCCAGCGCGAACGCCAGCTGCTCCTGGTGCCGCCGGAGACGCGATCCGGCGACGCTGTGTCGCCGGACGATGCAGTGTCCCGCTTGCCGGACTGCTACATGGTCCGCCTGTCCTGGGGCGGCACGCTGCGGGTCTGCGGCCTCTCGCCGCATAGCCGCTACAACAACGCGATCGAGCGCGAAACGCCTGTCGGCCACATCAACGAGGTTGGTGACGCGGGCGTTCTCATTGACAGCCTGTCCAGCCACCCCGTCGCATGAAGCCAATCCGTCTGGCCGCCTGGTGGCTGCCCGTCACCTGCTGCTGCGTGATGGCCGGCGTGGTTCTGGCCTACGCCGCGCTGTTGCCGCGTGCGCGTTGGCAGGGCGACGAATACGCCGTGTTCGCGCTGCTCCGCGAAGGCGGCTGGGGCTACTTCCTGCATTGGTATCTCACGTGGAGCCCGCGTCTGATCTCCGACATGCTGTATGGCGTCTACGGCATTGCGGTCCTGGCGTTGCACCGGCCGCTTGCCGGAAGCTGCATGGCGGTGTTGTGGGCCGGGCTTGCCTGCGCCTGCCTCGTGCCTGCCTGGCGCGCGGACGGCGGGCGGCTGCTTCGCCTCCTGGCCGGGCTCAGCCTGTTCGCACTGTTCCTCGTCGGGCACACCGTAACGGAGGTGTTCTACTGGCCAGCCGGCGGGCTTTCCTACATACCGACGCTGGCCGGCACCGTCTGGCTGTTCTGGCTACTGCTTGATGGGTTGGGCACGCAGGTCCGCCGCCACGGGGCGGCGGCGCTTGCGCTGGTCATCATCGCCGGCTCGAGCGAATTCGGCATTTTCGCCGCCCTGAGCATCGCCGCGTGCGTGGGGTGCGTGCAGCGCAGGGCGCCCGGGCGGCGCTGGCTGTGGCTGCTGCCTGGACTCGCCGTGGCATTTGCCGACCTGGCGCTGGTGCTGCACGGGCGTGTCGGCACGATCGAGGGCAGCGATGGCGACCCGCGGGTTCTGCATCACGCCGGCGAAGCGTTGCTGCGGGCGATTCCGGCGTTTGCTGCCAGCCTCGTGCGGCCCGACTTTCCGGAGGGGGCTGTGCTGTCCGCTCCGCTTTCCGTTGCGTCGCGCCTGTTGATCTTTGCGGGCGCGCACTGGACGCTCGGCCGGACGCGCGCATCCTCCCGCGTGCTGCTTGCGTTCGGCGTGGCCCTGCTGCTCGCCGCCTTCGCCTCGCTGGCGAGCGGCTATTTCCAGTTCGGCCGCCTCTGCTGCGCACGGCACGATACGGTGCGCGCCTGTTTCGTCACCCTGGCGGTGGCCGCCTTCGGGGCTGCCTGGCCGCGCCCGCGCCCGAACGCCGGTGCGGTGGCCTGGGCGGCCGCGGTTCTCCTGCTGTTCGTGCCGGCCGCACCCGCGTTGCTCGCCGACTACCGGAGCATGGATCGCGCGATCGCCGCACGAGCACAGACCTGGGCCTCCGCCAGAGCGCCCGGAGACACGATGACCTTCGTCATCGACCCGCCCGGCCGCATCATGAATGGCTGCGGCTTCACGCCGGGGTTTGCCGCGATGTCGCCTGAGATTGCCTGGTGGCAGTGGGGGATATTGGAGTTCTTCCAGAAGCGTCGCGTTTCGATCGAGCAGGCCAAATAAGCAAGCAGTCCTTTTTTGAAAAAAAGGACCAAAAAACTTTTACGCCCTGTCGGCGATCAGCCGGATAGGCCGCGACCCTCGGAACGAGAGTTTTTGGTTCTTTCCTTCAAAAAAGGACTGCTTTCTTCCGTCCTTCGTGTAGGGACCCGCGCGTGCTAACCCTGACGCGCCTGGTCCTCACCGACTTCCGCAACTACGCCGCACTCACCTGGCGCCCGTCCGCGCGGATGGCCGTCATCACCGGCCCGAACGGGTCCGGCAAGACGAACCTGCTGGAGGCGATCGCATTGCTCAGCCCGGGCCGCGGCTTCGGCCGGTCCCGCCTGGCGGAGATGGCCCGGCACGGCGGGTCCGGCATCTGGGCCGTGGCGGGCCGGTTGACGGACGGCGTCGCGCAGACCGACATCGGCACCGGGCTGCTGGCCGCCGGAAGCGAGCGGCGGGTGTTCCGACTGGACGGCGCAGAGCCGCGCAGCCAGGCCGAGCTTGCCGCGCGCATCGCCACGATCTGGCTGACGCCGCAGATGGACACGCTGTTCGCCGAGGGGGCCGCCGGGCGCCGCCGCTTCCTGGATCGGCTGGTCTGGGCGTTGGAGCCGGGCCATGCGCGGGAAGTCTCCGCTCACGACACGGCCCTGGCCGAGCGGCGCCGCGTGCTGGCCGCCGCGCGGCAGGCGGGCACGCGGGCGGAACCTGGCTGGCTTGCCGGGCTGGAAGAGGCGGCCGCGCGCCATGGGGTGGCCGTCTCGGCGGCGCGGGCCGGGTTCGTGGCCCGGCTGAACGCGGCGCCTGCGGCCTCGGC
>CAXUOA010000178.1:0-6329 GCA_964252625.1 uncultured Acetobacteraceae bacterium | reverse complement strand
CAGGAGCAAAAGTTTTTTGCTTCTTTTTTTCAAAAAAGAAGGCCTTCCTTGCCCAAGCCCCCGCAAAGCAGTCAGGTATCACTGCGTCACAAGGTTAGGCACGTAGGGCACGCCCAACCCTGTCACGTTGTCGTAGCCAGCCATCGTGTTGTTGAACACGTCGTCCAGCCCCTCGCAGATCTTCGATCCGCACAGCTGCAGCGCATACGGCGTCGTCGCAATGTCGAACGGCACCGAGTTTATCGTCACCACCCGCACGCGCGTCAGGTTGTTGGCGTAGCCGCGCAGCAACGCGGTCGGGCTGGTCGGCGCCTTCACGTCGTTGATGCCCGATGCCTGCAACGTCGTGCCGATCTTGCCCGCGTAGAAGAACGGGTTGGCAAAACCGAGCAGGGGCTTGCCCGCCGCCAGCCGTACCTGGTCCACCACGGCCAGCGTGCCGGCCATCAACGGGGAGGCAAGGCTGGTGCCACCGATGCTGTTCTCACAGTATTCGGTCGTGGCAGTCACCGCCGTGCAGCCCGAATCGCTGACGGCATTGCCGGCGGTGGTGAACGTCTCGCCGTACAGGTAGCCGGTGTAAGGGTCGGCCACCATGGACACGTCAGGCGCCACGCGCTCCTTGGCGATGGTGAAGGCCGATCCGTTTGCCGTGTACAGCGTGGTCGCCAGCGCGTCAGGCACGATGCCCGCCTGGTAGGAAGGCTGCGGAGAGACCAGGCTGAGACCGCCGCCTGAACCGGCGTAGAAGGCGAAGTCGGCGAAAGTCTCGCCGAAGGCGGTGGTGGTCTCCAGGCCCGACGTGGTGATGGAAGTGCCGCTGTTGACCGTGGCGGCGCCGAGATAGTCGCGGTAATTGCCCCAGCCCCATTCGCCCTTGCCGCCGCCGGAGTTGCGCAGGAACAGGCTGGTGCCGCCCACGCCCGTCACATAGGCGCTGTCAGATTCGTAGGAGCCGGTGGCGATGCCGTTGATCTGGCTGAGGTCGCCGTCGTCGCCGCTGCTGAACAGCAGGGTGATGCCGGTGGAAGCGGCCACCATGAAGGTCTGGTCCTGCGCCGCGGTGTCGGCCGGATCGATGTCGCCGTTGTAGCTGTAGCTGTTGGTGATGATGTCCGCCGCACGATTGTAGATCGCGTTCGTCAGCGCCACGGTCAGCGACGATCCGCTGTCGCTCGCACCCACATAGACGATGTTGGCGCCCGGGGCCGAGCCGTGGACCGCCGCCAGGTCCAGCGACTCCTCGCCCCACCAGCCGTAAGCGGTGCCAACGTCGGCGGCCGGCACGTCGTAGATGCCCTCGGGGATGATTTCGGAGAAGTTGCTGGCCGTCAGCTTCGGCAGCTTGTGGTTCTTGGCGTAGGCATTGCCGTCGGCCATCAGCGTGGGCGAGGCGTAGGCGTCCACGATGGCCACGGTCACCCCGCTTCCGGTGGCAGGCACCCGGTTCAGCCCGTAGGCCTGGCGCACCTGCTGCGGCGTGTAGCCGCACAGAAGCCAGGGCAGCGTCGCGGCATAGGGCGTCGGCGCGGTGCTCAGGGTGGCCTCGAGGTCGCCGGCATAGGTGTCGCAATACGGCGAGGGCAAGGCGGCCGCTACAGGCGGCGGCGTCACCGTGGCCGTCTCTTCCGCAACCACGCCCTGCGGTGCGCGGCGCTCGCCTTCCAGGACGGAGACGTGGTTCGGGTGGCGTGCGTTGCTCGCGTCCAGCCCTTCGATCGCCAGCACCTTGCCCGCCAGCGCCGCCGGTATGCTGGGCAGCTCATTGTTGGCACGCACCGTCCGGCCCCTGTACAGATAGAGGTCCTGCGTCACGCCGAACGTGGCGGCAACCTGCGCCACGCTCGCCTCTGCGGAAACATAGGCGCCCGCCGGGCCGACGGTGACGTTCTTCATGCCGGCGCTGTTCAGCAGGGCCGCGGCGGCGGCGGCATCGGCCGGGTCAGGCGCGAACCTGCTGCGGAAGCCGGCCAGGGTCAGATACTTGCCGTAGTCCGGGCTGTCCGGCTTGGACACGTCTGCCACGAATTGCGCGAGCCTGTCGGGGTTGCGCAGCGCCATGTGCAAAACGATCGTGACGCGGCCATCAGCCGCCGCGGTGCCGACGCGCTGCGCCTTGCCGACCCACCCGCCGACATTGCCGGGGATCGTCGCGGTGTCCGCGGCCCGGCCAGCCACCGGCCAGGCCGATGCCACGGCGAGCAAGGTCAAAGCCGCAAGCGTGCTGCTACCAAGAACGCGGGCTTTCAATGTTCGATACAAAGGCCTGCTCCAATCTGAGATCTGGGTGTGGCGCGGGGCGAGGACCGCCCTGCGGCCGGCAAGCGTCAAGGCGAGGCATCCGGATTGCGCAGGCGCAGGCCTGCTGGGCCAAATGCAACGACCTCGAACGTCGGCCAATCGCAACGCTACGCAAAGGCAACGCAGGTCGCAAGCGGCTGCCTGGCTGCTCACGGGACCGGCGGAGGCGGCTTCTCTGATACCAGTCTTTGCAGTGATCGAGGCAGCTGAGCCTGTGCAGGAAGCAAAAGTTTTTTGCTGCTTTCTTTCAAAAACGCAAAAAAGAAGGCCTTGCTTGCCTGCGCAAGCGTCAATCGCAGAGCGGATCGATATTAAAGCCCCAAGGCTCTGCCCCACCCTTGCCTTACGCACGTGCTACTCGCACAACATTCTCATGCTGCACGCCATCTCAGGCCGCGCGGGCGCGCCGCCCGTCTGGCTGGACCTCGACCGCGCCACCCAGGCCGAGTGCGACGAGGCTGCGCGCCAGACCGGCCTGCGCGTGCCCAGCCTTGCCGAAGCGGCCGAGATCGAGTCCTCCAGCCGCCTCTCCGTCGAGGCCGACACCCTTACCCTTACCATGTCCATGCTCAGCCGCAGCGCCGGCGGCGTCCGTGCGGTGGCGCCAATCGGCTTCGTCGTGGCGCCCGACCGGCTGCTGACCGTCCGCTTTGCCGAATCCGTCCTGGTGGACTACTTCGCCCGCACGTTTCACGCACCGGACGGCGCCGTCTCCGGCATGCAACCCTTTCTGGGTCTGCTCGAAACCATGGTGGACCGCCTGGCCGACGTGCTCGAGCAGCTCTCCGGCGAGATGGACAAACTCTCGGCCGCCCTGTTCCGCGGCGGACCGGCCGGCCGGCTCTCCGGCCGGCGCCGCACCAGCTTCCTGCAGGAAACACTGGTAGAAATCGGCGACCGCGGCGCCCGCATTTCCCAGCTGCGCGACAGCCTGCTCGGCATCGGCCGCATCGTGCGCTACGTGCCGCAAGCCGTGACCTGGCCCACCGAAGCCGACATCCACCGGCTCGCCACGCTGGACCGCGACGTTGCCTCGCTGAACGACTACGATGTCCAGCTCAGCGACCGCGTGCAGTTCCTGCTCGATGCGACACTGGGCTTCATCACCATCGAGCAGAACGACACGATCAAGGTGCTCACCGTCGTTAGCATCGTCGGCATCCCGCCCACCTTCATCGCCAGCCTGTACGGCATGAACTTCCACGACATGCCGGAGCTGGGCTGGCGCTACGGCTACCCCTACGCGCTGTGCCTGATCGTGCTCAGCATCGTGGTGCCGCTGCTGCTGTTCTGGCGCAAGGGGTGGCTCTAGAGCATCATCCGATCAACCGGGGTCACCTGTCGGGTAAAGATGCTCGCACCATCAGATAGCTAGAGCATTTGCAGTGAGCCCTTGCGAACGGAAGCTCTAGCAAGATCGGGCGAGCAGGCGCGTCGCCTGGGCCTCGGCATCCAGCGATGAAGGCCGCGCCGTCCATACGGCCGCAGCCCTCCCATTCTGGAAGAGAACCGCAATCCCGCTTCCTGGCCCCTCGCCCATGTGGCCGAGCGGATGACGGGTCAGTCTGTCCGCCCACAGCATGAGGCCGAGCCCGTAGGCAGGATCGGAATGGGTGCCGCGATGCTGCGGCAGCGGCCGGCCTGCAAGCATTTCGGCCAGGGTTCCCGGCGCCAGGAGGCCACCGGTCATCAGTGCCCTGAGCAGCCTGGCGGCATCGGCGACGGTGCCGACGGCCAGGCCATGAAACACCCAGCCGGGATCGTACTCCCGCACGTGTCCCATCTGCACGCCGTCGAGGTCGCCGGCAGAGCTGGCCACCCGCGCCGTGGCCAGCCTGCAAGGCTGGAACACCAGGTGGTCCAGAGCCGCCTGCAACGTGAGGCCGGTGACCTGTTCGACCAGTTGCCTGACCTTGAGGTAGCCGACATTCGAATACGCCCAGTCCGTTCCGGGTTCATAACGCAGCCGGTCGGCGTCAAGCCTGGCGAGAAGCTGGCCAGCCGGCCACGGCGACCGGCCGGCTGCCACGTCGACGTGATAGTCCGGCAGGTCTGCATAATCCGGCAGCCCCGCCTCGTGACGCAGGAGCTGCCGCAGGCTGAAGCGCGCTGCCGGCAGCCTCTCGTCCAGCGTGAGCATGCCCCGCTCGGCCAGGCGCAAAGCGGCGGCGGCCAGCACCGTCTTCGTGAAGCTCCACCAGGGCACCGCGCCGGTCACGCCTGAGACGGTGACGGCGCCACGCTGATCGATGACCGCGGTCGCGTCCAGCAGGCACCTCCGCGATCGGTGTGCGGGCAGCTGGAACCGTGTCGCCCGCCTTACCGGGAGGCGCTTTTCAGCCGCGCCTCGATCCGCGCCTGCTCGTCGGCATCCGGCTTCAGCACCAGCGCCCGGCGCCACTGGTCCTCGGCCTCGATGCGCCGACCCGCATCCCAATAGGCGTCGCCGAGATGGCCGGTGATGCTGGGGTCTTCCGGCTCGAGCTCCGCCGCCTTTTCCAGCAGGCGAAGCGCCTGCTTCGTGTCGCCCTGCCGCAGCGCCACCCAGCCCAGGCTGTCGACGATGGCGCCGTCGTTCGGCCGGGCATGCAGTGCCTTTTCGATCATCTCGCGCGCGGCCGGCAAATCCTCGTTCCGCTCAGCCATCGAATAACCGAGGAAGTTCAGCACGAACGGCTGGTCCGGCGAGAGCTCCAGCGCGCGGTTCATGTCCGCTTGCGCGCGCGGCCATTCATGGGCGCGTTCCAGCGCGGTGCCCCGTGCGTAGAACACCACCCAGTCGGCGGCCTGCGGGTGGCGCAGCAGCGCGATCGAACGGTCATATGCGTCGATCGCTTGCAGGAACTTCTTCTGGTCGGCCAGGATGTCACCCAGCTGGGCCAGCGGCTCCGGCCGCCTCGGGTAGGCTGCCGCCAGGTCGCGCAGCAAATGCGCGGCGTCCTCCAGCCTGTCCTGCCGGGCGTAGAGATTGGCCAGGCGAAGCTGGACCACCGGCTTCAGCGGGTCGTCCTGCGGCACGTGCTCCAGCTCGGCCGCCGCCAGTGTGTATTGCTTGTGGCTGGCGGCGATCTCCGAGGCGAGCAGGTGCCCGTCCGTCATCCCCGGCTCCGCGGTCAGCGCGACCTGCACCAGGAGCTCGCTCACCTCGTGGCCGGTCTGGCCGTCGGCGGCGGCAGCCACCTCCACCAGCGCCATCGCCAGGCCGTGCAGCGGGACCGGCGCATGCGCGTGGTCGAGCGCCGCCATCAGCCGCGGCTCGGCGATGCCCAGCTCCGGAGCGGCTGCGATGGCATTCGCGATGGTGGCGCGTGCCCCGGTCATGTCACCGCTACGGGCCTGCCAGCTTGCGTAGATTTGTGCGAATTGCAGGCTGGGCGAGGCCTGGCCATGCGCCAGATCCGTGTAGAGGCGCTGCGCCAGACCGTCCCGGTGGGCGGCGTCCGCCAGCAGGGCGGCGTGCAGCGGTGCTATGGCGCCCAGCTTGCCGGCGGTGACGGCAGGCTGCAGCGTGTCCATGGCACGGTCGGACTCGCCCTGGGCCTGCTGTGCCCAGGCGAGCAGCAGGGGACGGATGGCGTCGGCCAGCGCCTGGTGCGGCAGTTCCGCATAGCCCAGCTCGGCCTGCTGCCAGCGTCCGTCATGCGCTGCCTGGGTGGCCAGCAGAAGCTGTGCCAGCGGGTTGGTGGGCAGGGACTTTGCCAGCTGCTCCGCCTGGGTGTCGCCGGCCAGCAACGCCAGCACGAACGCATCCTCCCGCAACTCGGGGTTGGTCGGGTCGCCGGCCAGCGCGTCCGCCATGCTGGAAGCGGCAAGCGCGGTATTGCCCTGGTGCGAGGCGAATTGCGAGACCAGGAAGTCCGCCGGGCGCGCGGCCTGGGCGGCGGGGGAGAGCACGACGGTGAGGAGGAGGGCAGCGCGGACGCTTTTCATTGGCAGAGTCTAGGCTGTTCGAGGTTCCTGCTCAACTGAAGGCAAGGCAAGCAGTCCTTTTTTGAAAAAAAGGACCAAAAAACTTTCGCTCCCTGTCG
>CAXUOA010000177.1:0-6347 GCA_964252625.1 uncultured Acetobacteraceae bacterium | reverse complement strand
CTGTCCTTAGCGGGGTCCAGGGGCAGAGCCCTTGGCCTTTCTTCACAGGTCAATCGCAAAGGCCATTGGTATTTACTTCCGTGCTGTCGGCTCGAACCGGTACGGGCTGTCGCTCTCCAGGTTCGGATCCAGCGCCAGCCGATGCTCCAAAGGCGGAAACGCCCGGCTGCGGCAGTTCTGCCTGTCGCACAGTCGGCAGGAAAGCCCGATCCCCACCGCCGCGTGGTCCAGCTTCAGCCCGTCGGCATAGACCACCTCGCCGGCATGCGCCACGTCGCAGCCCATGGCGATCACGTGCGTGGGCGGCGGCTCGCCCCAGGCCGCGGCTGCCCCTTCGATACACCGCGCGAAGCACAGGAACGTGGCGCCGTCCGGCAGCTGCGCCACCTGCACGCGCAGCGTGCCCGGCGTGGCGAACGCCGCGTGCACCACCCAGCGCGGGCAGGAGCCGCCGTAGCGCGCGAACGGGAAGCCGCCGGCGGAGAACCGCTTGCTCACGTTGCCGGCCGGATCCAGGCGCAGGAAGAAGAACGGGATGCCGCGCGCGCCGGCCTTCTGCAACGTGCTCAGGCGGTGGCAGGCCTGTTCGAAGCTGACGCAGAACCGGGCGGCCAGCGCGTTCATGTCATGGCGCAGCAGCCGCGTGCTTTCCAGGAACGCGGTGTACGGCATCAGCAGGGCGGCCGCCGCGTAGTTCAGCAGCCCGATGCGTATCAGCGAGGCCGCTTCCGGAGAGCTCGGCGCGATGCGCGTCAGCAAGGCTTCCACCATGTCGCGCGCTTCCAGCAGGATGATCTGGAACGCCATGTGGAAGCCGCGGCTCTCGCGCGGCAGCTGTTCGGAGAGCGTCAGCGTCAGGGTTTCCGGCTCGTAGCGGCGCTGCGCGTCTTCCATCGGGATCACGCGCACGTTCACGCGGTGCACGCGGCGCAGCCGTTCGGCGATTGCGTGGTTGGTCTCCGCCGGCGTGGCGTTCAGCGTGGCGGCAATGCCCTCGGCTGCCGATTCCAGCTCGGCGAAGTAGTTGCCGCGTTCGTGGAACACGTCGCGCGCTTCCTCGTTCGGCAGCAGGATGCGCCGGCCTGAGGGCAGGGCCAGGCCGGACGCGTCCTCCCGCGCCACGCGCCACGCCCGGTATAGCGCCAGCACGCCGCGCGCCGCGTTCGGGTTGCTGGCCACACCTTCCAGTTCGGCGTCCGGGATCGGTTCGGTACCGAGCAGCGGGTCGGAGAACACCTCGCGCAGGCCGAATTCGAGCTCGCGTTCCTGGGCGCCGGACAGGGCGGCCAGGTCCACGCGCAGCATCTCGGCAAGCTTGATGACCAGGCTGGCGGTAACGTTGCGCTGGTCGTGCTCGATGAGGTTGAGGTAGCTGGGGGAGATGCCGAGCTTGGCGGCCAGGGCCTGCTGGGAGAGCCCCTGTTCCGTCCGGAGCCGCCTGACGGTACGTCCAATAAGTGGCCTTGCCATACGCCCTCAGAAATGGGGTCCTGGGCCGACTGGCCCCAGCGCGTCCAGGGCATCACGCGAATGCATGCTCCGCACGACGCCCTGGCCTTCACAATCTTTACAACTTTACAAAGGCGTCAGTAACCACCGTGACAACATAATGGTCAATGCTGCACCTGCGAGCTATCCTGGTGCGCCGTAGGGGCCGATATCCCGCTCACCGCTGCAGTTGAAGGATGTAACACCATGAGCCTACCCGTCTATTCCCCCGAGGGCAGCTCCGGCAGCCTGGCCGGATTGCCTGCCAGCTCCGCCTACCAGGAGCATGTGTCCACCGTCACCGGGCTGCTGGAGACCCACCGCACGTGGAACGGGATAGACGCGGAGAGCGTGGCCCGCATGCGGCTGCAGAACCGCTTCAAGACGGGCCTGGAGATCGCCAAATACACCGCCGGCATCATGCGCGAGGACATGGCCGCCTATGACAGGGACAGCTCGCTCTACACGCAGTCCCTGGGCGCCTGGCACGGCTTCATCGCGCAGCAGCAGATCATCTCCGTGAAGAAGCATTTCGGCACCACCAAGCGCCGCTACATCTACCTCTCCGGCTGGATGGTCGCCGCCCTGCGCAGCGAGTTCGGACCGCTGCCCGACCAGTCGATGCACGAGAAGACCTCGGTGCCGAAGCTGATCGAGGAGATCTACACCTTCCTGCGCCAGGCCGACGCACGCGAGCTGAGCGGGTTGTTCCGTGAGCTGGACGCTGCCCGCAAGAGTGGCGACGTGGCGAAAGAGGCGGAGATCGCCGGCAAGATCGAGAACCACGAGACGCATGTGGTGCCGATCATCGCCGACATCGACGCCGGCTTCGGCAACGCGGAGGCCACCTATCTGCTCGCCAAGAAAATGATCGAGGCCGGCGCCTGCGCGCTGCAGATCGAGAACCAGGTGTCCGACGAGAAGCAGTGCGGCCACCAGGACGGCAAGGTCACCGTGCCGCACGAGGACTTCATCGCCAAGGTGCGCGCCGTGCGCTACGCTTTCCTGGAACTGGGCGTCGATGACGGCATCATCGTCACCCGCACGGATTCGCTGGGCGCCGGCCTGACCAAGCAGATCGCCGTCAGCCACACGCCGGGTGACCTCGGTGACCAGTACAACAGTTTCCTCGATTGCGAGGAAGTCAGCGCCGACGCCGCGCATAACGGCGACGTCATCATCAACCGCAACGGCAAGCTCCTCCGCCCGAAGCGCCTGCCCAGCAACCTGTACCAGTTCCGCGCCGGCACCGGCGAGGACCGCTGCGTGCTCGACAGCATCACCTCGCTGCAGAACGGCGCCGACCTGCTGTGGATCGAGACGGAGAAGCCGCACGTGTCGCAGATCGCCGGCATGATGGACCGCATCCGCGCCGTCGTGCCGAACGCCAAGCTCGCCTACAACAACTCGCCTAGCTTCAACTGGACGCTGAACTTTCGCCAGCAGGTATACGACGCGATGGCCGCCGACGGGCAGGACGTGAGCAAATACGATCGCGCGAAGCTGATGAGCGTGGAATATGACGAGACCGCGCTGGGCCACCAGGCGGACGAGCGCATCCGCACGTTCCAGGCCGATGCCGCCAAGCGTGCCGGCATCTTCCACCACCTGATCACGCTGCCGACCTATCACACGGCGGCGTTGTCCACCGACAATCTGTCTAAGACGTATTTTGGCGACATGGGAATGTTGGGCTACGTGCTGGGCGTGCAGCGGCAGGAGTTGCGCCAGGGCATCGCCTGCGTGAAACACCAGAACATGGCAGGGTCCGACATGGGCGACGACCACAAGGAGTACTTCGCCGGCGAGGCCGCGCTGAAGGCGGGCGGGGCGCATAATACCATGAACCAGTTTGGCTGAGGTTCAGTAAGGCAGGCCTTCTTTTCTGAAGAAAAGAAGCGAGAGACTTTTGCTCCCTGTCGGCGCGTTGGCCGGCAGGGAGTTTTTGTTTCGGCCGCATCGGCGGTGCCAACCTGGATTCGGAGCCAGGCTATCGTGGCTGGCTTACGGTTCGCCGTTGCCGGCGTTGTGACTTGCGCAAGTCCACAGACCGTCGTCCCATCGTAAACAATCAATAGGAAACGTCCGGTGAAGCTTCGGATATGCAGCGTTTGCCTTCCCGTGCTCCTTGCGATGGCAGCGCCGCAGGCCGCCTTGGCCGCCGGGGTGGAAGTCACGCTCGATGCCAGCCTGCCCGTCGCCCCGACCGGGTTGACGTTCCGCAAAAGCGTGTTTTACGGCGGGGCGATCGCCGGCGTGGACAGTTACGGCACCATCTATCAGTTGGTGGCACCATCGAAAGCGAACCCGAAATGGTCGTATAAGATCGTCTGCGTATTCAGTGATTACCAAGGTGACGGCGCCTACCCCAGCGCGGCCCTGGCATTCGACACGGCCGGCAATCTCTACGGAACGACCTACGGCGGCGGGGCGGCGCCGCCCTCCGCTCCTACCGGCAACGGCACGCTTTTCAAATTGCTGCCTTCGTCCGGCTCGGACGGTAACTGGTCGAAGCAGATAATCTACACGTTCCAGACTCCGGTCCAACCAAGGGTCAAGCTGGCGATCGACAGTGCTGGCGATCTATATCTGGCGACCGGCGACAGCGTCCTGCAGTTCATGCCGCCAGCCACTGGCAGTGGCTCTTACACGATGGCGGCCATTCCGATCCCGTCCGGCTACCAGGCAAACGGCAGCGGCGTCGTCATCGACCGGTTCGGCAATCTCTACGGCGTAGCGCAGACAATCGCCACCTCACCGTCTGCTTCCGACATTGTCTACGAACTCACGCCACCAGCCACCAAAGGTGCGCAGTGGAGCAGCCGCACGCTGCAAAGCTTTTCCGCCACCGCCTATGTCGGTCAGCTTGGGTTGTCGCCAAATGGCCAGCTGTTCGGCACCACCAGCCCCGTAGGATCCCTGTGTGATGCCGGGAACTGCGCAGTGTTCGAGCTTGTGCAAGGCGGCCATGGATCGTGGACAGAACAGATAGTCCACAGCTTCGCCAACGACCCACTGGGAAGCCCGCCATTCGCGGACGACCCGCAGGTAACCCCGCCAGACCCTTCGGCAGACCCTTACGCCCCAGACGATTATCAATTGTCGTTCGGAGCGGGAGGCGTGATCTACGGCGCTGTCATCCCCGCTCATTCCAACGGTAGTGCCAACAGCACGATCTACCGGCTCACCCCTCCGGCGAGTGGTCAAACATCGTGGTCAGAGACTGCGCTCTACACCTTCGGGGGGTCGCCTTCCGGGTTCTCTGCCGGAACTCCGCTCTATATCGCGGGTAACGGGACGGTTTACGGGACTGCCTATGGCGGCGCGGAAACGAATGGCTCTTATCAATCGATTGCGTTCAAGATTACCAGCCCGTAGCGCAGACGAAGCACGGCCAAAAAGCGACGCGGGTGAACCTGGATGCTTCATCGTTCCCCCGGGAACCAGTCGCATCACAACGAACGGGAAAAAGAAAGCACCCTTCTACCTCAGATACGCGAGAACAAGAGTTCCTGGCTTCTTTCCTTCAAGAAGTTCTCGCCTGCTTTCTTCAGCCCCGCTCCTCGATCACAAACCGCACCGGCCGGTCCGGCTGCGTGGTGACGATCCCCCGCGGCACAACCGTCCCGGCGCCGGATAGCGAAATCCGGAACCGCTTCATCAGCCGCGCCAGCACAAGAGTGGCCTCCGTCAGCGCGAACTGCGCGCCCACGCAGATTCGCGGCCCGGCCCCGAACGGCATGTAGGCGTAACGCTCCGGCGGGGTGGCACCGGGCAGGAAACGCCCCGGATCGAACGCATCCGGCGCGTGCCAGCGCGCGCGGTGCCGGTGCAGCACCCAGGGCGAGATCGTGATCGTGGTGCCCGCCGTCACCGTGTGGCCCATGATCGCGTCGTCCGCCTGCGCCTGGCGCACCAGCAGGAACGCCGGCGGATACAGGCGCAGCGCCTCGTCCACATGGGCGCGTATCTGGGGCAGACGCGCCAGCGCCGCCGCCGCGTGCGGTGCGTCCAGGTCCACGCCCGCCACCTCCGCCGCCAGCACATCCTGCTGCCCGGGATACAGCGCCGCCAGATACACTGACCAGAACAGCGTCACCGCCGTGGTCTCGTGGCCCGCCAGGATCATCGTCGAGACCTCGTCGCGCAACTGCGCATGGTCGAAGCCGGCGCCCGTCTCCGGATCGCGCGCGCTGGACAGCAGGTCGAACAGGTCCCGCGGCCGGTCGTCTGCCGGCGTGAACCCGCTGCGCACCGCGATCAGCCGGTCCAGGAACGCCAGCCATTCGGTCCGGAACGCCGCGCGCCCGCGGTCCACCAGGGAGGGCACGCGTTCGGGCAGCATCAGGTCCAGGATGCCGGGCTGCGCGTAACGCGCGCCGTAGCTCAACAGCAGCCGGCGCAGCTCGCCGGCAAACCCGCTCATCTCCAGCGAGAACATCGACTGCCCGGCGATCGCCAGCGCCAGATGCTGCAGGTGCCCCAGCAGCTCGATCGGGCGATGCGTCAGCCCGGCCAGCTCCGCCTCCTTGGCAGCACTCGCAGCCACCACGTGATGCGCCAGGATGGGCATGGTGCGGGGGGCCAGCGCCGGCGCGATGGTGCGGCGCTGGTGGCGCCACGCTTCGCCCTCGGCCAGGAACAGGCCCTGGCCCAGCACCGGCTGCAGCACGCGCCTGGTGGCGGGGTTGCGCCGGTAGTTGTCCGCGTTGCCCACCAGCACGTGGCGTATCGCTTCGGGCGCATTCAGCATCAGCTGCTCGCGGCCCAGGAAGCGGCCGGGCAGGATGTCCATCTCGTAGGCCAGCTCGCCCCACAGCTCCAGCGGGTTGCGGCGCAGTACGAGGAACGCCTCCAGC
>CAXUOA010000176.1:0-6420 GCA_964252625.1 uncultured Acetobacteraceae bacterium | reverse complement strand
ATGTAGGGCAGCATCATGCGATCGGTATGAATGTAGAGCTTGCCGCCCTCGATCGCACGCAGCACCATCTCGCCCACAGTGTCCGGCGTGACACCGTTCTGCAGAAAGGCGGTCATTGCGACGCTGCGCTCGTCCTGCCTGCGCTGCTGCTCATCGGTCAGCGCGGTACCGCCCTCGGGGCGCGTCGCGTGTGAACGCGCGATGATGTCGGTCGCGACCGGACCGGGGCACAGCACGCTGACGCCGATCTGCGCCGGTGCGAGTTCCAGGTGCAGCGTCTCCGACAGGCCGACGATCGCGAACTTGCCGGTGCAATAGAGCGCGCCCGACGAGGTGGCGGCCAGTCCCGCGCCCGATGCCGTGTTGACGATGTGGCCGCCGTCGCCGCGCGCGACCATCCGCGGCAGGAACGTCTGTATGCCGTTGACGGCGCCACCGAGGTTGATGCCGAGGCTCCAGTCCCACAGCGCGTAGGTGAGTTTTTCGGCCGGCGCGCCGCCCGATACGCCGGCGTTGTTGAACAGCAGCGACACCGGGCCCAGCCGATCCTCGATGCTGTCCGCCGCACGGGCAAACCCGTCACGGTCGCGCACATCGAGCACGATCGTCTCGACGGCGGTATCGGACGCCAGCTCCGCGCGCGCCTTTTCCAGCGCGCCTGCATCGCGGTCGGCCAGCGCCAGCTTCACACCCGCTTTGGCAAGGCTGCGGGCGATACCGAGGCCGATACCGTTGCCGCCGCCGGTGATGAACGCGGTACGCCCGGCCACCTGAGTCACTGCTGAACCTCCCTTGTAGACGAGCCATCCGTTTTCTGCCGGGCTGTGACGGGCATGCGATCGTCAGGCCGCTTCGCGATCACCCGATCGGCCCGGTGCGCGACACGGGCCGGCACAACTGCACCATGGTGATCCCCCTTACAGGATGGCCACGGTGTCCGGCCATCGAAGGGGCCGCGCTGCGCGGAGAAACGCCGGCCGCCGTTTCGGCTGCTGGCCGAGATCAGCCAGCGCCGCCGAAACGCGGAGCGCGCTTTTCCGAAAAGGCCTTGACCGCCTCGGCAAAGTCGGGACCGCGCATGCACAGCATCTGGGTGTGCTCCTCCAGCTTCATCACCGACTGCAGGTCGTCGCTGCGAAGCGTAAGCTCCATCGTCTCCTTGGTCTTGCGCAAACCTTCCGGCGACGTGCGCAGCAAATCGGCGATCAGTGCGTCCGCGGCCTCCGTCAGTCCGGTGTCGGCCACCACTTCCGACACCAGGCCGGTGGCGAGCGCGCGTGCCGCGCCGATGAAGCGGCCTGTCATCATCAGTTCCCGGGCGACAGACAACCCGACCATGCGCGGGAGAAAGTAGCTCGTGCCCAGCTCGCAACCCGAAAGCCCGAGCTTGACGAAGGCCACGTTCATCCTGGCCGACTCGCCGGCGATGCGGATGTCGGCTGCAAGCGCCAGGATGAAACCCCCGCCGCAAGCCGGCCCGTGCACCAGCGCCACGACAGGCTGCGGACAGGCGCGCATCAGCATGACCAGGCCGGAAAGCGACGCACGACGGCTGTCGTACCCGTCCTCCGGCGTGTCGCTCTCCCCGAAGTCGACACGCGATTTCAGGTCCAGCCCGGCGCAGAACGCAGTCCCGGCGCCGCGCAGGACAATTACCCGGCAATCATGATCGTTCTGGCGGCGCGAGAAGTAGTCCCACAACTCGTGCACCATGCGGTCATTGAGCGCATTCAGGCGGTCCGGGCGGGCGAGCGTCAACCAGTCCACGCTGTCTTGGCGGACGACCTGTATCGTGCGGTAGGAAGAGCCGTCGCCAAGACGCGGCTCTGTGTGGTCGCTCGTCGCATCATTCATCGGAGAATGTCACCAGGGTCGGGTTTTATCGGATTGCAGCATCACGCAGGCATCGCATGATGGGCGATCCACGCACGGACAGCCTGTCGTCCCATACGGCCTTCGCTCCACACGAAACATCCAGACGGCCCGTAAGCTACTGTCCCGCCACTCCGCATCCTGCGTCTAATTCCTTTGCCTTGCGTGGCATGCCCTGGACGAATGCAGTGTCCATCATTTCAGGTTACAGCGACGCGGCCTTCCCGGGCGGCGACCCCGTTTGCCTGCTGCACGGGGGCAGGCAGGCGCTCACGGCAGGCCATGATAAACGCGCGCACGGCCGGGCGCGTCTCCCAGCGCGTGCGCACAGCGCTGCACAGCGGCGCGAGGGGCACGGAATCCAGGAACGGCAGGCGTGCGAAATGCCGCTTGAAGGATGCCGAATTCGTATACGTCATCGCCGCCACGCCGATCGCGTTTGTGCTCGCGACAAGGCGCTGCACGATCGGGAAGGAGTCTATGAAATGCAGGCGCGTCTGCGCGTCGATCCCCTGACTCTCGTAGATCATGCGAAAGAACGCCCCGTACGGCCTCGACTCGGAGGGCGTTATGAAGTCGTACAACGCGAGGTCGGCGTCGGTGATCGTCGGCAAGCCGATCAGGGGATGTTCTATCCGGACGAACAGGGTCGTGCGGAGCGGCGGCAGCGACTCACGCCGGAAATCCGGCTGTTCGCTGAACGCCGCGTCGAAGCCGAACGCCACGTCTATGATGCCTGCGCGCAACTGCTGCACGACGCGCTCGAAGGTGCCACCGCTTACGTCGAGCCGTATGCTGGGGTAGCGCGACAGCAGAAGCGACAGCGGCTGGGCCAGGAGCCACTCCATCGAAGCCGGACAGACGCCGATGTGCAGCATGCCGGCGTAAGGGTCGTGGTCGGGCGAGACGCCGCGCAGCAGGTCCTTGGCCTCGGTGAGCAGGCGGGCGGCCCTTTCGACGAAGTGCCGGCCTTCCTCGGTCACCATCACGCCCCGCGCGGTGCGGTGAAAGATGAGGTAGCCGAGTTCCCGCTCGAGGTCGCTGATGCTTTTGGTGACGGCCGACTGGGTGACCCCCACATGGCCGGCGGCAGCAGTGAACGACCCGTGTTCGGCTACGGCTACAACATGCGTAAGGCGGCGATCGAACATTGGCATTCCTAGCAGGCATGACCATCGCCGGCAATCGGCTACCCGGCGGAAGCAGGCAGTCCTTTTCTGAAAACGTCTACGTCCCCGCCTGCAACAGCCGGATGCTCCCGGATCGATCAAAGCAACTCAGCCCGCGCAAGGAGACAAAAGTTTTTTGCTTCTTTTTTTCAAAAAAGAAGGCCTTGCTTGTCTGCACAAGCGTCAAACATCAGGCGGGTATGGTATCATACCGATCGGCTCTGCGATCGGCGCTCCGGCAGGCAAGGAAGGCCTGCTTTTTTGAAAAAAAGAAGCAAAAAACTTTTGCCTCCTGCGCGGGCTGAATTGCTTTGATCGACAGACGCGCACCCGACTGGTGCAGAGGCATGCCATCGCCGGGGCGCCCGCTTTGGTGACGACATAGCATTCCTGTCGGGAATAGCTTTCGCACTTTATGCATTGGCGTGCTTCGCATGGGCGCAGGACGTTTCCGGGCTTCGGCGGCGGTAGTGTCGCCGCCGCTGCCCGGGAGTTGCGTTGTAACGTCAGACATCGAACACGCGCCTGTTGCAGGCCGGCGGGACGCGTGACGTGCTGCAGAACTTGCCTTTTCAAGTCGAGGGACACGCTGCGCGGCGATTGTCGCCGAAGTTGCCAGGCCAGATCGTCTCCGAGAGCCGTGTCACGTCACCGCCCAGCCAAGCCGTGCGTACCCTGTCCGGCCGGCCATCGCTTCGCGCGTGATGCCTGAGCCGCAAAAACACCAATGCGGTGCCGATGGTGCGCCGCACCGAAACCGGGAGAACGTTGGATGCAAGACCAAATGGAGCGAAGCTCTTCTGACCCGTCCCACGACGTTGGTCCGTCTGCAGCGGGATGCGTCGTCAGCGGGACGCGCAACGTTGCATATGACGCCATCTTGCGCGTCGCACGCCGCGCCGCGGCAGGTTTCAAGGCATTCGGCGTGCAGCCGGGTGACACCGTGGCGCTGCTCCTGCGCAACGACATCGCCTATTTCGAGGCGAGCGTGGCGGCAAACCTGGCCGGCGCTGCCGCCGTGCCGGTGAACTGGCATTTGCGCGCCGACGAGATCGCCTACATCCTGCGCGACAGCGAGGCCAAGGTGCTGGTGACGCACGCCGACCTTCTGCCACCGCTGTCCAGCTTGCTTGACAGGTCACTGCGCGTGCTCGTGGTGCCCACGCCTCCCGAAATCGCCGCGGCGTACGGCATCCCGGAGGCGGCCTGCGCCGTCCCGGCCGGGCAGCTCGGCTGGAACGGCTGGGCAGGCAGCTGCCAGCCGGCCGAAATGGTGGCCGCCACCGTACCGCCGCCGGTGATCTACACCTCAGGCACCACGGGCAAGCCGAAGGGCGTCCGGCGCAACCCGGCAACCCCGGAGATGGCGGGCCGCGCAGGCCAGCTGGCCACCCTGGTGCTCGGTCTCGAACCGGGCATGCGGACGATGGTCACCGGACCGATGTATCATTCCGCGCCCAACGCGACCGCCCTGGTCATGGCCGCCTCCGGCGCGCAGGTGTGGCTGCAGCCGCGCTTCGATGCCGAGGACCTGCTTCGCGCGATCGAGCGCCACCGGCTGACCCATCTCTTCCTCGTGCCGACGATGTTCGTCCGGCTGCTCAAGCTGCCGGATACCGTGCGGTCTGGGTACGACGTGTCGTCGCTCCGCTATGTTGTCCACGCGGCCGCGCCGTGCTCGCCGGACGTCAAGCGCCGGATGATCGCATGGTGGGGACCGATCATCGCGGAATACTACGGCTCGACCGAAACCAACACGGTGACGTACTGCACGTCGGAGGAGTGGCTGGCCCATCCCGGGACAGTGGGCAAGGCGGTGCCGCTCGCCGTCGTCAGGATATTCGATGAAGCGGGCAGCGCGTTGCCGGCCGGCGAGATCGGCGAGATCTATGCGCGTAACGGCGCCATCGCCGACTTCTCGTACAAGGGCGACGCAGCCAAGCGGTCGTCCGTCGAACGCGAGGGGCTGATCACCTCCGGCGATGTCGGCTACCTGGACGCGGACGGGTTCCTCCATCTGTGCGACAGGCGCCGTGACATGGTGATCTCCGGCGGCGTGAACATCTACCCCGCCGAGATCGAGGCGGCGATACTGACGCTGCCGGGCGTCCAGGACTGTGCCGTGTTCGGCATTCCGCACGAGGAGTTCGGCGAAACGCTGCTTGCGGCCATACAACGTGTGCCAGGCGTGCCCCTGGAGGCGGCAGACGTCCAGGCGCACGTCAGAGAGCAGCTGGCTGGTTTCAAGGTTCCAGGGCGGGTGGAGTTCTTCAACGAACTGCCACGCGAAGACTCGGGCAAGATATTCAAGCGCAAGCTGCGCGATCCCTACTGGGCCGGGACCGGACGGAACATCTGATATCAGCCGGTCTTTGAGACCGACTCAGTGAAAGCAAGCAGTCCTTTTTTGAAAAAAAGGACCAAAAAACTTTTGCTTCCCGTCGCATTTGCAGCAGCCCGGTGCCTTCGGATCAACCGACGCATCTGAATCTGCGCAGGAAGTAAAAGTTTTTTGCTTCTTTTTTTCAAAAAAGAAGACCTTCCTTGCCTGCTCAGGTGTCAGTCCCAGAGCGGGTTGGCATGAGCTTGCTCCGTTGCGAACCTGCATGACTTCACCAATGCGGCATGCCGGTCATTTGCCCATCGCGCGCGCGACCTCTGCTAGGCCAGGCTGTCGATGCCGCGGAGCCTCTCGGTCAGCTCGTTGAGGCTCGTGCTGCCCTTGTTGAGCACCTGGTTGGCGCCACGCAGCCGCCGCCTGTCGTCGAGCGACAGATCCATCGAAGTCAGCACCACCACCGGAACCGTGCCGCAGCCCGGCCGCTCGCGCAGCCTGCGCAGGAACTCGAAGCCGTCCATCACGGGCATGGTGAGGTCGAGCAGGATGAGGCGCGGCAGTGCCCGCCCGACCTGATCGAGCGCGTCCTGCCCGTCCGCCGCCTCGGCCACGTGCCAGCCGTTACGCTCCAGCGCCTGCCGCAGGCGCTGCCGCGTATCGGCATCGTCATCCACCACCAGCACGTCACCGTCCGCCGGGCGGAAGCGGTCCAGCACGAGGCCGAGGCGGCCCCAGTCGACCGGCTTCGTGACGTAGTCCGCGGCGCCGAGCGAGGAGGCGAGCGCGCGCTCGTCCACCACCGTCACCATCACCACCGGCACGTCGGCCAGCGCCGGGTCTGCCTTGAGCGCCGTGAGCACCGACCAGCCGTCCATGCCCGGCATCGTCACGTCCAGCATGATGGCGTGCGGCGGCGAGCCCCGCGCCGAGGCGAGGCCGGCGGCGCCGTCCGCCGCGGTGCGCACCGCGTAGCCCGTGGGCTCCAGATAGGGGCGCCTCAAATACCCCTGCGGCGCGTCGTCATCGATGCCCAGAACCCCC
>CAXUOA010000175.1:0-6433 GCA_964252625.1 uncultured Acetobacteraceae bacterium | reverse complement strand
GCCCGGGGAGAAGCACGGCGCGGTGGCCAGCCGCCCGGCAAGCCGCACGTCATGCAAGGTGGGCACGCAGAACTCGGCAAGCGAGGCAAGGGCGAAGACATAGACCCCGCGGGCGCCGCCGGGATGCGGCACGACCAGGTCCGCGCGGCGTTCCAGCAGGCGGATGCGGGCGCCCGCCAAGGCGGGGCTGGTGAACGGCACGGCGGCCCCGCGCTCGCGGAACGTGGCAGGCAGCCAGTGCTGTAGGTCCTGGGCGGTTGGGGCGGGCGGTGACACGAGCGATGTCCCTGCCGGCAGGAGTGCCGGGCGGGTTCATCTTGGTCCGGATATGTAAAGAGTTGCTTTATCGCGGACGCGGCGACCGGCTTTGCTCGGAAAAGCTCTTGCCGGACTCCTGGCCAGGTTGATGCATTATACCAACCAATCTTGCGGCTGGCGCAGCAAAAGCAAGCAGTCCTTTTTTGAAAAAAAGGACCAAAAAACTTTTGCTTCCCGTCGCATTTGCAGCAGCCGGGTGTCTCCGGATTGATCGAGGCAGCTGAGCCGGCGCAGGAAGCAAAAGTTTTTTGCTTCTTTTTTTCAAAAAAGAAGGCCTTGCTTGCTTACCCAGGCGTCAACCGCAAAGCGAATTGGTATAACGTCCAGCATCTTCGGGATTTGTCCCAGTCGGGCCCAAGGCCCTGCTTCACGGTTGCGCCCCGCCGCCCGGCAGGCCAGTAGCGCGCATGCGCATCGTCACCTGGAACATCAACTCGCTCCGGCTGCGGCTCGGCCTGCTGGAGCGGCTGGTGGCGGCGCTCGATCCGGACGTGATCTGCCTGCAGGAGACCAAGGTGCCCGACCTGCTGTTCCCCGAGGACGCGCCGGCTTGCCTGGGCTATCCGCACCACGCCAGGCGGGGGATGAAGGGCTACAACGGCGTGGCCGTGCTCTCCCGCCATCCCCTGACGCTGGCGGACAGCCCGGACTGGTGTGCGCGCGGCGATTGCCGGCACCTGCACGTGCGGGTGGCGGCCCCTGGCGGCCCGATCGAGCTGCACGATTTCTACGTGCCTGCCGGCGGCGACGTGCCGGACCGCGCGGTGAACGTGAAGTTCGGCCACAAGCTGGATTTCGTGGCCGAGGCGGCAGGCTGGTTCGCGGCACGCGGCGTGGCGCCGCGCACCGTGCTGGTGGGAGACCTCAACATAGCGCCGCTGGAGCATGACGTCTGGAGCCACAAGCAGCTTCTGGGCGTGGTGAGCCACACGCCGGTGGAGGTGGGCGCGTTGCAGGCCTGGCTGGCGGCAGGGTTCCACGACGCGGTGCGCCATTTCGTCCCGGCGGACGAGAAACTCTACACCTGGTGGTCCTATCGCAACCAGGACTGGCGCAAATCCAACCGCGGGCGCCGGCTGGACCACATCTGGGTCAGCCGGGACCTGGCTTGCGGGCTGGTACGCTACGAAATCCTGGCCGACGCGCGGGACTGGCCGCAAACGAGCGATCATGTGCCGGTGATGGTGGAGATCGCCGGGTGACGCGGTCCGGTCGTCTCGACAGGCAGTAAAAGTTTGGTTCTTTTTCGAAAAAGAACTGCTTTCCTACCCTTCTCGAAACATTGCCAAAGCCGCTTCTACCCCGAACGCCCCAGGCAGCGCCCCACGCGGAAACAGCCGCGTCACGTGCCCCATCTTACGCCCTGGCCGCACTTCCGCCTTTCCATAAAGATGCGGAATCAGCCCCGGCGTCGCCAGGATGCGCGGCCACAACGCCAGGTCGTCTGGGCCCACGAGGTTCTTCATCACCGCGTCCGAATGGCGCACTGCCGGCGGCAAAGGCAGGCCCGCCACGGCGCGGATGTGCATCTCGAACTGGCTGGCCGGGCACGCATCGATCGTCCAGTGGCCGGAATTATGCGGCCGTGGCGCCAGCTCGTTGACGAGAAGCTCGCCGTCCCGGTCGACGAACATCTCCACCGCCAGAACGCCGACCAGGCTCACGCAGTGGGCGAGGTCGCTGGCAATGCCGGCGGCCCGCGACGCCAGCGCCGGGGTGATCTGCGCCGGGGCCAGTGTCAGGTCCAGGATGTGGTTGCGATGCCGGTTCTCCACCGCGTCGAACGCCACGATCGTGCCGTCCTGTCCGCGCGCGACGACGACACTGATCTCGCAGGCAAAATCGACGAACGCCTCCAGTATGAACGGCGCCGGCGCGAGCCTGGCATACGCGTCGCGGGCCTCCTCCGGCGTATGGACGACGGCCTGGCCGCGGCCGTCATAGCCGAGCCGGGTGGTCTTGAGCACCGCCGGCAGGCCGAGCAGAGCGATGCCCCGCTCGAGCTCGGCCGGCGAGTTGACCGGCGCCCAGGCGGCCGTGGGCCCGCCCGCGCCGTTGATGAAGCTCTTCTCCGTCACCCGCTCCTGGCTCAGGCGCAGTATCGCCGGGGACGGACGAACGGGACGCAACGAGGCAAGCAGATCGAGCCCGGCCGCGCTGACGTTCTCGAACTCGAACGTGATGACGTCCGACGCGGCGGCAAAGGCGCGCAGCACGTCCGGGTCGTCGTAGGAGCCGACCGTGGCGCCGGCCGATACCTGGGCGGCAGGACTGTCCGCCTCGGGCGACAATATGTGCACCCGGTAGCCGAGGCGGGCGGCCTCCAGGGCCGACATGCGGCCGAGTTGCCCGCCGCCGACGATGCCGATCGTGGCGTTCGGCGGCAGCGGCGCCATTGCGCACAGGCGAGCACCGGCCGCGGCGTCCGTCATGCGTCCGCCGGCGTGTCGGCAACGGACTGCGTCTGCGCCTGACGGTAGCCGGCCAACGCCACCGCCAGGGCCGGGTCCGCCAGGGCCAGGATGGCGGTTGCGAGCAGTGCCGCGTTGACGGCGCCCGCCTTGCCTATGGCCAGCGTGCCGACAGGGATGCCGGCGGGCATCTGGACGATGGAGAGCAGGCTGTCCATGCCGGACAGCGCCTGGCTTTCGACAGGCACGCCAAGCACCGGCAGCGTCGTCCAGGCAGCACACATGCCAGGCAGATGGGCCGCGCCACCCGCGCCTGCAATGATCACCTGCAGCCCTCTCTCCAGCGCGAGCCGGGCATAGTCCGCCAGCCGGTCCGGCGTGCGGTGGGCGGAGACGATGCGTACCTCGTGCGCCACCCCAAGGCTCGCCAGCGTGTCGGCGGCATGGCGCAGCGTGCTCCAGTCCGACTGGCTGCCCATGATGAGGCCGACCCTCGCTCCGCCTGCCACGGTCAAGCGATGTTGTCTGGGATCAGGTGGCTTTCCAGCCAGGCGATCTCGTCCTTCAGCAGCAGCTTGCGCTTCTTCAGCCGCTGCACCTGGAGCTGGTCGAGCGGCTGCGGCACCAGGCGGGCGATGACGGTGTCGAGGTCCCGGTGCTCGCTGCGCAGCTCGTGCAGCTTGCGCAGCAAGGAATCACGATCGTTGAGCATGACGGGTCATTACCACGGCGCGCGGTGGGCGGAAGGGGTGGACGGCTGCATTCTATCGATACCGGCATGGAAACGCTTCGTGGCCCGGCCCGCCGATTTGAATGGTGTTCCGGATCGGGGCTGTATTACGGTTTGATGGCATCCCGGGGATCGGGTGCGATCTTCAGCACGGAGGCATCATGAGCCTGCAAGCCCGTATCGAGAGCCTGAGCAATCGCCACGCCAGCCTAGAGATGAAGATTTTCGACGAGGACCACCGCCCCAAGCCGGACGGCGGCACCCTGTCACGTCTGAAACTGGAAAAATTGCGGGTGAAAGAGGAGATGGAGAAGCTGCGAAGCAGCTGACAGCCCCGGCGCCGGAGACATCCAGGGGCACGCCGCCCCTGGACACGGCCCTAGGCGGCTTCTTCGGTCTCGATCTGCGGCAACGGCGGTGGCGTCTTTCCTTCCCGCGTCAGCCGCTCGTTCGCGGCGTTCACCATCGCGTTCAGATCCGTCTGGGAGCACAGCCCCAGGATCACCGGGTCACGCGGCTTGATGTTCTGGCTGTTCCAGTGCTGGCGGTCGCGCACCTTCTGGATCGTCTCCTTGGTGGTGCCCAGCAGCTTGATGACCTGCGCCTCCGACAGTTGCGGGTAATGCCGTAGCACGAACGCAATGCCGTCCGGCCTGTCGTTGCGTTTGGCCACCGGCGTGTAACGCGCGCCCTTCTGCTTCTTCGGCGTGTGAGTCGTGACAGGGCTGATCTTAAGCCGCGCTTCGGCGTTCTTCTCGCAACGAACGATCTCCTCGGCGGTCACCTGGCTGTTGGCCACCGGGTCGTAGCCGTTTATGCCCTGGGCCACCTCGCCATCGGCGATCGCCTGGATCTCCAGAGGATGCATGCCGCAGAACTCGGCGATCTGGGTGAAGGTGAGCGCGGTCTTGTCGATGAGCCAGACGGCGGTGGCTTTCGGCATCAGGGGAACGGTCATCGGCGTGGAATCCTTCGGCGCGGCGGCGGTCCGCCTGCCCGGGAGATCACGCGATGTCGGGTGTGATGGCCCTGGCAGGGGGCGCCATTAAATGGCAACGTTACCGCGGATATGGGCCGCAGGCATGTGGCGGGTCAAGGTGGCTGGATGATGGAAGACGAAGAAAGCCAGCGGCCGAAGCGCGTGGAACGCGTGTTGCTCGACGTGCTGAGCGTGGCCGACCTGCGCGCCTATATCGGGGAGCTTCAGGCGGAAATCGCGCGGACCGAAGCGGCCATCGCGCAGAAGCAAGGCGCCCGCGGGCTGGCGGACAGCTTTTTCCGCAAGCCCTAGGCGTGCGGCGTGAACGGGTGGAGCAAAGCTGCCAGATGGACGTGGCCGGCGGCGTAGCGGTGCAGCTCCTGCGCCCTGGTTCCGAGCAGGAACACGCCCGCGGCGGATAGTACAGGCGTGGGATGGGCGTATAAAAGCGCCCCAAAGCCGAACAGCACGGCGGCAAACACGCAAAGGAGTCCGTAGCCCAGGAACAGCCTTGGGATCAGGGTCCGGGCCAGCGTCACAGCGTCGCGCATACCTACTCCCTAGCAAGTTTCCACATGGTCTGGCCAGTCGCGACGATCAATCCTAGCAGGATCAGAACGTCCATGGCATCGAAGAAATACCGGACGGGTATCTCGTCGAACAGTTTCGGATCGCCTTCCCTGACGAGTGCGATAGTGATGACGCGGGTCGTCACGATGAGCACGACCGCCACGAGCATGTGGCAAACGATGAACGTGGCCACATGGACAGCCGATTTGAATGGCGCGCGCCGGGATCCGGACTCGCTCATCGCTTGCCGAAGCGCCTGTCACACCGGTGGCGCGATGAACGTAGAACCGAAATCATGGTGAAGAGGTAAATACTACCGGGCAGGCACCTGTCCACAAACGCAAAAGGCCCGGACATTGCTGCCCGGGCCCGTTTTGCTGTCCCTGAGATCAGGCGGCCTTGTGCTCGATCACCGTCGCATCGTCGTTGGCCTTCTCGCCGGTGCCCAGCGCCGGCGCGGTGGCGATGGTGACACGGCGCGGCTTCAGCGCCTCCGGCACCACACGCTTCAGGCCGACATGAAGCAGCCCGTGCACCAGGTCGGCACCGTCGACCACGATGTGGTCGGCCAGCACGAAACGGCGCTCGAATGCGCGGCCGGCGATGCCGCGATGCAGGATCTCCGTCTTGCCGGCATCCTCGGCCAGGCGGCCGGTGACGAACAGGGTGTTGTCCTTGACCACGATCTCGATGTTCTCGGGACCGAAGCCGGCAACCGCCATGGTCAGGCGGTAGGCGTCATCGCCCGTCTTCTCGATGTTGTAGGGCGGATAGGCCTGCGTCGAGGCAGTCTCGGCTGCGCTGTCGGCCAGGCGGGCGAGACGGTCGAAACCGATCGCGGTACGGAAAAGGGGTGCGAAGTCGTACGTCATGGCAATAAAAACCTCCTGCATCAGCAAGGTTGCTGTCTGTCGGGCCGCACCGGATGGTGCCGGCCCTGTCACGCCCCGAAGCCCCTGATGGGCGCCTCGAACACTGCAGGAGGTGGTTCGGACGTGGCCGCCAATCAAGAAAGCAACGCCTTCTTTTTGAAGAAATCGGCGGCCGTACGACCGGGAAGCCGCTCAGGACTCCTTTTTGACGCCCAGGCCGGCAAACTTCTTGTTAAACTTCGCAACTTGGCCGCCGGTGTCCATCATGCGCTGCACGCCCGTCCACGCCGGATGGCTCTTGGGATCGATGTCCAGGCGTATGGTGTCGCCGGCTTTTCCCATGGTTGAGCGCGTCTGGTAGGTGGTCCCGTCCGTCATGATGACGGTGATCTCGTGGTAGTCGGGGTGTATCCCGGATTTCATGGCAACGCCCTTCGCTGGATGGCGCGCCCGATGCCGACCGGGTGCGCGAAGCGCGCGTTTATAGAGGAGAGCACGCGCGGAAGGAAGTGCTCCGTACGGGCGAAAGAACGTGCTCCGCACGGGAAGGAAG
>CAXUOA010000174.1:2045-6434 GCA_964252625.1 uncultured Acetobacteraceae bacterium | reverse complement strand
AAGCCTGCGCAGGAAGCAAAAGTTTTTTGCTTCTTTTTTCAAAAAAGAAGGCCTTTCTTGCTTGCGCGGGCGTCATTGCTGCGCACGCCTCCCGTCCACCTGCCCATAGCTTCCGAACGCCCGTTCGGCGTCCTGCAACGCTGCGGCCCCCAGCGGCACAGCGCCGCCCAGCAAAAGCGCGCCATACGTGACGGCGGCCTGCTCCTCCACCTCCTCGGCAATCGCCAGCGCCTGCTGCCACGTCTCACCGATGGTGACCTGCCCATGATTGGCCATCAGGCAGGCGCGGCTGCCAGCCATCGTCGCAACCACTGCATCCGCCAGATCCTGCGTGCCGAACGTCGCGTAGGGCGCCACGCGCACCGAAGTCGCTCCGCTGACCAGCACCATGTAGTGGATCGGTGCGATCGGCCGGCCGCAACAGGCCAGGATCGTCGCATGGCGGGAGTGGCAGTGAACCACCGCCTGCGCGTCCGGCCGCCCTTCCAGTATGTGATGATGCATCCGGAACTCGGTCGACGGGCGCAGGCCGTGCCGGTCCGGCGTACCGTCTGTTGCCACGAAAACCATGCAGTCGGGGGCCAGCGCATCGGGCGCGATGCCGGACGGTGTCACCACCATGCCGCCGGGAACGCGCAGGCTGGCGTTGCCGCTGGTGCCGCGGTTCAGCCCGCTCGCGTGCATACGGCGCATGACCTGAACTAGGGCGTGTCTGGCCTCGGATTCTTCCACTGCGCGGCTCCTCCTGACGGAACCGCGATTTCTGCTACCGCGAAGCTGCTGCTGCAACGGCGCCTTTCGACCTGTGTGGCCGGTCTGTAGTCGGCACGCAGAGGTTTGTGGTTCATTTCCAGAAAGAACGGCTGGCCTATTCCTCCAGCAGCGTCAGAAGCGTCGCGTCCGCACACCCCGTCGGCGGGACACCGTGTTCGGACTGAAATCGCCGGATGGCGGCCTGTGTGCCAGGCCCGGGCAGTCCATCTATGCCACGCGTCTCATAGCCGCGATAGGTCAGGCAAACCTGCACGGCGCGAACCGTCACGTCCGGCAGCGGACCCTGCCTGAACCGGCTGTGAAACTGCCGCAGCAGCCCATCATAATTGTTGCCGGCGTAGTCCGGGCCGTTATAGCCCTCGGCGAAAGCAACCCAGTCGTTCCGGAACAACGGCCCGGCAAGATGCGTGGCGTTGAGGTAGGATGCCATGGCGACCAACTGGGCGTCTTCGGAACGCGACATGGCAGAAACCATCGTCTCCGCATCGGCAAAGCCCGCGTCCTTGTGACACAGCCCAAGGATCTGGCCGATGCCCCAGGACGTGCTTTTCAGCGCGCTTGCCCGGTCCAGCGCAATGGCTTTTGCCAGCCTGTCGTATTGGCTGGCGCCGCCCGGACCGTAACCACCGGCGTGCGGCCCGCTGATGTCTGGATGGGACCGGTCGTAGCGGCCACGCGTCAGCGTGTGAAACTGGTACCGCTCGAACAGGATCTTCGGCCGCTTGTCCGGCAGGAACCCGCAACCAGAGGTCTCCACCGCGAGCACCGCCCAAAGATCGGCAGCCTGCGTGCGTGTGGCCGTCAGGAATGTGGACAGGCCCGCCTGCGTAAGGGCGCTTGCTGCTCCGACGAATTGTAGCATGCGTCTCTCCCGGACCGTGCACTGGCAAACCGGCAGCCAGACCGGCGGCAGTTCTTACATCGCTCCGTTCCACCTCGGCAAACAAAACAGGAACGCCCTGCCAGTGCTCAAACCGACGCCGGGAAAGCAGTCAGTTCTGTTTTTGGAGAGGGAGACCAACTCCCACTTGCCTCGCATTGGCATCGGCCGGGTGCATCCGGATAAATCAAGGCAGCCGCACCTGCACAGGGACAAAAGTTTTTTGCTTCTTTTTTTCAAAAAAGAAGGCCTTGCTTCCTTGCCCAGCGTCGAATCTGACGCAGGCTACGTCGGCGCTGGTGTAAGCAAGGGTGGATGGAAGGGTGCCGGACGAGCCAGCACCCACGCAGTCAGATTATCGGGCGGCCTGGTTCTGGGAGGCGGCAGACACCCGCCATACCGTGTTGCCCACGTCGTCGGCCACCAGCAACGCACCGCTTTTGTCCAGCGTTATCGCCACCGGGCGGCCACGCGCATTGCCCTTGTCGTCCAGGAAGCCGGTGACGATGTCTTCGGCCTTGCCGCTCGGCTTGCCGTTGCTGAACGGCACGAAGACGACCTTGTAGCCGTTGAGCTGCGGCCTGTCCCAACTGCCGTGCTCGCCCACAAAAGCGCCACCGCTGTAATGGGCGGGCAGGCTGCTGCCGGTGTCGAAGACCATGCCGAGCGGGGCCACATGCGAGCTGAGCGCATAATCGGGAACGATGGCGCGCGCGACCAGGTCCGGCCGTTGCGGGTGCACGCGCGGATCCAGATGCTGGCCGTAATAGCTGTAGGGCCAACCGTAGAAACCGCCCTCCTTCACGGAGGTCATGTAGTCCGGAACGAGGTTGGGTCCGAGCTCGTCGCGTTCGTTCACCACGCACCAGAGGGCGTGGGTCTGCGGCTCCCAGTTCAGCCCGTTCGGGTTGCGCAGGCCATCGGCAAAAATGCGGTGGGCGCCGGTCGCCCGGTCCACTTCCCAAATGTCCGCGCGGCCCATCTCGGCACCAATACCGTTTTCCGTGATGTTGCTGTTGGAGCCAACACCCACGTAAAGCTTGCTGCCGTCATCGCTGGCCAGCAGGCTCTTTGTCCAGTGATGATCGATGGGACCGCCAGGCAGCGGTGTCAGCACCACCGGTGCCGCGCTGATGGTTGTAGCCCCGGGCGTGTAGGGAAATTTCAGGATTGCATCGGTGTCGGCCACATAGAGGTCGTTGCCGACCAACGCCACACCGAACGGTGAGTACAAATGGTCGATGAACACCGTGCGCAGGTCCGGCTGACCGGTGCCCTTGCTGTCACGCAGCAGGGTGATGCGGTTGCTTCCTTGGTTCACACCATTCGATGTGACCATCTTCTCGATCCAGCTCATCACGATGTTTTTCGGCCGGCTGACCGGGTCGAGTTCCGGGCTGCGTGACTCGATGGCCAGCACATCCCCGTTGGGCAGGGTGTAGACGGATCGCGGATGCTGCAGGCCCTGTGCAAAAGCCTGCACCCGAAGTCCGGATGCCACACTCGGCATCTCGCCACTTTTCCAGCCTGTGCCGGGCGCCAGCTTCATGGGTGGAATGAGGTACTGCTGGATGGGCGGCAGAACCGGGTCCGGCCCGATTTGCGACTGTATGTCGAAATTCTCCGTGCCCGCGCCGGCAAGTGCCAGTATCGCCGCGCCTGCAAACGTCAGGCGGGCCTTCAAACTCTCTCTCATGTGCGTACTCCGGAATATTGTACCCACGCGGCGCGGCGCGGCGGCCTGGCGCCCAGCACGGCGGTGATTATGATAGCCAGGACAGTGAGGACGGAAAGCGCCAGGCCGGTGGGCACGACCGAAGTCCACGCATCCCGGCTGTGGACGAAGTTGTTGAGCAGGGCGATGGCAAGCACGATTGCGCTGCCGATGGCGAGCGGCACGATCTGCCGGCCGGTTCGGGCGTGCCGGTAGCGGATGGCGTCGATGATGCCGCCGATGGCAGCGATGCCGCCCATCGCCATGCCGGCCGCCAGCAGCCAGTCCGAAAAATCCGACCACATCATCTGCGATGTCAGGGCATAGATGACGTCGGTCCCCAGCGCGCAGCAGAAACACGCAACGGGAAAGGCGGTCAGTATCAGCAAGCCGGGATGTGCCGGTGCCTGTGGCACTACAAAGGCGGTTTCACTGGTCATGTGGCAATCCTGATGCGTCGGGGCCTATGGAACACCGATACACGCCATACGGGTGCATAGCACCAGGGTTGCTTCAACAACGTGTTCCCTGGCGCTCGGGCTCGGAACACGCCGAAGTTTATCGGTTCGGTGATATCGAAGTTTGCTGTTCGCTGCTGAATGCTCGCCGTGTGGTAGGCATGGTAACTGATACCGGCGGCCGTAAATCTAAGAAGTAAGCAAGGTCGGAGCTCTGCCCCAAACCCCGCCGGGGCCTCGAGGCCCCAGACCCCCATTTGTCAGGATGGCTCATGGGGGGCGGGCGGAGCGTCACGCGAGAGCGTGCCGGGTTTGCCTTACTGGTCAACCTCAAAGCAGGAGGGCGGCACACAAGATTCCTGTTCCCTCAACAAAGCCAGAACAGCCTCTGCCGCCGCGTCCGAAGGTGTGCCCTCCGGCGCCCGCAGACTCTCCATCGCCGCGCCAAAGGCGGCACGCTGGGCGGCTGCAGCATCTTCGTCCGTCAGTAGCACACGAATCGTCTCCGCCAGCTTCTCCGCCGTGCAGTCCTGTTGCAGCAGCTCGGGCACCACCTGCCGGCC
>CAXUOA010000174.1:0-2035 GCA_964252625.1 uncultured Acetobacteraceae bacterium | reverse complement strand
GCTTCACCCGGATCATGCGCCGCGCCATCGCGGCGCTCAGCGGGTTGACGCGATAGGTGACCGCCATCGGCACGCCGGCCAGCGCCAGCTCCAGCGTGGACGTGCCGGACTTGGTCAGCGCGGCGCCCGCCGCGGCGTAGGCATCGTGCTTGTCGCCGGTTTCCGTCAGGATCAGCGGGCGCACCAGCCAGGCGGCGGCGTGCGCGGCCACGATCTCTGCCACCGCCGGCGAACTCGGCACCACGGGCAGCAGGTCCGGCACGCTCTGCCGCAGCAGCGCCATCGCCCGGCCGAACACGGGCAACAGGCGTGGCGCCTCGGTCCGCCGGCTGCCTGGCATGAGGATGACGATCTTCGTCCCGGCCGCTATGCCGTGGCGGGCGCGAAACCGGTCGGCGTCGCCCTGGTCCGCGCCGGATTGCAGCACCGGATGGCCCACGAAGACGGCGGGAATGCCGTGGCGCGCGAAGAACGCCACCTCGAAAGGCAGCAGGCACAGCAGCCGGTCCCACAGGCCGGGAAACTTGCGCGCGCGATGCTCCCGCCAGGCCCAGACCTGAGGGCCCACGTAATGTATGCGTTTCAGGCCAAGCGGCTTGATCCGCTCCAGCAGGCGCAGCGCAAAGCCGGGGCTGTCGATCGTCACCACCAGATCCGGCCGCGTGGCTGCGATGTCGGCCTGCGCCTGGGCCAGCCGCCGGCTCAGCGCGCGCAGCCTGGGCAGGATTTCGGCCAGGCCCATCACCGCCAGGTCGCGCATCGGGAACAGCGAGGCCAGGCCGGCCGCCTCCATGCGCGGACCACCGATGCCGCGGAACACCAGGTCCGGCTGCCGGGCCTGCAGCGCCAGCATCAGGCGCGCGCCCAGCACGTCGCCGCTCGCCTCGCCCGCCATCAGCCAGATGGTCTCGCCCGCCATTACCCGTACAGATCGGCCGGGTTGGCTTCGGGTGCGGCGATCTCCATCGCCTGGCCGTCCCGCCATGCGGTGTAGAAGCACGAGCGGCGCCCGGTGTGGCAGGCAACGCCCGTCTGATCGACAAGCAGCAGGAGCGTGTCCGCATCGCAATCGTAGCGCAACTCGACCAGGCGTTGCGTCTGGCCGGACGTCTCCCCCTTGCGCCACAGTCCTTTGCGGCTTCGGCTGTAGTAGCAGACCTGGCCGGTCGCCAGCGTGTCCTCCAGAGCTGCCTGGTTCATCCAGGCCAGCATCAGGACCTCGCCGGTGTCGTGTTGCTGGGCGATAGCCGGGAGCAGGCCGCGCGCGTCGAAGCGGAAGGAGGGCAGCATCGCGTGAGCATAGGCAGCGGCCGCGTGT
The DNA here is from genome assembly GCA_964252625.1 of uncultured Acetobacteraceae bacterium. Lineage (GTDB taxonomy): Bacteria > Pseudomonadota > Alphaproteobacteria > Acetobacterales > Acetobacteraceae > BOG-908. The sequence goes on along the minus strand of CAXUOA010000174.1, from coordinate 717 downwards.
TCCGCCACCGCCCGTGCAGCCAAGTCGCGCGCAGCGGCAAACCCGGCACGTGCGCGCCATCGGTGAGACATTTCAGCAGGGGAGGGTGCATGAACGCGCCGGGCGTATCCGCACAGGACGGCAGCCCGGACAGCCTGCGTCGCGGAGCGCACAGTCTCTGGTGGGACAGCGCGGAGGAGAGCTTACGAGTGATACCAGCCCGTTCTGCGGTTGACACTTACGCAAGAAAGCAAGGCCTTCTTTTTTGAAAAAAAGAAGCAAAAAACTTTTGTTTCCTGCGCAGGCTCAAATGTCTTGATTCATCCGGCGGCACCCGGCTGCTGCAGATGCGACGAAAAACAAGAGTTTTTGGTCCTTTTTTTCAAGAAAGAACTGCTTGCTTTCGCTCGGTCAGCCGAAAGGTTTCTGGAGCGGGAGAAAGCCTTGAGCAGGGTTGGTGAGGTCGAGAAACTGCGCGCCGCAAACGTGGGATCGCGGATTGTTGCCCGGCACGACAGATTTTCCGTTTACAAGGAAAGTCGTCCTCAACCGTTTCATGTCACTCAACGGTTTTGTCGCCGGGCGCAGCGACAGGGTGGTTAGCACAAGCGATTTGGCACGGCCTGGGTTGCCGGCCTGCTACACATTGCGAGCGCGGAGGCCCTGAGTGGCAAATCGCCGGCAAGGTTCACGATTTGGCTTTCTGCGTCAGAGGAGTCCGCGACAGCGGAGCAAGAG
>CAXUOA010000173.1:0-6439 GCA_964252625.1 uncultured Acetobacteraceae bacterium | reverse complement strand
ACCCAGGCTGCCGGCGGCCGCCTCAAGCTCGTGAAGATCGACATCGACAAGAACAAGGCGCTGGTCGCCCAGCTCTCCCAGCTCGGCCTGCCGCTGCAGTCGGTGCCCACGGTGGCCGCCTTCTGGCAGGGCCAGATCGCCGACATCTTCCAGGGCGCGCTGCCGGAATCCGAGATCAAGCGCTTTGCCGAGGCATTGCTCAAGCTGGCAGGTGGCAGCATGCCGCAGGCGGACATACTGGCCGAAGCGCGCGCGGCGCTGGAAGCCGGCCAGCCGGATGCCGCGGCGGACGGCTTCTCCGCCCTGCTGAACGAAGACCCGGAAAACGCCGACGCCTGGGGCGGGCTGATACGCGCCCTGCTGGCGCTGGGCGAGGAGGACCAGGCGGCCGACGCGCTGGCCCAGGTGCCGCCGAAACTGGCCGATCATGCCGAGATCGCCGGTGCCCGCTCCGCCCTGACGCTTGCCGCCGAGGGCCGCAAGGCGGCGGGCGAGGCGGGCGCGCTCAGCCAGCGCGTGGCGGCAGACCCGGCGGACCACGAGGCGCGCTACGAACTGGCGACCGCGCTGAACGCTGCCGGGAGCCGCCTGGAAGCCGCAGATGCGCTGCTCGAGATCATCCGCCGGGACCGGACCTGGCGGGAGGATGCGGCTCGCCAGCAGCTGCTGAAGTTCTTCGAGGCCTGGGGCTTTGCCGACCCCGCCACCATGGCGGCCCGGCGAAAATTGTCCGCCCTTTTGTTCGCCTAAGGCCATGATGAGCTTGCTGCGTCCGACCCAGGCGGACTTGCCGACGGAATTCCCGATCTTCCCCCTGCCGGGGGCGCTGCTACTGCCACACGGCCGATTGCCGCTGAACGTCTTCGAGCCGCGCTACCTGTCCCTGATCGATGACACACTCGCACAAAGCCGCATGTTCGGCATGATCCAGCCCAACATGCACGCGCCCCGTGCGCCGAACGGCCCCAGCCTGTACCAGATCGGCTGCCTGGGACGGCTCTCCCAGTTCGCCGAGACCGATGACGGCCGCTACCTCATCACGCTGACCGGCGTCAGCCGCTTCAGGGTGATAGACGAGCTGTCGGTGCGCCACGGCTACCGGCGCGTGACCGCCGATTTCGGCCATTTCCAGCCGGATCTGGCGCCTGCCGGTGCTGCCATGGGGGTGCAGCGCAGCGAGCTTCTGGGCGCCCTGCGGCCGTTTTTCACCCTGCACGGCATCGATGCCAACTGGGACGCGATCGAGCGCATGCCGGAAGCAAGCCTGGTCACCACGCTCGCCATGCTGTGCCCGTTTGAAGATGCGGAGAAGCAGGCCCTTCTGGAGGCCCCGACCGACGCCGACCGGGCCGCTGACCTGCTGGCGCTGTTGCGCATGTCGGTGCATGAGGGTGACCCGGGATCCCGGCCGAGCTGACAGGAGAGCCGTTTTGGACGCCGCACCGCTGGACCCGCGATTGCTGGAAATTCTCGTCTGCCCGGTGACCAAGGGGCCGCTGGAGTATAACCGCGCCGCCGGCGAGCTGATCAGCCGCGGCGCCGGGCTGGCCTACCCGATACGCGACGGGATTCCGATCATGCTGCCGGACGAAGCGCGCGCGGTCGATTGAAGGTAAAGGCAAGGCCTTCTTTTTTGAAAAAAAGAAGCAAAAAACTTTTGGTCCCTGTCGGCGACTGCTGATACAGCCGCCGACAGGGAGCAGAAGTTTTTTGGTTTTTTTTTCAAAAAAGGACTGCTTTCTTGCTTTCCTTTTTCGGAGCGTCATAGATTTGCGTGAGCTGACCGTGCGCGGCCTCATCCTGGGCGCGCTGATCACCGTGGTCTTCACCGCCGCCAACGTCTATCTCGGCCTGAAGGTCGGCCTAACCTTCGCCAGCTCCATCCCGGCGGCCGTCATCTCCATGGCCGTGCTGCGCGCGCTGGGCGGCGGCAACATCCTGGAAAACAACATGGTGCAGACGCAGGCCTCGGCCGCGGGCACCCTGTCGTCGGTCATCTTTGTCATGCCGGCGCTGGTCATCGTGGGGCACTGGCACGGTTTCCCGTTCTGGCAGAGCGCCGGGGTATGCGCCGCAGGCGGTGTCATGGGCGTGCTGTTCACCATCCCGTTGCGGCGCGCCATGGTGGTGAACTCCACTTTGCCGTATCCGGAAGGCGTGGCGGCGGCCGAGATCCTGCGGGTGGGCCACGGCCAGACCGCGCCGGGCGAGCCTGGCGCGTCCGACATCGCAGCAGGCGGCATCGTGGCGGCCGTGGTCAGCTTTGCCGCGACCGGCCTGCACGTGCTGGGCGAGGGCCTCAGCCAGTGGTTCACGCTCGGCCATGCGGCGTTCCGGCTGTCCACCGGGTTCTCCCTGGCCCTGCTCGGCGCGGGCTACCTCGTCGGCATCGCCGGCGGGCTGGCCATGCTGCTGGGCGCCGTGCTCGCCTGGGGCGTGGCCGTGCCCGTGCTCACCACCCTGCATCCCGCACCCGCCGGCACCGCGCTGATCCCCTACGCCACCGGGCTGTGGTCGCACCAGGTGCGCTTCATGGGCGCCGGCCTGATAGGGGTGGCCGCCATCTGGTCCTTGGCCGGGCTGCTTGGGCCCACGATCGCCGGCGTGCGGGACAGCCTGCGCGCCAGCCGCGCGACTCCAGGGGTCTCCGGCGCGCCGGACACGGACCGCGACATGCCGCCGCGCTGGGTCGGCCTCACCTTCGCCGCCGCCCTGCTCGTCATGGCCCTCACCTTCGCCGCCTTCCTGCACGGCGCCGGCCCGGCGCAGGGCTTCGGCCTCTTGGGCCTGGTGGCGTTCGGCTGCGTCTTCAGCGTGGTGTTCGGCTTCGCGGTGGCCGCGGCCTGCGGCTACATGGCCGGCTTGGTCGGCAGTTCCAGCTCGCCGGTCTCCGGCATCGCCATCATCGCCACCATCCTCACTTCGCTGCTGCTGCTCGCCATCCTGCAGAGCGGCGGCATGCTGGCCGGCGCGGACGGCCGCCGGGCCGGCGTCGCGTTCACCCTGTTCGTGGTCTCCGTGGTGCTGGCCACCGCCACGATCAGCAACGACAACCTGCAGGACCTGAAGACCGGCTACCTGCTGGGCGCCACGCCGTGGCGGCAGCAGGCCGTGCTCGTGGTGGGCTGCGTGGTGGGCGCGCTGGTGATCCCGCCGGTGCTGGACCTGCTCTACCACGCCTACGGTTTCCCCGGCGCCATGCCGGATGCCGGCATGGACCCGAACCAGGCGCTCGCCGCCCCACAGGCCACGCTGATGGCCGCCATCGCCCGCGGCATCTTCGGCCATGCGCTGGACTGGACGTCCATCGGCATCGGCATCGCCGCGGGTGTCGTGCTGATCGCCGTCGATTTCGGCCTGAAACGCGCCGGGCGCGCCGGCATCCCCGTGCTGGCCGTGGGCATCGGGCTTTACCTGCCGCCCACCGTGGGGGTTACGCTTGCCATCGGCGCCATGCTCGGCTGGGTGGTGGACCGCCGGTTGCGCGGCCGTGCGGACGGCGACACGGCACGGCGCCGCGGCGTGCTCATTGCCAGCGGGTTCATCGTCGGCGAAAGCCTGGTGGGCGTGGCGATGGCGGCGGTGATCGGTGCCACCGGCAGCCAGTCGCCTTTGGCGATAACGGGCGCGTCGTTCGAGGGCGCGGCGGGGTGGCTGGGGCTGGTGGTGTTCGCCTGCGTGTGGGGTGCGTTCGCCTTTGTGGTCGGTTCGGAGAGGAAGACGCTTCCCGATCCCGGCCTGCGTTGAGATTGGCGTCTGCGAAGGCAAGAAAGGCCTTCTTTTTTGAAAAAAGAAGCAAAAAAACTTTTATCCCGGCGCGGCTCGGATGACTCGATCAATCCAGAGGCATCCGGCTGGTGCAGATGCTAGGAGAGGCTGCACCAATCGGCTGCCGATCCGTTTGATCGAGGCACCAAAGCCTGCGCCGGGATCAAAAGTTTTTTGCTTCTTTTTTTCAAAAAAGAAGGCCTTCCTTGCTTGCACAAGCGTCCCGTGCCCGCCTTACGTCTCAAGGCTCAAACGCCACATCCCGCTGGCGCTCCAGAAGCGCCTCGCCGCCGTCCAGCACAATCACCTGCCCGTTCAGGCTCCGCGTCTCCAGGATGAAACGGCAGGCCGCCACCAGCTCCTCTTTCGTGCTGCTGCGTCCCAGCGGGGGCGCCGACCAGGCGCGTTCGAAGCCCGCCTGCGTCTGCTTGCCACTGAGCAGCGTGATGCCCGGGGCAATCCCGTTCACCCGTATGCCGTTGCCTGCCAACGCCTGCGCCAGCAGCCTTGTGGCCCCTGCCAGCGCCACCTTGGCTACCGTGTAGCTGAAGAAATCCGGGTTCAGCGCGGTCACCTTGTGGTCCAGCATGTTGATCACGCAGCCGGGCCGCCCGGCGCGGGAAGCGGCGAACGCCTGCGCCAGGAACACCGGCGCCTCCAGGTTCGCGCCGAAATGCGTGTCCCAGGACGCGGCGTCCATCGTCTGCAGGCTGTCGTAGCGGAAGCTGCTGGCGTTGTTGATCAGCGCGTCCAGTTCGCCGGCCGCGCCGATCAGCCCGGCCACCGCGCCCCGGTCGGACAGGTCCGCCTGCAACACGCTGCAGGCGCCGCCGTGCGCCGTCACGTGATCGGCCAGCGCGGCTGCGTCCGCGCGTGAGGCGTTGCAGTGGATCACCACGTCCCAGCCATCGGCGGCCAGGCCCTCGGTGATGGCCGCGCCGATCCGCCTGGCGCCGCCGGTGACGAGGACGCGCTTCACGCCGGACGCAGGCGGTAGAACTCGACCCCGGCGGCACCGGCCTCGTTGAAGACGTCGGGCTTGGCCACGGACACCCGGCAGGCCTCCACGCGCGCATCGGCGAAACACACCGTCACGAGTTCCTCGGCGAGCGTTTCCAGCAGATCCGTATGCGGCCGGGCCGGCCAGGCGCGTATCGCCTGGCGCACCGGGTCGTAGTCCAGGAACGCGGCGCCGTGGGCGAACATCTCCACGTTCACCAGAAGCCGCGCCGGCCGTTCCGGATGCCGCTCCCACGGGTGCAGGCCGATCTGTGCCTCGGCCTGCACGTCCTTCAGCACCACGCGGACGTAGTTGGCGTTCGCGTCCCAGAGATCTCGCATGGCAGGAACAAAGGCCTTCCCTTCTGAAAAAAGAAGCAAAAACGTTCGCGCCCCGCCGGCATGCCGCTCGGGCGCGTGCTTGCGCGCCCGCGCCGGTTCGGACGATGCCGGCGTGCCTGCCTAAAGGTTGGCCTGCTCCTCGAAATCCAGCGCCTGACCCGGCTTGAAATACAGCCTGGCGCATTCTGCCGCCAGCAAGCCGCCCGCGATGCTGATGTCCTTGCGGTAGGCGTCGCGTATGAAATCGTCGGTGTCGAAGTGCCGGTCCTCGAAATACATCCGATGCACCTCGGCCCGGCCCGCGCCGTACACGATCCGGCCGATCTTCGCCCAGATCGAGGCCATGGTGCACATGCCGCAGGGTTGCAGCGTGCTGTAGAGCGTGGCGCCGCGCAGCTCCCAACGGCCGATGGCCGCACCGGCCCGGCGCATGGCCACCACCTCGGCATGTGCCGTCGGGTCGTGCTGGCCTTCCGTCTCGTTATGGCCTTCGCCGACGATGCGGCCGTCCAGCACGATCACGCAGCCGATGGGCGAGCCGCCTGGCTTGCGCAAGCCCTCGTGGGCCAGGGCGATCGCGCGGCGCATGAATGTGTCGTCTGTCATATCGATGGCGTTGTTCTTGACTTATAGGCAAGGTTGGAGCTCCGCCCCAAACCCCGCCGGGGCCTCGAGGCCCCAGATCCCATCTGTTTCGACTGCGGATAAGAGGGTTCCAGGGACGACTGTCGCGAGCGTGGTCCAGGGGGAGAGCCCCTGGCCTTCCTTCGCAGGCCTATCAGAACCCGGTAAAGCCCACTGCCGGATTGGGCGTGCCGCGGTCGGCAGCCGCCACATGCACGGGCGCATGCTGGGCGGTGCGGGTGCCCTTCACGCCCTTGCCCGGCTTGCCGCCCGCCGCCGCAGCCGTCTGCACAGGCTTGCCGCTGCTCACGGCGCCGCGCAGGGAGAGCAGGAGGAAGGTGATGTCGTTGCGGCTGAGGTCGATCGCCGCGTCCGTCGGGGTCTGGCCCAGAACGTTGTGGGCGTCCAGCTGCGCCCCACGATTGACCGCGTCCTTGGCGGCGCCCAGGTCCCCACGGTTGATGGCGTCGAACAGCGCTTCGTTGGGGCTCATCTCGGCAGCCACCTTGTCGGCCGGGATGACCGCCGCATCCGAATTGGGCTGCGCACCGGGGATCGCCGGCGGCGGCGCTATCGGCTTGTCGTCGGGCTTCTTGGCCGATTCGTCATCCTGACCATGGTTGCGGGTGGGCAGACCGGACCCGCCCACGCCGCCATAGGAACCGCCCCCCGCACCGCCGACCGAAGGGCCGACCTGGGCGTAGGC
>CAXUOA010000172.1:0-6553 GCA_964252625.1 uncultured Acetobacteraceae bacterium | reverse complement strand
GAAGCAAAAGTTTTTTGGTCCTTTTTTTCAAAAAAGGACTGCTTGCTTTCTTTTCCCCAACCCCGGTTTGCGCGCCGCGTCTTGCGCGCTATGCATGCACGCTGCGGGAGCCCGATCATGGAAGACGATACCGAGACACGCGACGGCGCCGACGGCACGCCGGACAGCCTGCTACCCTACGACCAGTGGATGGAAGACGCGTTGCGCGCGGTCGTGGCACGCGCCTTGTCCCACGTGGTGGCAGAGGGTCTGCTGCCCGGCGAGCACCATTATTACATCACGTTCCGCACCGACTATCCCGGCGTGGACATCCCCGCACGGCTGCGCCAGAAATACCCCGGCGAAATGACGATCGTCCTGCAGCACCAGTTCCGCGACCTGTTCGTCGACGAGAGTGCGGGCGTGTTCGGCGTCAACCTGTCTTTCGGTGGCGTGAACTCCGCGCTGACCGTGCCGCTGGCTGCGGTGACCGCGTTCGTCGATCCCCACGTGCAGTTCGGCTTGCGGTTCCGGGCGGTGGCGCCGGTGGCGGAGCCGACACCGCAAGCCGTGGAACCGCCGGCCGAGCCTGTGCCCGACGCCACGCCGCAGATCGTCAGTCTGGATGCGTTCCGGCGCAAGCGGGACTAGAGCATTTTCCGTTCGCAAGGGCTCACCGCAACACTCTAGCTATCTGATGTTGCGAGCATCTTTATCCGACAGGTGACCCCGGTTGATCGGGTGATGCTCTAGAAACCGGCCGGCCTCGTGCATAGGGCGAGACGCCGGTCGCCCGGGACGGTGTCAGGCTTCTCTAGGCCGGCAGGCCGGCTGCCTCCTCGAGCACGCGTGCCGAGGGCGCCACACCCTGCAGGTAGGAATCCATCACCTCCGCCGCCGGGCCTTCCATCACGACGCGCCCGTGGTCCATCCAAACGACGCGGGTGCACCATTCCAGCACGGCGCCCGATTGGTGGGTGGAGAGGACCAGGATTTCCGCGCCGCGCACGACACTTTCCAGGCGCGCGCGCGCTTTGGCCATGAAGCTCGCATCCCCGGCGAGGAACCACTCGTCCATCAACAGCACCTGCGGGCGGATGCAGGTGGCCAGCGCAAAGCCCAGGCGGATGATCATGCCGGAGCTGTAGAAGCGCACCGGCAGGTCAAGGAACTCGCCGAGTTCGGCGAATTCCTGCACGTCCTGCTCCATCGCGTCGATCTGCGGCTTGGTGAAGCCGTTGTAGAGGCCGCGCAACATGATGTTCTCGCGGCCCGTGAGCTCCATGTTCATGCCGAGCTGCGGGTCCAGCAGCGCGTTCAGGCTGCCTTCCACGCGTATGCGGCCCTGTATCGGCTCATAGATGCCGGCGATGGTGCGCAGGAGCGTCGTCTTGCCCGCGCCGTTCGTGCCGACGAGACCGAGACGGTCGCCGCTTTGCAGGTCTATGGTGATGTTGCGCAAGGCCTGGACCACCACGCGCTGCCGCGTGTCCTCGCCCAGCCGGCCGGACGCAGCGGCGAACACCGTCTTCTTCAGGCTGCGCGCGCTGCCGTGATAGAGCGGGAAATCGACGGAGACGTTCTCGATCTGTATGTGAGCCATAGGTCCATATCTCTGAGGGCGGCAGGTGGCCCCTGAAAGAAAGGCGAACGTCTACCTGCACTGCTGCGAGGCGGTGGCAACGCACAGGACGCGGTCGTCACGCAGGCGGGAGACCACGATCAGGCCTTCAGGAGGCGTGTCCGTTCACATCCAATACGCCAGCCGGGTACGCACCCGCACGAAGGCGAACCAGGTGACCGCGCAGAACACCGCGCTGTCGAGGACCGCCAGCGTCCAGACCAGCCCCGAGACGGAATGCCCGAGCAACGGGGCGCGAACCGTCTCCAGCAAGGCGTCGAACGGGTTGTAGGGCAGCCACCAGCCATGTGCGCCAAGCTGCTGCGGCAGCCACACGATGGGGGTGATGAAGAAGGCGATCTGCATGATGCTGCCGACGATCGGCGGGATGTCGCGGAAGCGCGCGCACAGGCTGCCTAGAAGCAGGCATGCGGCAAACCCGTCGATCGTCCACAACACGAGGCCGAACAGGCTCTGGGCGGCGACAGGGCCGGGCCAGACCGAGAAGATGGCGAAGACGGCGACGATCACCGGCAGGTTGTGGGCGAACGAGATGGCGGTCCGTACCACGACCCGGAGCGCGTGCACGAAGAACGGCATGCGGACTGACCGTATGGTGCCCTCGGCCTGGGTGAAGGTGTTGCAGGCGTCACCGACCAGCCCGCCGATGGCGTTCCAGGTGACCAGGGAGAGCGCCAGGAACGGCAGATAGACGTGCAGGTCCTGGTGGAACAGGACGCTGTACAGGCCGCCCATGGCGCCGATCCAGACGGCCGTCGAGATCGTCAACCAGAACGGGCCGAGGAGCGAACCGCGGTATTTGAGCTTGATGTCCAGCCAGCCAAGGGTGGCGCCGAGCCGCCAGAGAGCCGCACCTTCGGTGAGATCCGTCCAGGCCAGGCTGTTGCGCTTGGTCCGTGTGACGTCCGCGCCGATGTCCATGGTGGCGCTGGCCAACCGTGGCAGGGCCGGCTCCCTGATGGCCGGCTCGGTTAGGGCATCGATTATCGCATCCATGACGGGGGCCGGGTACTCCATCTGGCCATCGCGGGCAACTGCGGCCAGGAAAGCGCTTCCTGCTGGAAGAAGCAAAAACTTTCGGGAGCTCAGGCTGCCCCTCCGGCCCGCAGATGCTACGAAGCAGGATGCGCCTGGTTCATCTCCTGTTTGCGTCGGTCTTGCTGGGCGGCACTGCGTGGGCACAGCCGCATCGCGGCGGCGTGCTGCACTTCGCCTCCTACCAGGCGGCCGGCACGATCGACCCGCAGATCAGCTACACGACGGACGTCTGGCAAATACTCTCGGTGACGCAGGACCAGCTGCTGTGCTTCCGCAAGGCGGAGGGCGCCGCGGGCACGGTCCTGGTGCCGGACCTGGCCGAAGCGTTGCGGGAGATTGGCGACGGCGGGCGCACCTACGTGTTCCGGCTGCGCAGCGGCGTGCGGTTCTCCGACGGCCGGGCGGTGGGCGTGGCCGACGTGGTGGCCAGCTTCCGGCGCATGTTCCGCGTCTCCGGCCCCAACACCGGAAGCTGGTACGGCATCATCGCGGGCGCTCAGGCCTGCCTGGCGCATCCTGCCGGGTGCATGCTGGACGGCGGCGTGGTGGGTGACCCGGCCGCGCGCACGGTCACCATCCACCTCACCCGGCCGGACAGCGAGTTCGCCCAGAAGATCGCCCTGCCGTTCGCCGCGATCCTGCCGGCAGACACACCGGCGCATGATCTGGGGACCACGCCGCCAGCTTCCACCGGGCCCTACATGATCTCCGGCTATGATCCGGTGCGTGCCATGGTGCTGGTGCGCAATCCGTATTTCCATCCCTGGAGCGAGGAAGCGCAACCGGACGGCCATGCCGACCGGATAGAGATACGCTACGGGCTGCAGACGGAGTCCGAGGTGAGCGCCATAGAGAACGGCACGCTGGACTGGATGAGCGATCCGCCGCCGCTGGACCGGCTGGCGGAGATCGGCAGCCACTACGCGCGGCTGGCGCACATCCACCCCATGCTGGCCTACTACTATATTATGATGAACACGCATCTGGCGCCGTTCAACGACGCGCGGGCACGCCAGGCGGTGGCGATGGCGGTCAACCGCCGCGTGCTGGTCGATCTGTACGGCGGCCCGGCGCTTGGCACGCCTCTGTGCCACCTGCTGCCGGAGGGCCTGCCCGGCTCGCAGCCGTACTGCCCCTACACCTTGGACCCGGGTGACGCCTGGCACGCGCCGGACCTGGCACGGGCGCGGGCGCTGGTGGCGGCTTCCGGCACGGCGGGCATGCGGGTAACGCTGATCGCGTCGGACCGCGACGTGGAACACAGCATGGGCATCTACCTGCAAAGCGTGCTGTCCGACATCGGCTACGACGCCCGCCTGCACGCCATCTCCTACAACATACGCGACCCCTACCTCTCGAACTCGAACAACCGCGTGCAGATCGGCCTGGCGAACTGGTACCAGGACTACCCGGCGGAATCGGACTTCCTCAACGTGCTGTTCTCCTGCGCCGGCTATCATCCGGGGTCCGACGCCTCCATAAACATGAGCGGCTTCTGCGACCCCGCCGTGGACGCGCGCATGCAGGCGGCGATGGGCGCCGAGCTGACCGATCCCGCCGGCGCCGCCCGGCTCTGGGCCTCCGTGGACCACGACGTGACGGACCGCGCGCCGAGCACCACATTGTTCCAGATACACTGGCTGGACGTGGTCTCCGCCCGCTTCGGCGGTTTCCAGTTCAGCCCGCTGTTCCACATGATCTTCTCGAAAGCCTGGGTGCAGTGAGCGACGGGCCCTGGGCGGTCGCGTGGCGCAGGCTGCGGCGGGACCGCGCCGCCGTGGCCGCGGCCTGCGTGCTGCTGGCCATCGTGCTCGGCTGCGCGCTGGCGCCGGCCTACGCGCGCCATGTGGCGGGCAGCGACCCGTTCCGGCCGAACCTGGACGGCCACGTGGTGATAGGCGGGCGCACGCTGGACATCCTGCAGGCAGCCGACAACCCGCTGCATCTCGGCTCGGCCCCGATCGGCGCCACCTGGCACGGTGCGTATTTCCTCGGCGCCGACGGCCAGGGACGCGACGTGGCGGCGCGGCTGCTCTATGGCGGGCGGAACTCGCTGCTGATCGCCGGCTCGGCGACGGTGGTGTGCCTGGCGCTGGCAGCACTGGTGGGGATCGTCGCCGGCTACGCGGGCGGCTGGACGGACCAGGTGTTGTCCCGCCTGCTGGACATACTCTGGGCGTTCCCGGTGTACCTGCTGGCCATCTCGCTGTCCGTGGTGCTGATCAGCCAGGGTCTGCGGCTTGGCCCGTTCACCGTCGAGGCGGACAGCCTGCTGCTGCCGATCGCCATCATCGGCATCGTCTATGTGCCTTACGCGGCAAGGCCGGTGCGCGGCCAGGTGCTCGCCCTGGCACAAAGCGAGTTCGTGCTGGCCGCGCAGTGCCTCGGCGTGGGCAGCCGCCGCATCCTGCTGCGCGACATCCTGCCGAACGTGGCCAGCACGCTGATCGTGTTCGCGCCGCTGATCATGGCGCTCAACCTGCTGACGGAGAGCGCGCTGAGCTTCCTGCAGATCGGCGTGCAGCCGCCGGCGGCGAGCTGGGGCACGATCATCGCGGACGGCCAGACGCTGATCTACGTGCGGCCGCTGGTGGCCGTGGCACCCGGGGTGATGATTGTGGTGACGGTGCTGGCGTTGAACGTGCTGGGGGACGGGTTGCGGGACGCGCTGGATACACGGGCGAAGCTGCGGGTATGAGGGAAGGAAGGAAGGCCTTCTTTTTTGAAAAAAAGAAGCAAAAAACTTTTACTACCACGCATTTGCAGCAGTCTTGCTTTACCCTAACAGGCACGCTTCGTTTCACTGGCGTCAGTAGTAAAAGTTTTTTGGTTCTTTTTTTCAAAAAAGAACTGCTTGCTTTCTTATGATGGTTCTACAACGCCTGGCCCAGATGCTGTTCGTCCTCTTCGGCATAAGCGTGCTGGTCTTTCTGATCTTCTTCGCCACACCAGGCGCTGATCCCGCAGCGCGCATTGCCGGCCGCAACGCCACGCCGGAAGTGCTCGCCGCCGTGCGGCATGATTTCGGGCTCGACCGGCCGGTGCCGGTGCAATACGCGCTCATGATGAAACGGCTATTCGTGACGCAGGACCTCACGAGCTTCGTCAACCGCGGGCAGTTGGTGATACCGGAGATCGTGGCCGGCGCGCCGGTGACGCTGTCGCTGGTTGTGGGCGCGGCGGTGCTTTGGGTTTCGGGGGGATTGGCGATCGGTGTGACGGCGGCGCTGACGCGCGGCGGTGTCACGGACCGCGTGTTGATGGTGGCGGGGCTGGTTGGTGTGTCCATGCCGGTGTTCTGGGTGGGGCAGATGGCGAACTTGCTGACGCAGAGCAGGTTGCACGATAGCTGGCTATTCTCCTGGGTGCCGCCGCTCGGCTACACGCCATTGAGCGAGGACCCGATATTGTGGTTCAAGACGTTGCTGATCCCGTGGGCGACGTTGGCGCTGCTGTATATGGGGCTGTATGGGCGCGTGCTGCGGGCCAGTCTCATCGAGGCGTATCAGGAGGACTTCGTGCGCACGGCGCGCGCGAAGGGGCTGAGCGAGACGCGCATCCTGTTGCACCACGCGCTGCGCACGTCGCTGATCACGTTCGTCTCGCTGTTCGGGCTGGATTTCGGGGCACTTGTGGGTGGCGGGGCGTTGCTGACGGAGGTGGTGTTCAGCCTGCAAGGCGTGGGGAAACTTACCTTCGACGCGCTGCAGAATCTCGATCTGCCGGTGATCATGGCTTGCGTGATGTATGCGTCGTTCTTCGTGGTGGCGGCCAACGCGGCGGTGGATGTGGCCTACGTGCTGCTTGATCCGCGGGTGAGGCTGAAGCGTGGCTGACGCGCTGCTGGAGGTGCATGATCTGTGCATCGACTTCCGCAACCGCCACGGCGTCGTG